>JACAEB010000033.1 GCA_013389075.1 Alphaproteobacteria bacterium
CCCCCCCCCCCCCCCGGGTCCATCGAACGGGCCGCGCGGTGCGGCCTGATCGTGAGGAGGAGAGCCGTTTCCGTCGGCCCTGTGTGTCATGGTCGCAGAGATCGATACACGTCTCGCCGTTCCCCGGCCTGCCCCCGCACCCCGCGGGACCGGCGGCGAGGAGCGTGCGCCCGAAGGGATCGCCGAGCCCCGTCCGCTCGCGCCCGAGCCGCCCGTGGCTCTTGCCGAACGCCAGCGCGCGCAGGCGGCCGAGAGCCAGAAGGCGGTCTCGCCGGTCAAGTCCCTCGAGGACAGGCTGAACGAGATCACGCACGAGATGCTGGGCACCAATTCGCGCCTCTCCATCGAGGCGGACGCGGACACCGGCGTCTTCATCTACAGATCCGTGGACACACGGTCGGGCGAGGTCATCAAGCAATGGCCGCCCGAGGAGGTCCTCAAGCTCCTCGAATTCTTCCGTCTGCGGGAGGGCGATCTCGTCGACGAGCGCGCCTGATCGCGCCCGACGGGGACCGTTCCCGCCCGGCAAGAGCTGCCGCCTCAGGGTGAATCTTGCCGGCCCGGCGGGCCGCCCGCTGCGGCAATGAACAGAAAAATCCAATAAAATCAATGCGTTGATCTCGGCGGGCCGGCTGGCACGTCCGTTGATATGTGACCGTCCGAAAGCGCACCCATCAGGGGTGTCCGTTCGAGGAGGTCGAGGACCATGACGCTGTCGGTCAACACCAACAAGTCGGCAATGCTCGCATTGCAGAATCTGACCCGGACCAACATGGATCTCGAGGTCACCCAGAGCCGCATCAACACCGGCCTCAAGGTCACGGGGGCCAAGGACAATGCCGCCACCTATGCCATCGCCCAGAACATGCGGGGCGATATCGGCGCGCTCGATGCGGTGAGCCAGAGCCTCAGCCGCGCGGTCAGCATCATCGATGTGGCGCTGGCGGCGGGCGAGGCGGTATCCGACCTGCTCGTCGAGATGAAGGCCAAGGCGGTCGCCGCCATCGACCCCTCGCTCGACACGGCCGCGCGCGATGCGCTGAACGAGGATTTCCAGGCGCTGCTCGAGCAGGTCTCCACGATCATCAGCAATGCGACCTTCGATGGCGCCAACCTGCTCGACGGCTCGCTCACGCCGGGCATCGAGGTGCTGGCCGACGCGGATGCGGCGAACGCCATCACGATCGAGACGGAGACATTGTCCGTCAGCGGATCGATCATCACCCTCGCGAGCACGGCATCGGTCACGACGGCGACGGCGGCCAGCGCCGCGCTCGGCCTCGTCGGCGCGAGCCTCGACAATACGAACGCGGCGCTCGCGCGCCTCGGCAGTGCCGCCAAGAAGATCGAGACGCATGCCATCTTCGTCGGCAAGCTTCAGGACACGCTCACAGCGGGGGTCGGCAATCTCGTCGACGCGGACCTTGCCACCGAGAGCGCGCGCCTGCAGGCCCTGCAGGTGAAGCAGCAGCTCGGCGTCCAGGCGCTCGCCATCGCCAACCAGTCGCCGCAGATCATCCTCTCCCTGTTCCAGTAAGCGCGTACGTCTCTCCGGACGGAAACGGGCGGCCCGAAGGCCGCCCGTTCTGGGTCGTCAGTGCCACCACCCATGGTGGCCGTCACGGCGAGCGCAGCTACGCCTTCGAGGCCGAACACGGGCAGCTTCGCCCGCCGCCCGGATCGCCACGCGCCTGCGGCGCTCGCGATGACAAAGGATGTTTCATCCGCCAGCGGATAGAGCAAACTCGGACGAGTCCGCCCGCCGACCCCTCCCAACCCTACGTCATGGCGAGCGAAGCGAAGCCATCCAGGCCACACACGCGACGCCTCGCCCCCCGGCCTCAGGCGCTCGCGATGTCACCGCCTGGTCACCGGCGCACGCAGCGAAGGCACGACAAGCGCAGCCGCGCTCAGCGCAGCGCGTCGGCGAGGGCGCAGACCACGCGGTCGAGCTCGCTCTCCCCGAGGCCCGACCACATGGGCAGGCTCAGGCACTCGGCATAATAGGCCTCCGCCCCCGGAAGATGCAGGCGCGGGGCGCGGGCCCGGTAGTAGGGCTGCCGGTGGACGGGGATGTAGTGCACCTGCGTGCCGATGCCGTGGGCGGCGAGGGCCCGCATCACCGCACCCCGCGTGAGGCCCGCGGCCTCGAAATCGATCCGCACCACATAGAGATGCCAGGCCGACTCCGCCCCCGGAACGCGCGCCAGTGGGCGGACGATCTCGGCGAGCGGCGCAAGGCGGGTGTCGTAGCCGGTCGCGAGCGCCCGGCGCGTCGCGAGGAAATCGGCGAGCCGCAGAAGCTGCGAGCGGCCGAGCGCGCATTGCAGATCGCTCGCCCGGTAATTGAGCCCGGGCGCGGCCATCTCGTAGTACCAGGGGTTGACGCGGCCCTCCATGCCGAGCGCAAGCGCCGCCTCCCCGAAGCGGGCGGGGTCGCGCGTGAGCCCGTGGCAGCGGTCGTCCCTGAGGCGCGCGGCGAGGACGGGGTCGCGCGTGGTGACGGCGCCGCCCTCGCCCATGGTCGCGATCTTGGTGGGGTGGAACGAGAAGGTCACGAGGTCGCAATGATCGCAGGCGCCGACCTGGTGGCGGGCGCCGGGGCCGGCCGCATAGCGTGCGCCGAGCGCATGGGCGGCGTCCTCGACGATGGCAAGGCCCGCGCCGCGCGCGACTTCGGCGATCCCCGCGACATCGCCCGCCTGTCCGGCCAGATGGACGTTGAACACCGCGCTCGGCCGCGAGGGCGCGCGCGCGAGCGCGTCGATCAGCGTCTGCGGCGTCATCAGCCCGCTGGCCGTATCCACGTCGGCGAAGACGACGTCGGCGCCCTCGAGCGCGGGCGCATTGGCGGTGGCGAGAAAGGTGATGCTCGGGACGATGACGGACTGGCCCGGCCCGATGCCGAGCGCGCGGGCGGCGAGGTGCAGCGCGGCGGTGCCGTTGGAGCAGGCGATGGCGCGGGGCGCGCCCGTGACCCCGCAAAGAGCCGCCTCGAAGGCCTCGACCTCGGGCCCCGTCGTCAGATAGTCGCCGCGCAGGACGGCGGTGACGGCGGCGATGTCGCTCTCGTCCACGCTCTGGCGCGCATAGGGCAGGAAGGGAATGGGGCTCGGGGCGTTCATCCGTGTACCGTCAGCCGAAGCTGCGCGCGAGGAGCTCCTGAAGCGCCCGCGCGTCGAGACGCTCGGGATTGGTGTCGCTCGCATAGGCAAAGCCCGGCTCCACCATGTGCGCGCCATTGGCGAGATAGGGCTCGCGCGACCAGCCGTTGAAGGCAGGGGTGATGACATAGCGGTCGTCGAGCTCGAGCGTCATGCGGCCATCGTCCGCGGGCACCATGATCTCGTGCAGCTTCTCGCCGGGGCGGATGCCGACCACGCGCTGCGGCAGGTCCGGGGCGACGAGGGACGCAAGCTCGGTGATCCGCATGGAGGGGATCTTCGGCACGAAGATCTCGCCCCCGCGCATGAGCGCAAGGCTCGACAGGACGAAATCGACGCCCTGCTGGAGCGTGATCCAGAAGCGCGTCATCCGCTGGTCGGTGATCGGCAGGCTGTCGGTGCCGTCCTCGATCAGCTTGAGGAAGAAGGGCAGGACCGAGCCGCGCGAGCCCGCCACATTGCCGTAGCGGACGACGCAGTAGCGCGGGCCGTCGGCGCCGGCGAGATTGTTGCCGGCCACGAAGATCTTGTCCGAGGCGAGCTTGGAGGCCCCGTAGAGGTTGATGGGGTTGGCCGCCTTGTCGGTCGAGAGCGCCACGACGCGCTTCACGTTCTGGCGGATCGCCGCCGTCACCACATTCTCGGCACCCAGAACATTCGTATGGATGCATTCGAACGGATTGTATTCGGCGGTGGGCACCTGCTTCATCGCGGCGGCATGGATGACGAAGTCGACGCCCCGCATGGCCAGCTCCAGCCGGTCGCGGTTGCGGACATCGCCGATGAAATAGCGCATGAACGGGTAGCGGTCCTGCGGGAAGCGCTGGGCCATCTCATACTGCTTGAGCTCGTCGCGCGAGAAGACGATGAGCTTTCTCGGCTTGTAGCGCCGGGCGACGGTCTCGACGAAGGCGTGGCCGAACGAGCCCGTGCCGCCCGTCACCATGATGACCTTGTCGTTGAGGTCCATCCAGGGCGCGGCGAAGTCGCGCGTGGCGATGAGGCTTTCGAAGGCCTTCATGTCCCAGCGGCGCGCCACCGGGGCGGCGGCGTCAGGCGCTGATGGCGAAGGCGAAGTCGCGGGGGCCATGATGCGTTTCCTCGGCTCTGCGGGTTTCGTCCAGCTCCATCGCCGACAGGGCGAGGCGGCAGAAGAAGGTCCCATCCACGGGGCGGTGGGTGATCAGTCCCAGGAGGGCACTCACCGCCATGTCTGTCGTCACACGGACGATGGTCTGCGCATCGCCCAGTTCAACCGTTCCGTCCGTCATCCCCAGCCCCGTCGTCGCTGAGACGAGGAAGGAAACCGGGGCACCGTGCTCGACCGTCTCGTCCTTCAGCAGGAAGGTTTCCGGTGCGCGGCCGCCAAGATGCGTCCGGTAGAAAAGCGTCTCGGGGTCGAAGGCGTGCGGGACGAGCGTGATGTTCCCGAGCCGGAGCGACCCGTGCGGCCATTCTTCCCAGTTCATGGTTAAGCGGCACTTAAGCTCGGGCCGATCGGCTTCGAGGCGCAGCACCTTGTCGATGGGTCCGAGGGGCGTGTCGATCCGCGCCGAAACCTCGAGGGCGCCCGTGGCCCCGTCCCGGAACAGGCTCGGGGTCACCGGGACAAGGTCGGTGAGCTTGGGCCTCAGCGGCATGTCGTAGACGACCGTGCCCGTGTACCAGTCGGCGGCAAGGCCGATATCCTCGTAATAGCCATGGGCCAGCGTGCCGACGGGCGCGGCGTTCTGCGCAGGGTCAAGCCAGAGCCGGTCGATGGCAAGGCCCCGCCGCAGGTTCAGCCGCACGCGGGCGGCGTCGGTCTGAAGCGTGAGGAAGCGACCATCCGCCTCCGGAGCAAGGTGGAGACGCTGGAGATGCGGCGCGGCGAGAGCCGGGGCGGGCGGGGCCACCTCCTCGGCGATGGCGGCCCGGAGCCGCCGCCAGCGGCGCTCGGTGATATGGGTCCGCGCATCGGATGCCCAGAAGGCGAGAAGCCGCGTCCAGGCCTCGGGCGCCGTTCGCCAGTCGCGCCTCTGGGGATCGGCCTCGAGCGTCCTCAGATGGCGCCAGCAGGCGCTGTTGAGCGCGAGATCGTCGCGCCCCGTCACGGCCCAGCGGGTGATGTTGTACTTGTGCTGCTTCTTGACCGGCACGGGACAGGCGGGCGTGCCGAGCGTGAGCACCTGCCCCGCGCCGGGCTCGGTGCGCAGCCCACGGACATCCGAGGGGCGGACGAAGCGGACGTCCGGCAGCGCCAGGATGGCGCGGAAGGCCTCCTCGAGCCGGTCCCACTCGCTGCGCCCTGCGAGCTTGGCCTCCGTGGTGAAGCGGCCGGGGCGATAGTCGAACACCTCGGCATCGTTGCCGTAGAGCGCGAGCGCGCGCGGGGTGGTGCCCTTGTGGCGCGCGACGAAGTCCAGGAGATCGGCGAGGTCGCACTCGCCATGAACGAAACGCTGGACGCGCTGGAAGGCAAGTGCGGAGAGCCAGACGAGCTCGATGGAGCCCTCCGTACCCTGAGCGCGCTGGGGCAGATAGCGCAGGGCGCGGCTCCATTCCGGATGGTGGCACGCCGTGCCGTCGAAATCGGTGAGAATTGCCTCAAAGCCCGCCGCCGCATACGGCTCGACGAGGCCGGCCGAGACGGCCTGTTCGTTCACGAGTGCGAGCTCCGGCGTCCCGCCCAGATGGCGGCGGTAGCCCGCCTGGCCGAGGCCGAGATTGGCCTCGAGGACGCTCGCGGGGACGAGCGGCCCGATCACCTGACCCTGCCCCGAGCCCACGAACTCGACCCGCCCCAGAGCCATCAGCCTGCGGAGCTCGGCGATCCAGGCGGGATCGCGCGCGGCGATCTCGTCCAGCGTGAAGACGGTCGCCTCGAGCGCGAGTGGCGCGCCCAGCCGGTCCGCGAGCCGCAGCAGCGGCCAGTAGCAGCGGTCGATCACGCGGCCCCGATCCTCCTCCTCGATGGAGGAGAAGGCGAGATTGAGGTGGAACAGCGCGAAGACGCTCAGCATGAGGACGTCAGCCCGAAGCTGCCTTCCGTTGTTCCGTTTCCGGAGCGATCTCGACCGTGAGCCGGGCGAGCGCGGCGCGGGCGTTGGCCTCGGCGGACGCTCTGTCCTCACCCGTGGCGATGACCATGGCCGCGCGGGAGGTGGTGTTCGTCGTCGGTCGGATGATGTCGCCGGGGGCGACATGCAGCATGACGGCCTCGACGCCCGGAAGGCCCCGCGCCTCGGCGAGCCCGGCTATGTGGACGACCCGGCCGGGCGGGACGAAGGCATAACGCTGGCAGACGTGCCGCTGGAAGCGGACGGCGCCCTCGGACGGGTCCACGCTTTCGCCGGCCGCGAGGCGGATCGCGATGCCCAGGAAGTCGACGCCCGTGTTGAGCGGGATCTCGTGGCTGCAGAAATAGCCCCCGCTGAGGCGCGGGGCGACCTCGATGATCAGCGGCCGGTCCGAGGCGTTGTCCCAGACGACGTCGCCCTTGAGCGTGCCCGAGCGCATGCCGAGCGCCGTTGCCGTCTCCTCGATCAGCCTGCGGATGGCCTCCTGACGGGCGGGGGGAAGGCGGCTCGGCAGATCGCCGCCATCCTCGACGAAGAAGGGACCGAACTCGCCGAGCCTCTCGTAATTGCGGTCCGAGAAGCCGGGCGTCAGCGTCCGGCCCTCGATGATGAGGCTCTCGGTGCTGATCTGGGCCCCTGGAATGTAGTCCTCGACCAGGAGGCGCTTCGAGGGCGAGTAGGACAGCGCCTCGGCGAGCGCCCAGGCAAGATCCGTCCGCGCCGTGACGCGTATCACGCCCCGGCTGCCCCGGCTGTCGACCGGCTTGAGCACGAGCGTGCGTCCGCGCTCCGCAAGCGCTATCGCAAGATCGCGGCGGGTGGCGACGGGCGCGAACCAGGGAACGGGCACGCCCGCCTTCTCGAAATGCCGCTTCATGGCGAGCTTGTCGGCACAGATCCGGGCCGTCTCGAGGTCGAGCCCCGGCAGGCCGAGCCGCTGGGCCACCGTCGCGACCGTCACCGGAACGTCGGCGCCGACGCTCAGGACACCGCAGAGCCGGACGCCGGCCGCGACCAGCCCTTGCGCGGCGGCGGCCGTCGCGGCCGGATCATAGGTGCTCGCCTCGAGGAAGTGGTCGGCGAGCGCCGCACCGGGGGCTCGCGGATTGCCGTCGCTCACCGCGACGCGGAAGCCGAGCGCGCGGGCGCGCTCGATGCCGGGCAGGGCCTCGACCCCGCCGGAGATGATGAGGATCGTCCGGGGCGCGCTCAAAAATAGAGCCCTCCGTTCACGTTGATGACCTGGCCGGTGATGTAGCTCGAGCGGTCGGAGGCGAGGAAGACGACGGCGTCGGCAACTTCCGCCTGCGTGCCGAGCCGCTTGAGGAGGATGCTCTCGGCGGCCTTCTGGACGGCGGCATTGGCAAGGCCCGCCTCGGCCATCTCCGAGGCGATGAGGCCGGCCGCGACCGTGTTCGAACGGATGCCACGGGCGGCGCAAAAGCGCGCGATCACCTGGGCGAGCGAGATGAGCCCCGCCTTGCTCGCGGCGTAATGGGCCGTGCGCGGGCCGCCATATTGTCCGCTCACGGAGCCGATATGGATGATGCTGCCCTTGCCGGCGCGCTCGAGATGGGGGAGTGCTTCCTGCGAGAGGATGAACGGCCCCTTGAGATTGACGGCGAGGATCTCGTCCCAGTCGCCATCGGTGATGCGGTCGAAATCGGTCGGGCGGTTGATGCCCGCATTGTTGACGAGCACGCCCGGATCGCCAAAGGCGCCGGAGGCCTCGGCCAGTGCCTCGCGCACGCTCACGCGGTCGCGGACATCCATCCTCAGCGCGAGCACCGAGTGGCCCGCTTCGCGCAGCTCGCGTTCGATCGCGACGGCCGCATTGACCTGCGTCTGATAGGTGAAGGCGACGGAGGCGCCGGCCTCCGCGAGGGCCCGGACGATGGCCTTGCCGATGCCGCGGCTGCCGCCGCTGACGAAGGCGCTCCGCCCCCTGAGGAGAAGTTCGCTCATCGGGTCTCTCCCTTGCGCGCGATGGCTCGACGGGCGGCGGCCGCGATATGGGGCGCGGTGAGGCCGTAGGCCTCGGCGAGTTCCTCGGGCTCGCCGGAGCGGCCGAAGCAGTCGCGGACGCCCACGAACTCGACAGGAACGGGCCGCGACTGCGCGAGACATTCGGACACGGCGCCGCCGAGCCCGCCATGGACCGAATGGTCCTCCGCCGTCACGATGGCGCCGGTGCGCTCGGCACAGTCGGCGACGAGGGCGGCATCGATCGGCTTGATTGTGGGCATGTTGACGACGCGGGCGGAGATGCCGCCTCCCGCGAGCAGCTCCGCCGCATCGAGCGCGCGGGCGACCTCGACGCCGCAGGCGATCAGCGTCACATCCGTCCCCTCACGGAGGATCTGGCCCTTGCCGATCACGAATACATGGTCGTCCGCGAACAGCCGGCGGGCCGGGCTGCGGCCCGTCCGCATGTAGACGGGCCCCTCGAAGGCGGCGACCGCCTCGGTCGCCCGCGCCATCTCGATGGGGTCGGCGGGCGAGATGACCGTCATGCCGGGCAGGGCGCGGAAGGCCGCGAGATCCTCGAGCGCCTGGGCCGAGCCCCCGTCGGGGCCCACATCGAGCCCCGGATGACTCGCCACGATCTTCACATTGCGTCCCGCATAGGCGATCGAGAGGCGCGCCTGCTCGAGCGCGCGCAGACAGAAAACCGCGAAGGTGGTGACGAAGGGCACGAGGCCGACCGCCGCAAGTCCGCCCGCCGCCGACATCATGTTCTGTTCGGCGATGCCGAACTGGTAGAAGCGGTCCGGCAGGCCGGCTCGGAAATGGTGCGTGCCCGTGCCGCCGGCGACATCGGCGTCGAGCACCACGATGCGCGGATCCTCCGTCCCCAGACGGGCGATGGCCCTGCCGAACGCCTCGCGGAGCGTGTCGCCGCTCGCGCCGATCAGGCTCGGCCCGCTTTCAGCCAATGCTGCCATTGAGATAGCTCCCGATTTCGCTTTCGCCGAGGCCGAGGCCGGCGAGCGCGGTTTGAATTTCGGCGTCCTTCAGCTTCACGCTGCCATGCCAGGCAGGCTTGCCTTCCATGAAGGCGACGCCGCGGCCCTTGCGCGTGTGGGCGATGATGACGCTGGGTTGTCCGGTCGCCTGGCTGGCGCGCTGGAAGGCTTCCAGAATGGCCGACAGGTCGTGGCCGTCGATCTCCTGAACGTTCCAGCCGAAGGCGCGCCACTTCTCCGCGAGCGGCTCGAGGCCGAGAATGTTCGCGTTCAGATCATCGCTCTGCATCTTGTTGTAGTCGATGATGGCGAGGAGATTGCCAAGGCCCCGGTGGGCCGCGAACATCGCGCCCTCCCAGACCTGCCCTTCCTGAAGCTCGCCATCGCCCAGGAGCGTATAGACGCGCGCGGGCGACTTGAGGTGTCTGAGGCCCAGCGCCATGCCGATGGCGACCGAGAAGCCCTGTCCGAGCGAGCCCGTGCTGGTCTCGGCGAGCGGGGTGTCCTTCACATGCGGGTGGCCCTGATAGGGGCTTGCGAGCTTGCGCAGCGAGCGGACGGCTTCCTTCTCGATATAGCCGCAGGCAGCCCAGGCGGCATAGAGCGCGGGGGCGGCGTGACCCTTGGAAAGGACAAACCGGTCCCGGTGCGGATCGCTTTCCTCGCCTGGCACGATGGCGAGCTCGGCGCCGTAGAGCGCCGCGAGGATGTCGGCGCAGGAGAGCGATCCGCCGGGGTGGCCGCTGCCGGCATGATAGATGCCGACGAGGGCGAGGCGGCGGATCTCGAGCGCGTAGCGCGCGAGGACCGACAGGCGCCGCAGATGCTCGCCCCGAAAGGAGAGCTTGCGCGCATCCGGCGCTGTGGCCTGAAGAAGAGGACCGGGGCTCGACATGGCTCAGACTCCCAGAATGGCCCGCAGCGGCGAGGGGCCGGCTGTCGCGTGTTCGAAGAGATCGGCAAAGCGCGCGCGCGGCAGGCCGGGCATGATGGAGTCGATCTCCCGCTCGATCTCGCTCGCGAAGCTCCGTGACATGATGATCACCCCGCTCGCGGCGAGTTCGGGCAGGGCGTCGGGCGCGCGCAGGGGAACGCCGTGCCGCTCGCTCACATAGGCGGAGAGATGCCGGTCGATCACGCCCGCGCAGCGCGCGGGATCGAGCCCGCCATGAAGGACGAGCGCATCGAACAGGCGCCCCGCGCCCCAGATGACGGGCCGGGGGCCGGCGATCTCGCGGATCACCGTCACCACGTCCCGCAGGGCCGCGCGGTTTTTCGCGAGCTTCTGGCGATAGCGGCCGATGATGCGGCGGGCCGCGCCCACGGCCGCCTCGTTGGGCTCGACCTTTGCCGGCTTCTGGGCCTTCACGGCGAGGAAGGTGAGATTCTCCGTGTCCCGCGGATCGGCGAGACGCAGGGGCCGGAAGCCCGTGCCGTGCAGAAGCGCGAGCATGGTCTCGTAGGAGAAATGGTAGAGATGCTTGTCGATGAACCATTCCTAGACGATGTCGGGCGCATCGAGGAAGGCAAGGCTCGGTACCTCGGCGAAGAGGAGCCCGCCCGGCTTCAGCACGCGCCAGTGATCGCGCATCGTGTCCGCGGGCGAGCGGAGATGCTCGAGCGTATGGCAGCTGTGGACGATGTCGAACTGCGCCTCGGGCAGGCGCACCTCCTCGATCCGCTCCCGGATCGTCGTCACGGACGGGTCCGCGCCATAGGCGCCGATGACCCGCGTATCCGGCTCGACGGCGGTGATCTCGGCCTGCGGCATCACGGTCCGGAACGCCTCGATGAAGGCGCCGCGGCTCGCGCCGACGTCGAGGACGCGCGGACGGTCAAGGCCCGAAAGGCGCGGCAGCAGACGGTCGACGGCGACGGCCGCGCGAAAGCCCTTGCCATAGCGTACATTGCCCCAGTCGGCGCCGGACGAGACCGAGGCGGCCCGGCGCGGAGCATGGTCGATGCGCGGCAGGCTCTGCACGAGCCCGCAATGGGTACACAGATGAACGGTGAGCCCCCGCGCCGAGCCCTCGGGCCGGTAAACCTGCTCGAGCGCGTCCGCTCCGCAGAGATCACAAAGGCCGGCGCTGCCTTGCGTGGTGTCAGGCATAGTCGACGACATATTCGTCCCTTTCCGAGTAGCCGAGCCGGTCCATCATCTCCCCCGCAATGGCGAGGAAGCGCCGCAGCTCGTCTGGCGTGAGGGGGCGGTCCTCCGGACGGTTCACGTTGAACGGACGCTGAAGAAGGGCGAACTCGTCCCCCATGGGCGTGAGCCCGAGAAAGTCGAGCAGCCCGTGCACATGGCGCGGATGGGCGCGCAGATCCTCGAGCCGCAGGGAGAGCCGGCGCTCCTCTGGAACGGACGCGAGCGCGTCGAGGGCGACGGCGTTGCATTCGGCCCAGTGAAAGGCGATGCGCTCGAACTGCGTGAAGCGGGAGAAGCGCTCCGCCAGCGGATGGCCGGGTCGCGGCAGCGGCCACCAGAAGCGCTTTTCGGGCGGGGGCGCCGGCAGGGTGGGATCGGCGGCCCAGGCGGCGAGGCAGGCCGTCTCGTAATCGCCGTAGCACTCGTCCGACAGTTTCCGCGCATAGGAGCCGGCGACCTTGCGCCCGTCACGCATCAGATGGACGAAGCGGGCGTTCGGAAACATCTCGACGAGGAGCGGGGCGACCCAGGAGAGCTTGTTCGAGGAATCGCCCCAGAGCGGGGTCCGGGCATAGGCGAGCGCGGCGCCATGGAGGCGGTCGATGACGGCCCGCGTCGCGGCGGCGTCGGCATGGCCCATATAGAAGCGGACGCCGGCCTCCTGGAGGTGCGTGCACAGATATTCATGATGCATCTCGATTTCGGCATGCCGGCCGAGGAGCCTTGCAAGGCTCGCCGAGCCGGAGCGTCCGCTCGAGAGGATGAAGACGGGGCGCGCGGCCATGGGTCAGGCTCCGTGCGGGGCCCGCGGCTTGCGCGCGAACAGGATGGCTTCGCGGCCGAGCCCGGCTTCGGCGAGCGCGCCATAGAAGGCGCGTCGGACGGCGCCGTGGCCGGCGGCCTCGAGGTCGAGATCGAGCGCCTTGCGCCGCTCGTGGCACTCGCGCCCGCGGGCCGGCTCCTCGATGTAGTTCTCGCCGAGGAGGAGGAAGAGATCCATCGGGAAGCTCGTATAGCGCTCGGCCACCTCGAAGCCCGTGCGCACGAGGAGGCGCGAGAGCGAGGCGAAATCGAAATAGTTGAGGTGATGGGGCGGGGCGACCCACCAGGGACGAAAATCGCGCGCGCGGCGCAGCGTCGTCTGGAAGGGGCTGTAATCGTTCGGCACACCGACAATGAGGACGCCGCCGGGGCGCAGCTGATCGAAGGCGCGGGCGAGGAGCTCGTCCGGATCGGGAACATGTTCGAGGACGTTCATCATGTGGACGACGTCGACCGGACCGAGCGTGTCGGCGAGCGCCTCGGAATAGGTTTCCTCGCGGATGTCGAGACCGAGGGACCGTCCATGCTCGGCCGCCTGGGCGGAGGGCTCGATGGCCGTCACGTCGTAGCCGGCCGAAAGCGCGTGCGCGGCGAAGAAGCCAGGTCCCGCGCCGACATCGAGGAGGCGGCGGCCCTTGTGCCCGGCGAGCGCGCTTTCGGCGATGCGAAGCCGGTCGGCATAATGGAGCGTCAGCCACTCCGCATCCTCGTTCGCATGGGCGAGATAGGCCGGCTTCTCCTTGCCGTAGTAGTCATGCGTATAGAGAGCTTCGGCGGCGGCCGGATCCGGCAGCGGCAGGACATGGCGATAGCCGCAGCTCGCGCAGTCGATGATGCCGTAATCGGCGACGGAATCGATGCAGGGACCGGAATGCCGGCGGAGGGGCGCCTCCTTCGCTTGGGCGAGAGCCATGGGGTCAGGTCCTCCGTCAGGGCAATATTTACCTTATCCGCCCACGATGATTGGCGCAGGCACGGTTAAGGCTGCCTTACCGGCCGGAACACAAGACCGAATTCTTTCGTCAGCATTCCTGGAATGATCCTGAACGGTTCGTTAATCCGTACAGGGAGCAGAAGGTTTCGTTAACCATGGCGGAGCGGACGACTTTCATCGCGGAGGTGTCGAGCAATCACAGCTCGGATCTCGAGCGATGCCTCGCCTTCATCGACGTGGCGGCCGACATCGGCGCCGATGCCGCGAAGTTCCAGCTTTTCCGCGTGGACGAGATGTTCGCGCCCGAGATCCTCGCGCGCAGCGAGCGCCACCGCGCCCGCAAGGCCTGGGAGCTGCCGCCGGCCTTCCTGCCCGAGCTTGCGGCGCGCTCGCGCTCGCGCGGCATCGCCTTTTCCTGCACGCCCTTCTATCTCGAGGCGGTCGAGACGCTGCTGCCCCATGTCGATTTCTACAAGGTGGCTTCCTACGAGCTTCTCTGGGACGATCTCCTCGTCGAGGTCGCGCGCACGGGCAAGCCGCTCGTCCTCTCGACGGGCATGGCGACGCTCGCGGAGGTGTTGCACGCGCGCGACGTCGTCGTGAAGGCGGGCGCGCGGGAGGTGACGTTCCTGCACTGCGTGTCGGCCTATCCGACGCCGCCCGGGGACGCCAATCTCGCGGCCATCCGCACGCTGAGGGAAGCCACGGGCTTTCCGTCCGGCTGGTCGGACCATTCGGTCGATCCGGCCGTGATCCACCGGGCGGTCGCCCGCTGGGGCGCGAGCGCGGTCGAGTTCCACATCGATCTCGAAGGGGCGGGGGCCGAATTCGCCTCCGGCCATTGCTGGCTGCCCGGGGCGATGCGCGCCGTCATCGGCCGGCTGCGCCGGGGCGAGGATTTCCCGACGTCGGATTCCTGCGACGGGACGGGTGTCAAGGCTCCGACGGCGGACGAAGTGCCCGAGAGGGTCTGGCGCGCCGACCCCTCCGACGGGCTCCGTCCGTTCCGGTCGATCCGCGCGAGCTGGCGCCCATGAGCCGTCCCCGCGTCGCCGCCATCATCCAGGCGCGCATGGGCTCCTCGCGCCTGCCGGGCAAGATGCTGCTGCCCATCGCCGGCCGTCCGCTCATCTGGCACGTCGTGGAGCGGCTGCGCCGCTGCCGCACGCTCGATGCGATCGTTCTCGCCACCACGACCGGGGAGGGGGATGATCCGCTGGCGGATTTCGCCCGAAAGGCCGGGATCGGCTGCGTGCGCGGCGAGGAGGATGACGTGCTCGGCCGCTTCGCGCTCGCCGCCGAGGCGGCCCGCGCCGAGATTCTCGTGCGCGTCGTGGGGGATGCACCGCTCATCGAGCCCGCCGTCATCGACCGGCTGGTCGAGGAGATGATCGCCGACGAGGCCGATTTCGTCCTTCTCAAGGAGGGCGAGCGCTCCGCCCACGAAGGGATCGACCCGTTCAGCCGGCGCGGGCTCGACATCCTCCTCACCGAGGCGCGCACCGATCCGGTCGCGCGCGAGCATGTGACGGGCTGGTTCAAGCTGCATCCCGAGCGCGTGCGCATCTGGCGCACCCATGCCGAGCCGGGCCACGCCTTCACCGGCGCGCGCATCACGGTCGATACGCCGGCGGACATCGCCTTTCTCGATCTCCTGCATCAGCGCCTTGGGGCGGCCGCCGGGGCGCTGTCGCTCGCCGATGTCGGGCGGCTCCTCGCCGCCGACCCACGTCTTATGGAGGCCAATGCCATGGTCAAGCAGAAGTCCCTTCGGGACGTAAGCGGAACGGTTCTCGTGCGCTGCGATGGCGGCGCGCGGACGGGGTTCGGACATGTCTCGCGCTGCCTTGCCATCGCCGGCGCGCTGCGCGACCGCGAGGGGCTCGGCGTGCGCTTTCTCGTCCGGCCCGATGCCGCCACCGAGGCGGCGATCGCCCGCGCGGGCTTTCCCGTGATCCGGCTCGATGCCGCCCGTGGCGAGGACGAGGCCTTCGCGGAGGCCGTCCGCGCGCTGCGTCCGCTCGCCTGCCTCGTGGATGTGCGCGGCGATCTTGGCGCCGACACGCTCCGCCGCTGCCGGGAGAGCGGTGTACGGATCGTCGTTCTCGACGATGGCGGCCCGCGCCGCCTCGCGGCCGATCTGGCCATTTATCCGCCGGTTCCGCAGGTCGGCGAGCTCGACTGGACGGGCTTCACCGGAACGCGCATCGCGGACTGGGCCTATGTGCCGCTCGCGCCCGCCCCGCGCCCCGAAGCCGCCGCGCGCGGCTGGCGCCGGCCGAAGGGGGAGGGGACGCCCCGTCTCCTCGTCACCATGGGCGGGTCCGATCCGGGGGGATGGACGGGACCGGTGGTCGAGGCGCTGTGCCGGCTGCGCTCCGCCGAGGGGCTCGCGGTCTCGCTGGTCGTCGTGATCGGGCCCGGCGTCGCCGATGGGGCCGAGCTCGGCCGGCGGCTCCTCGCGCTCGATCCGACGGCGGAGGTTCATCAGGCCCTGCCGAGCCTCGTGCCGCTGATGCACGAGGTCGACCTCGCCGTGACGGCCTATGGCGTTACGGCCTTCGAGCTCGCGCGCGCGGGCGTGCCGGCGGTCTATCTGGGGCGCAGCTCGGACGATGCGGATTCGGCGAGCGCGCTCGTCGATGCGGGCGTCGGGCTGACCTGCGACCAGTTCGATCCGGCGCAGACGGACAATCTCTGCGCGGCGGTGTCCTGGCTGCTCTACAAGCCGCAGGACCGGGCGGCCATGGGCCGGCGCGGCCGCGCGCTCATCGACGGGCGGGGCGCCGAGCGCATCGCCGGCGCGATGGCCGAGCTCA
>JACAEB010000081.1 GCA_013389075.1 Alphaproteobacteria bacterium
GAGCCCTCCGAAGGCGGGGCCCTCGAGCGCCGCGAGCACCGCCTCGAGCCGGGCGGGCGCCTCGGGATGGCCGGCCGGCGGCACATGGTCGAGACAGGCCCGATGGGTGAAGAGCAGCGTCTTCATCGTCCCCGCCTCATCGCGGGCCGAGGCGGCGCCGGCGGCGCGCCGCGGCGGTCATGCCGGGGTGTGTCCGCGAGAGATCGTCCGTTCCCGGATCATCCGCCCCTCCGTCCCGCTCATGCGAGCCCGACCGTGAGCGGCGCCGCGCGCGGCTCGGGTTCGGCCCGCTGGTACCAGTCGACGCCGTCCGCATCGCGCCGGCGCGTGACGAGGCGCCGGCCGATGAGGCAGTTGAGATGGGCAAGGCTCTCCCCCGTCGCCATGCCGAGGAGGTCGGGGCCGACCGTCCGCTTGAAGAGCGGCGAGAAGCAGTCGACCGCGCGCGCCGGCGTCTCGAGGAGAGCCAGGAGGCGCGACAGCGCCGCCTCGTGATTGTCGATGAGCGCGGTGAGGCGCTGGTGGAGACCGTAGAACGGCTCGTTGTGCGCGGGCAGGACGAGGAGGTCGCCCGGCAGGATTTCGCGCAGGCGCGCGCAGGAGCGCAGCCATTCCTTGAGCGGATCGCCGAAGGGCTCGGTGGGGAAGACGCTGACATTGGACGAGATGCGCGGCAGCACCTGATCGCCCGAGATGAGGAGCTTGAGCCCGGGGCAGTAGAGGCAGGCATGTTCGGGCGCATGACCCGCGCCCATCAGCACCTGCCAGTAGTGCCCGCCAATGTCGAGGATCTCGCCGTCCACGATTCGGCGAAAACTGTCCGGCATCGGATGGATGCCGCGCCCGAAGCCGCCGAAGCGCTCGCGGTAGCGGTCGAGATCGGGCTCGCCATAGCCGGCCGCGCGATAGAAGCCGATGGCGTCGGGCGGGGCCTCGCGCCCGGTGTCGAGCGAGAGCGTCCGGCACATGAGGTAGTCCGTCCGCGACATCCAGAGGTGAACGCCATAGGTCTGCGTGAACCAGCCGGCGAGCCCCACATGATCCGGGTGCAGATGGGTGACGATGACGCGCTTGATCGGGCGCTTGCCGAACTCGGAGGCGAGGATCGTCTCCCAGGCGGCGATGATCTTCGAGCTCTTCAGCCCCGTGTCCACGATGGTCCAGCCGTCGCCGTCCTCGATCATCCAGAGATTGATGTGATCGAGGTGGAAGGGCAGCGGCATGCGCACCCAGTAGACCCCTTCCGCCACCGCGCGCGCCTCGCCTTCCTCCGGCACGCCGTCGAAGGGATAGGACAGCCCCTTGGTGTCGATCCGGCGGCCGTCGGGATGGGTGGGCATGAAAACCTCTCGGAACGGAGAAAACCCTCAGGCGGCGAGATCGTCGGCGCCGAGGGCGAACAGGATGTCCGCGCCCGCCCGGGCGGCGTCCGCCTGGGCCGCGGCCGGCGGCAGGAGCTGGGTGCAGAAGAAGACCGTGGTCGCGATGCGCGCGGGCAGATCGTCCGCCCCCGCCTTGCGTGCCGCGAGGAGGCCCCGCGCTAGGAGCCCGCCGCCGGTGAGCGCGCCCATCAGGCGCAGGAAGGGCGTCGCCCCCGCCAGCACGTCGTCGGGCGACTGGCGCAGCCGCTCGAGAAAATAGCCGGCGACGTCGTCGGCGCGCCCCGCCGCCTCGCCGAGCGCGCGTCCCGCGGCGGCAAGACCGGGATCGGCCTCGCCTTCGAGGGCGGCGCCCGCCTGCGCGGCCTCGGCAATCAGTGCACGGAGCGCCTGCCCGCCCTCGAGCGAGAGCTTGCGGGTGGCGAGATCGATGGCCTGGATGCCGTTCGTTCCCTCGTAGATGGGGCAGATGCGGGCATCGCGCAGCATCTGGGCGATGCCGGTCTCCTCCACATAGCCCATGCCGCCATAGACCTGCACGGCGAGGGAGGTGAGCTCGACCCCGAGATCGGTGACCCAGGCCTTGGCGATCGGCGTCAGCACCTCCTCGCGCGCCCGCGCGGCGGCGCGCTCCGCCTCGTCCCCGCCCGCATGGGCGAGATCGGCGGCCATGGCGGTCGCATAGCAGACGGCGCGCATGGCGGCGATGGAGCTCTTCATGGTCATCAGCATACGGCGCACGTCGGGATGCTCGAAGATGGGCACCATCTCCGCCTGGCTGTGCGAGCGGCCGAAGGGCTTGCCCTGACGGCGGTCCTGGGCGAAGGCGAGCGCGAGCTGGAAGGCATGCTCGGCGACACCGAGCCCCTGCACCCCGACATTGAGGCGGGCATTGTTCATCATCGTGAACATGCAGGCCATGCCGCGATTTTCCTCGCCGATCAGCGTGCCGATGGCCCCGCCCCGCTCGCCGCCGAACTCCATGACGCAGGTTGGGCTGCCATGGATGCCGAGCTTCTCCTCGAGCGAGAGGCAGCGGACATCGTTCCGCTCACCGAGCGTTCCGTCCGCCTTCACATGATATTTCGGCACGAGGAAGAGCGAGATCCCCTTCGTGCCGATGGGGGCGTCCGGCAGGCGGGCGAGCACGAGATGGACGATGTTCTCGGCCATGTCGTGATCGCCCCAGGTGATGTAGATCTTGGTGCCGGTGATGGCATAGGTGCCATCGCCGCGCGGCACCGCCCGCGTGCGCAGCGCGCCCACGTCCGAACCCGCCTGCGGCTCGGTCAGGTTCATCGTCCCGGTCCATGCGCCGGAGATCAGCTTCTCGAGATAGAGGTCCTTCTGCGCTTTCGTTCCGTGGGCGGACAGAGCTTCGATGGCGCCCTGGGTGAGGAGCGGGCAGAGGCCGAGCGCCATGTTCGACCCCTGGAGGAACTCCTGCACCGCCAGCATGAGCGTGCGCGGCAGGCCCTGCCCGCCATGGGCGGGATCGAAGGGCAGCGCCGTCCAGCCGCCCTCGGCGAAGGCCCGGTAGGCCTCGGCGAACCCGGGGGTCGCCTCGACACCGTCCGCACCGAGACGGGCGGGGTTCATGTCGCCCACGCGGTTCAGCGGCGCGATGACGTCCGCGCAGAGCCGGCCCGCTCCCTCGAGCACCGCCTCGACGAGATCGCCCGAGAGGTCGGGAAAGGCCCCGCCCCGTTCGAGCGCGGAGAGGCCGACGACATGGTCGAGCACGAAGCGGACATCGCGGACGGGCGGGGCGTAGGGCATGGGCAGGCTCCGGCGAAAGAGGGGCGGATTTGGCCGCCCCCAGCGTCTAGAGTATGGAGATTGCCCCTGCAACGTCCAGCCTGCCGGGAGCACTCCGCTCATGCCCGCCGCCCCGCC
>JACAEB010000082.1 GCA_013389075.1 Alphaproteobacteria bacterium
ACGCCGGACGACCGCCCGGCGGGGCGCCAGGCGGCGCACCCGGCGGAGCGCCCGGCGGCGGGGGGCAGGCTCCGTGATCCTGTCCGACATCTCCGTCAAGCGGCCGGTCTTCGCCACCGTTCTCAGCCTGCTGATCGTCGCCTTAGGCATCCTCTCCTATTTCGAGCTGCCCCTTCAGGAGAACCCGGACGTCGAGCTGCCCTTCGTCTCGGTGGAGACGGTCTACAGAGGCGCCTCGGCGGAGATCATCGACCGGCGCATCACCGAACTCGTCGAGGGCGCGGTCGGCGGCATCGAGGGCGTGAAGTCCATCAGCTCGACGAGCCGGGACGGCCGCTCGGACGTGACGCTCGAATTCGAGCTCTGGCGCAACATCGACGATGCCGCCAACGACGTGCGCGACGCCGTCTCGCGCGTCGCCGACAATCTGCCTGCGGACACCGACCCGCCCGAGGTCGGCAAGTTCGACGTGAACGCCCGGCCCAGCATCATCATCCCGGTCACCTCGAGCGTCCTCGACCGCGTGGCGCTCGGCGACTATATCGAGCGTTACCTCCTCGACCAGTTCGCGACGCTGCCCGGCGTCGCGCGGGCGCGGCTCCTCGGCTCCACCTATGCCATGCGCATCTGGCTCGACCGCAAGGCGCTCACCGCGCGCGGACTGACCGTCACCGATGTGGAGCGGACGCTGCGCTCGGAGAATCTCGAACTGCCGGCCGGCAGCATCGATTCCACCGCGCGGAGCTTCACGGTGCGCGTGGACCGTCCCTATGCGGAAGTCGAGGAGTTCCGCCGCCTCGTCCTCGGAGTGGGTCCCAACGGCGCGCTGATCCGGCTCGGCGACGTCGCGCGGGTCGAGCTCGGGGCGGAGGAGGAGAAGTTCTACAACGAGGGCATCTTCGGCCCGCAGGTGGGTATCGGCCTCCAGCGCCAGTCAAAGGCGAACATCGTCGAGATGTCCGAGGCCGCCAAGACCCTGGTCGCCGAGCTCCAGCCCAGCCTGCCCGAAGGGATGCGGATCCTCGAGGGCCGCAACGAGGCCGACTATGTCAAGGAAGCCATCCGTGAGGTCTATCTGACGCTCGGCTATGTGCTCGCCATCGTCATCCTCGTCATCTACCTCTTCCTCGGCAGCGGCCGAACGGCGGCCATCCCGGCACTGACGGTCCCGGTCTGCCTCATCGGCACCTTCATCGTCCTCGCCGCGCTTGGCTACTCCATCAATCTGATGACGCTTCTTGCGCTGGTCCTCTCGGTCGGGCTCGTGGTGGACGATGCCATCGTGGTGCTGGAGAACGTGCAGCGCCGGATCGACGAGGGCGAGCCACCGCTGGTCGCCGCCTACAACGGCACGCGGCAGGTGGGCTTCGCCGTGATCGCGACGACCGCCGTCATCCTCGCCGTCTTCGCGCCCGTCATCTTCCTCGGCGGCTCGCTCGGGCCCATCTTCACCGAGCTCGGCGTCGCCATCTCGACCGCCGTCGCCCTGTCGAGCTTCGTCGCGCTCACCCTGTCGGCGGCGCTGTGCGGACGCATGCTGAAGAAGCGCGAGCGCCAGCCTCTCATAGCGCGCGGCGTGCAGAGCGTCTTCACGAGGCTCGCCTCGGGCTATCAGGCGAGCCTTCGGCCGGTGGTCGACTATCCGCTCTTTTCGGTGCTCTTCCTCCTGGGCACGATCGCCGCCGCCGTCTGGTTCTTCGGCGCCCTTCCCCGCGAGCGCGCGCCGCAGGAGGACCGGGGACTCTTCCAGCTCGTGGGCCAGGGGCCGGAGGGCGCGAGCTTCGAGACCACCGTCGAGAAGGCGGAAATCGTCCACGGCATGATGATGGACTATGTCGAGAGCGGCGAGGTACGCATCTTCTTCATCCGTGTACCGAACTCCTTCGGCTTCACGGCCGAGTACAACAGCTTCGGTGGCATCGTCACCCTCGCCGATCCGGGAGACCGGATCCGCTCCACCGAGGAGATCGTGGCCGAGATCAACCGCAAGATCTCGACGATACCCGGCGTGCGCGGACGGGGCGTCGTGCGCTCTGGCTTCAGCGGCGGCAGCGGCGGCAGCAGCGCGCCCGTCCAGTTCGTGCTGGGCGGGCCGAGCTATGAGGCGCTCGGACAATGGCGGGACCTCATCCTGGCGCGGGCTGCGGAAAATCCCTGCCTCGTCTCGATGCAGGCGGACTATCGCGAGACCAAGCCGCAGTTCCGCGTCTCGATCGATCTCGATCGCGCGGCCGATCTCGGCATCACGGTCGAATCGATTGGCCGCACGCTCGAAACCCTGCTCGGCGGGCGGCGCGTCACGACCTTCATCAACGAGGGCGAAGAACGCGACGTGATCGTGCAGATGGAGGAGGACAGCCGCCGAGAGCCCTCGGACCTCACCAACATCAATGTGCGCTCGGACCGCACCGGCCTCCTCGTGCCCCTGTCCAACCTCGTGGACGTCCGTGAGGTGGGCGGAGCGACCGCCCTCAACCGCTACAACCGCGTGCGCGCCGTCACCCTGGAAGCGAGCCTCGGCGAGGGCTGCGCGCTGGGGTCGGCGCTCGACTATCTCGAGGACGTCGTGCGGCGCGAGCTGCCGCCCGGCGCGCAGGTCGACTACAAGGGCGAAAGCCTCGACTTCCGCGAGGCGAGCGGCAGCCTCCTCTTCACCTTCGCGCTGGCGCTGCTGGTCGTGTTCCTCGTGCTCGCCGCGCAGTTCGAGAGCTTCGTGCACCCCTTCATCATCATGCTGACGGTCCCGATCGCGGTGGCGGGCGGGCTCGGCGGGCTCTATTTCGCGGGGAACACGCTCAATGCCTACAGTCAGATCGGCATCGTCATCCTCATCGGGCTTGCGGCCAAGAACGGCATCCTGATCGTCGAATTCGCCAACCAGCTCCGGGCGGGCGGCCTGTCCATCCGGGACGCTCTGTTCGAGGCGGCGGCGACACGGCTCCGGCCCATCCTGATGACGGGCCTTTCGACGGCCATCGGCGCGCTGCCGCTCGTCCTCGCCGGCGGCGCGGGCTCGGAAGGGCGCGAGACCATCGGTCTCGTGATCTTCTGGGGCGTTCTCGTGGCGACCGCCTTCACGCTCTATGTGGTGCCGGTCTTCTACAGCCTGCTCGCCCGCTTCACGCGCCCCCCCGGCCATGCCGACCGCGTCATCGCCGAGTGGCGGGCGGGGAGCCCTCCGGGTACGGAGTGAGCGCCGGCGGGGGATCGGGGCAAGCTCCCGCCTTCCGCCCGATGCCGCTAGGGCGCCGTGAGCGTGATGCGGCTCTCGAGCGCCTCTTCCACCTCCGCGCGGGTGAGGCGGGCCGTCTTGAACGCGCCCGAGGCGAAGAGTGCCGCCTGGTCGTCATAATGCGGCGAGGCCGGATCTTCGCTGTTGCCATAGGGCAGCAGCGTGCGCGCCTCGACCCCGCCCCGCCAGTAGCGCACGGCCATCTGCCACGAGCTGCCGCCATCGGCGATCCAGCGATCGCCCTGAAGGCGGCGGGCATGCCCCATGAACAGGGTGACGAACGGGTTCCTCGCGCTCTCGTTGCCCGCGCCGGGAAGCGGCGTGAAGAGGTCCCCGCGCAACGATCCGTGCACGCGCGCTTGCGGGATGGCGATGCCGCCCCAGCGCGCCGTCATCAGCGCCAGCGCCTCCTCAAAGCGGGCCCGGCGCTCGGAAGGCGCAAGACGGCCGATGACTTCGATCGGTCCCGCCACCTCGACGAAGGTCGTCAGGATGGGTGTCGCGACATTTTCGAGACTTGCCTCGAGATCCCAGGCCCGCAGGATGTCGAGCGCACGGGCCGCGTCTCCCCGCGGGGGGTCGTCCGCATACGCCTCTTCCAGCGCGGCGATGTAGCGCGGGGCGGCGACCGCCTTCACGTCGCGCGCCATGGCCAGCATGTCGGAGAATTCGAGCGCGCCATTGGCGGCGAGCTGCTCGCTCGCCCGGTAGCCCCGCGACCAGGGCGAAAGGCGCGTCGAGGTGCCGGCGAGATGGGCGGGAAAATCCTCCGGCCGCAGCGGGCTTCGTTCGGTGCTGGTGTAGGCGGAATTGTTGCAGTTCTGGATCCAGCCGGACGGCGGATTGATCATCACGGGCAGCGCGTCCCAGGCGATGGGCGGGCCCCATTCGGTGGCGGCGATCGAGCCGTCCACCGGCAGCGACCAGTTGAAGGCATCGTCGCGCTCGTTGACGGCGAGAAAGAAGAAATAGGCGATGTTGCCGTGCCGGTCGGCGCCGGTGCGGTGCCACATGTAGTGATCGCCGAACCGGTTGCTGCGATGCATGTCGTGGACGTCGCGCGCCTCGAAATAGGGCCTTGCCAGCCGACCGAGATCGACCGCCTCGAGCCCTGCCACGCGGACCGCATAGGCCTGCCGTCGCGCCCGGTCCTCGTGAACGATGGGACCGTGATGGGTCGCGCGGATCACCACCTCCCGCGACGGCTCTCCCTTCACCGCGATCGTCTCGGTGCGCTGGATCACCGGCCGCCAGTCCCCCTCGAAGAAGTAGAGCCCGTCATCCTCCGGGTGCAGACGGATCCGGTAGACATCGGCATTGTCGGGCGCGTTGTTGGTGGAGGCCCAGGCGAGGTCCTGCGTGAAGCCGATGCCGGGCCAGAGCGAGCCGAAGAAGGCAGCGCCATAGGACCAGCGCTCGCCGATCGTGACCTGGTGTTCCCACCAGCGCGTGCGGCCCGACCAGGGCAGATGCGGATCGGCGACAAGAAAGGTCTCGCCCCCCTTGGTGCGCGAGGGGGCGACGACCCACATGTTGGACTGGCCGCCCGGATCGGCCTCCGCGGCCGGCGCCCGGCCGAGGCCCCGCCGCAGCTCGGCGCGCGCGGTCCCCTGAACCTGCTGGCTCACCTGATAGAATTTCGACAGGCGCGTGAGGTCGAGGCCCGTCATCCGGTCGAACCAGGCGGGCTTCTGCTCCGGATGGGCCGTGAGCCAGGCATTGATGCCGGCGGCGAAGGCCTCCTGCTCGGCCCGCTGGTCCGGATCGGTCTCCGCATAGAGGCGGTCGGCGATCGGCGGAAGGCCGAACTGCCGGATCAGGAGATCGGAGGCGATGGCGCCTTCTCCACCGAAGGCCTCGGCGGCCCTGCCCCGCGCCTCGGTCACGAAGCGCAGTATGTCGGGCAGATTGTCCTCGGCCTGCGCCCAGGCGAGCGCATAGGCGGCATCGGTGCGGCTCCCGGCATAGATGTGCGGAACCCCGTCGGTGTCGCGCAGGATCTCGACCTCGCCCGCAAAGGCGCCGGAGAGCCAGCCAAGGCTCAGAAGCGCTGAAAGGGCGGCGCTGGTCCGCAGCCGTCCCCGTTCGTGTGACCCGGTCATGTCCCGTCCCTCCCTGTCGCCGCTCTCGGGCGGCCGGGCGGCCCGCCGGCCGCTCTCGGGGAGGAAACGCTGCCGGCCGCCCGAGCCATGCGGGCGGGGCGGGAGCTCGGCGCCTCAGCGGGTCCAGCCGACCCGCATCTGGTCGATCTTGCGCAGCGTGTTGTGGCCGGTGACCTTGGGCGGCGCGCCGACAATCTCGAGCCCGGGCAGTCGGCGGCCGAGCGCCCGCAGCGCTTCCTCCATCTCGACGCGGGCGAGCGCCTCGCCGATGCAGCGGTGCGGCCCCGAGCCGAAGGCGAGGTGCCAGCGCGGATGATCCGTGCGCGAGATGTCGAAGCGCTCGGGATCGGAATAGGCCGCCGGGTCGCGCAGCGAGGAGACGAGCGAGAGCAGGATCACCTGACCGGGATTGATGGTGTAGCCGTCGAGCTCCACCGGTTCGAGCGTCACGCGCGGCACCGCGCCCACGGGCGGATCGAAGCGGATGCCCTCGTTGACGGCGGCGGACAGGAGGCTCTCGTCGGCGAGGACGGCCTTCCATTGCTCCTTGTGCTGAAGAAGCAGGGAGAGGGTGGCGGTGATGCCCGTGCGCGTCGTGTCGCTGCCCGCGAGGATGAGCCCCGCGATCTGGATCACGATCTCCTCGGGGCTGAGCTCGCCCGCCTCCTCGGTCATCTTCACATACTGGGTGAGGAAGTCCTCGCGCGGCGCCTTGCGACGGTCGTCCAGCGTGCGCGCCACATAGTCGATCATCTCGCCGGCGGTGCGGTTGATCTCCGGGAAATCCTCGTCGCGGAACCAGCTGATGCCGCGCGCGGTGGACTTCGCCCAGCCGAAGAAGTGCGGAATGTCCTCCTCCGGAACGCCGAGGATCGAGCAGACCGTGTGGGCGGGGATGGTGGCCGAATAGTGCTCGAGCAGATCCATCTCGCCATCGGCCTTCACCTCGTCGATGAGCCGGTTGGCGAGCGCGGCGACGGTGGGGCGCATCGCCTCCATCATGCGGTGGGCGAAGGCCCGCGCGAGCGGCGCGCGCCGGCGCTGGTGGACCGCCCCGTTCGAGAACACCATGCCGTAGCGGAAGATGTCGTAGAGCGGGCCCTCGGTGATCCCCCGCAGCGCCATCGGCTCGGTCTCGAACTGGCGGGTGCGCGGATCGGTGAAGAGAGCCTCGACGTCCCGCGAGCGCAGCACGATCAGCGTCCCGAATTCCGCCTCGACGCACGGGTAGAGCGGACGGAGCTGGCGGAAGACGCGGTGCGGCTCCTGATCGAGGAGTTCGAGGTCGAGAATGCGCGGAATGCGGCCGTCATCGGCCACGACCGCATTGGCCATCACTTCGGTGTTCATTCGCCCTCTCCCTCGACAGCTTCGCCTTTCTTCTACCGTGCCGGCCCGAGAATTCAAGCATTGCGAGTGATGGCGGCCTGTCTCGCGCGTCCGGGACCCCGGTCAGCGGTCCTCGCCCGGCAGGCGCAGGACCACCCGCCCCGACGCCCCCTCCACCACCGCCGTGCCGCCGGTGATCTCGACGAGGCGCAGGCCCTGCCGGTCCTCGCCGAGGCGCAGGAGGCTCGGACGCTCGAGCGGCCCCCCGCCCACCAGCGCCGCGCCGAAGCCTTCGGCGAGAAAGGTCCCGTAGAGGACGAGATCGCCGCCCTCCGCGAGGGCCGGGGCCGGATCGGGAAGACCCCCGCCGGCGTCCGGAAGCCGGCGGTCCTCGAAGAAGGCGGCCGCCACCAGCACGGCGCGGGCCGCTTCGGCCGCGCGGGCGGGGTCGAGCGCGGGGACGC
>JACAEB010000045.1 GCA_013389075.1 Alphaproteobacteria bacterium
CCCCCCCCCCCCCCGGGGGAGGCGCCCCGCAGGCGAAAGAACGCAAAGTCCTGCGGGACGAAGCTCGAACGGCCCGCCCGGCGGGGTGAGCCGCCGGCCGGAGCCGGGATCAGTAGTCGTCGCCTCCCGTGATGCTCAGCCGCACGCCGACCGAGGAGCGCGATTCGAAGGTGTTGAAGAGTTCGGCCGTGCCGAAATTGGCGCGGCTGCGCTCATAGTCGACGTCGAAGACGTTGTTCCAGAAGGTCTGGAGCTGCCAGCCATGGCCCCAGTTCTCGCCCTCGACGCCGAGGCGGGCGTTCCAGCGCTTGCGCGTGTCCGTGCCCTGACGGTCGTCGGCCCGCGTGTTGTCGGTATCGATCTCGTATTTGAAGTTGGTGTTGAAGAAGAGACCGAGGCCGGTGTTCTCGAAGAATGGCAGCGAGCGGCGATAGGTGATGTTCGCCTGATAGGTCCAGGGGTTCACGAAGTCGAGTTCCCGCCCCTCGAGGAGGCCGGAGGTGTATTTGGACTCCGCATAGGTCACTCCGCCCTGCCAGGTGATCCGGCCGCCGAGATCGAACGGATCGCGGAAGGCGCCGCCGAGATCGGCCTCGATGCCCTGGACATAGGCGTCCCCGCCATTGATGAGCCCGCCGATCGCGAAATCGCTCGCGTCGGGGTCCATCGGATCGGCCTCCGGATCGTCGAACACGATGGACACGTTCCGGAGCGCGCCATTGTAGGTGACGTAATAGGCGTTCACCGCCCAGCGGAAGTTGCCTTCCCCGAACACGCCGGAGAACGGCGTTTCGCCCTTGATGCCGAGCTCGTAGGAATTCGCGAGCTCCTCGTCGAAGGAGGGATCCACCTCGAAGGTGATCATGTTGAGCGTGGCATCGCCATAGATGCGGTTATAGCCACCCGAGCGGAACGCCTGCGCCCAGGAGGCGAAGACGAGGAAGTCGTCGAAATCATAGGTGAGCGTCGCCGAAGGGGACACGTTGTGGTACCAGGTCGCGTCGTCGATCACGAGATCGGGACCTGGACCTGATCCCAGAGTTTCGCTGTCCCGGATGATGGACAGGACGGAGACCCGCTCCACACTGCCCCGCAGGGCGAAGGCGACGTTCAGCCTCTCGAGGAGATCAAAGCCGACGCTGCCATAGACCCCGAACGCCACCTGATCCTGCGTCACGTCCCAGGTCGTGTTGTTCGTGGTGTCGGACATGGGCGTTTCGATGAAGCCGTAATTGTCCGTGAAGGTCGGATTCGTGAGGTAGCGGGCATCCGTCCCCACGAGCCACTGGATGCGGTTCTCCGCCGGGCTGACGAGGCGGAACTCCTGGCTCACCATGAAGGTC
This sequence comes from Alphaproteobacteria bacterium, assembly GCA_013389075.1. Taxonomy (GTDB): domain Bacteria; phylum Pseudomonadota; class Alphaproteobacteria; order JACAEB01; family JACAEB01; genus JACAEB01. The sequence continues at coordinate 1,344 of JACAEB010000045.1, forward strand.
TCGGTGGCGTCGTCCCGCGCGCACATCATGGTGGCCACGCTCATCACGCCGCACTGAGCGGACATGAGCCCCGTACGGCCGCCGACGAAGGTCAGGTCCTGATCGAAGCCGAACTCATAGATCCGGTCACGGACGTTCGTGATCGAGGTGAGCGTGGCGAAGGGCAGATCGAAATTGGCCCGCACCAGCGCGTTGAAGGTGTGCTCGAAGTAGTAGCCGGGCGTGTCGAAGCCCTGCAGGAACGGGTTGTTCTGTCCGTTCGGCAGCTGGCACTGGGCCGGCAGCGGGTTTCCGTCCACATCGACTGCGCCGGTGCAGGTCGTGAACGAACTGTCGATCGATGCGCGGCGGGTGCTCAGATAGGAACTGAACCCGGACTCGCCGTAGTCGATCATCGCCATCCAGTCCCAGCCGTCATGGAGGCCCTTGAGCGAGACGCGCGCGCCCCAGAAATTGGTCGTGCTGAACGGCTCGTCGAGGAAGTCGTTGTAGAAGACCCCTTTCTCCTCGTTCTCGAAGCTGAAACCGCCGCGGAAGTACAGCGTGTCCGTGATCGGCTGGTTCAGGATGTAATCGCCACGGACCTCTTCGCGGTGAAAGTCATAGCTGTTGACGAGACGATACATGAACTTTTCGTCGGGCTCGTTGTTGACCGTATTGATGACCCCGCCCACGGCATTCCGGCCGTAGAGAGAGCCTTGCGCCCCGCGATAGACTTCCACCTGGCGGACGTCGAAATTGTCCATCCGCTCGAAGGCGCGGCCACCGAAGCCGCCGGCGACTTCCGCGCCATTGCGAAGCTGGTTGGTGGCCGAGGCCGCCTGCGGGTTCCGTCCCGTACCGGCGCCACGAATGAAATATTCCGCGTTCCCCTCTTCGTCGACGGTGACGCCGACGAGATATTCCCCGAGCTGAAGATCATCGACGATGCCGCCGAAATCGTTGATCTCCTGCTGGGACACGACATTGCCGGAGACGGGAATGTTCTGCAGGCTTTCCGCCCGCTTCCGGGCCTGCACGACGATCTCGTCGGTGCTTTTTGAGTTTTTGCGTTGTTTTTTCTTTTTCCAGATTATGGTCTATGTGACAAAATGTGTATTGTCCTGTGAGTTATGAACGCCACTCTGATTTCATTACGGGAAAATAAGGAGCTGATCCCGCCAGTGCCGGCAGATTTCTGCCAAACCACCGAACGCCTTCTGAGGCATCCGCCGCGCCGCAGGAAAAGAAGCTCCGATCGATGTATCGACAGAACTATTAAGATGATCCCTTGTCTTGACGGACCTGCTGTCCGGGTGAGTGGACAAATCAGACAATGGTCGGCGTTCAACGACCCGAGCCGGCCGAAGATCGCCCCGCCCTCCCGGTGCCAGCCAGAAGTAGGCGGCGCGAGACCCCCGGGCCGCCCCCTGCGGGAGAGGACGCGCCCGCCGCGCACGGCGGCACGGGCGATGGACGGGGAGCCGCGCCCTCAGCAGGCCTCGCCGCCGCGGACCGTCAGGCGCAGCTCTGGGACATACCGGCATCCGCCCGCCGCACGCAGGAAAAAGGGCACGGTGCCAGCCGGCACCGTGCCCCAGGACCCGCCCCTCTTCTTGCCGGGCCGCGGGGGCCTGCGTCAGTCCCGCTTGAAGCTCAGGCGCAGTCCCCAGGTCGCCCGCTCATTGGCGCGGTAACACCGGCTGCCGGCGGAGTTCGCGCAGGTAAGCCGGGCCCGCTCATACTCGACATCGAACACATTGTTGAAGAAGGCGACAGCCTGCCAGCTCGTGCCGAGGTTCTCGCCCTCGATGCCGAGCCGCGCATTCCAGCGCTGGGTGTTCCCCCGCTTCTGCTGAGCCTGCTGATGCCGCCCCACCTCGTAGGAGAAGTTGGTGTTGGCGAAGAAGCCGAGCCCGGAATTTTCGAAGAAGGGCAGCGGCCGGCGATAGGTGAAATTGCCGTTCCAGGTCCAGAGTGGCAGCTCGGCCAGATGATCGTCGATACGGCTCGCCCGCGACAGGCTCGACAGCTTGTGGATCTTGGATTCCGAGAAGCTGAGCCCGCCCTGCCAGACGAGGCGCCCGCCCGTGCCCAGAAGGTCGCGCACGGTCCCACCGAGATCGACTTCCGCTCCGTGGACATAGGCATCACCGACGTTCAACAGATTGTTGGCCTGCGAGACAAAGGTCGAATCGTCCGCATCCGGATCGGAGGCCTGGTCGTTGGCGACGCCACCAGCGTTCTGAAGGACGCCGTTGTACTCGACACGGAAGATCGAGGCCGAATAGCGGAAGCTGCCGAAATCAAGCAGGAAATCGTCCTTGAACCCGATTTCGTAGGAGTTCGCCAGTTCCTGGTCGAACTGCGGCAGGACGGTTTCCGATCCTGTCGCCGCGGTGGAGGTGCCAAAGGTCCGGTTGAAGCCGCCCGGCCGGAAGGCCTGGGCCCAGGACACGTAAGCGAGCAGCCCGCTGTCGAACTTGTAGGTGAGGTGGACGGAGGGTGACAGGTTCTGGAAGACCAGCCCGACATCTCGGTCGATCGCGGGCGGAGCGCCGGCGAGAATGTTCACGAGGTCGTTGGACGTCGTGAGCTGTTGATATTCCTTGTCGATATAGGTGTAGCGGACGCTGGCACCGAGCTGGAGCGCGGAGGAGATGTCGTAGCCAAGGCTGCCGAAAATCCCGAACTCCTTGTTTTCCTGATCGATGTCGTGGCGGCGGTTGATGAAGGTGTAGACGGGACCCGCCATCACCGGCACTTCGCGGAAGCCGAAGAGATCGTCGATGATCGGGTTCTGGACGAAGCGGAAATCGACACCCGCCAGCCAGTTCAGCGGCCCGTCGGTCGCGCTGACGAGCCGAAACTCCTGCGTGGCGATGAAGGATTCCGAGTTGGTCTTCGACACGCACATCTGGGTGACGGTGCCCGCCTGCAGCATCGTGCCCGCACAGAAGGCGCCGGCAAGACGCGGGGCGCCGACATAGGTGCCGTCCGCATCGAGGAGGAAGTCATAAGTCTGGTTGCGGACATTCGTGATGGAGGCGAAGGTGGCGAAGCCGAGATCGGCATTCACTTGAAGGAATGCATTGAGCAGACCCTGGTCGAACGATCCGGGCGTATCCTGATGCTGGCTGTACATGTCTCCGTCCGGATACGGAAATTTGATCGCCGTGTTGTTAGGAAGCGGATTCCCGTCCGGATCGACTGAGCCCGTCCCCGAGCTGATGAAATCGTCGCGGTGAACCGCCTGACGGTCGTTCAGGAGGCTCGGCGAATTCGTGTACTCGTAGTCGATGAACAGCGTCGCATCCATGGATTCATTGATGAGCCACCGCAGGCCCGCGCGCCCGCCGGAGCGCTGGAACTGCCGCGCATGGTCCTCGTCGATGCCGAAGAGAGGCACCTTGTTCTCGTAAAGACCCTTGTCGTCATTGAGCTGAATGCCGCCGCGGAAGAAGAGACGGTTCTCGACGAGCGGGTAGTTCACGATGGCTTCGGCACGGCTCTGGTTGCGCTCGAAATCGTAGGAGAGGAGCCCGGAATATTCGAAGATGTCCTTGGGCTCCTGGTTGACGACGTTGATGACGCCGCCCACCGCCGACCGGCCATAGAGCGCGCCCTGCGCGCCTCTGTAGACCTCGATCTGCTTGGTGTCGAACTGGTCGATGTTCTGGAACGCCCGGCCGCCGAAGGCGCCGGCCGTGTTCGAGCCGTTGCGGAGCTGGCTCGTCGCGGAATCGGCGAGCGGGTTCCGCCCTGACCCCGCGCCACGGATGAAATACTCCGCATTTCCCTCTTCGTCGACCTGCACGGCTGTGAGGTACTCGCCGAGCTGGACCGGATCGATGATGCCGCCGAAATCCTCGATGGCCTGCTGGCCGAGCACCGAGCCCGAGACCGGAATGTTCTGAAGACTTTCCGCCCGCTTGCGAGCCTGAACGACGATTTCATCCGCACCCTGTGCAAACGCGCCCGAGGGCAGGATCAATGCGGCCGCCGGCAGGGCGCCGGCAATGAGCCAGAGCGCGGACGAGCCCAGAAACCGAGTCTTGGACATGACACAATCCTCCCCGTCGGTGCCAAAGCCATCGCTCCGGCCCGCCTCGTGATGTTCAGATGCGATACAAGGCCCCGTTCCAATCTGTCGGTCGCGACCGACGACCTCTTTCTGTGGGCAGGGCGCCTTCTCCCAATTCTCCCGCCGGCCTTTCCGCAGGCCAACACAATTCCTAATGACACAGCCCCCGGGCCCCGGGCAATACCATTATCGACAATCTGGCGACGTCTCAGGATCGAATCCACATCGGCTGTGATATCAATGCGACAATCGATGATAACACGACAGCGCTGACAAATTATACTTTTGTATATTTTTGAAGGTAATCTAGCCGGCGCCTTTATGTTTAATGGAGAATCTCCGTTCTCCCTATTGAGGGTCGGGCTGCAGAAAGGGATATGCGGAAGAGGTCACTTCGCGCTTTTTTTTCGTCTTTTTGCCAAAGACTTAAAAATTATGGAAAATATGAGCCTGTTAACGCCAGGCTTTCGCGTCGAGACGTCGGTTCATTTTCCCAATGAAGAATTCGCGCTGCTCTCGCGTCAGTCGCTGGAGACTGTCGAACAGCCATCCGATCAATCAGATATTCGTCGAGTATCTCGGTAGCGATCCCGGCTGACGCCAAATCGGGCCCCGAATCGGGCCCCTAATAAGGACGGGGGCGGCGCCTGCCGGCTGCCGCCCCCGCCGTTTTCGGATTGCTCCTGAGGAGGCGTCGGCCGCCTCCCCGGTCCACGCTCGCGCCTACTGCCCGCGGAAGGTCAGCCGCAGACCCCAGGTGGCGCGGTCGTTCACCCGCACGCAGCGCGCGGTCGGGCCGGTTCCGTTCGGCGCGAGGGTGCCCGGATTGAGAGGCCCGTCGAACGCGCCCTGATTGCAGCCATTGGCGACCCGGGCGCGCTGGTACTCGACATCGAAGACATTGTCCATATAGCCGATAAGCTGCCAGCCGACGCCATGGGTCTCGCCTTCCACGCCGAGCCGGGCGTTCCAGCGCTGGGTGTTGCCCCGCTTCACCTGGGCCTGCTGATGCCGGCCGACCTCATAGGAGAAGTTGGTGTTGGCAAAGAGGCCGAGCCCCGTATTCTCGAAGAAAGGCAGCGGCCGGCGATAGGTGAAGTTGCCGTTCCACGTCCATTGCGGCAGTTCGGCGAGATGGTCATCCTGACGGGTCGGCGCTGCAAAGCTCGAGAGTTCGTAGATCTTGGATTCGGAGAAGCTCAGGCCGCCCTGCCAGGTGAGCCGGCCGCCAGTCCCAAAGAAGTCACGGACAGAACCTCCAAGGTCTGCCTCGACCCCGCGCACCCAGGCATCGCCGACATTCAGAAGATTGTTCGCCTGGGAGACACCGGTTCCATCCGCATCGGGATCGGCCGTGGGGTCGTTGGTGGTCGCAGCAGCATTCTGCAGGACGCCGTTGTAATCGATGTAGAAGGCGGAGACGGAATAGCGGAACGTGCCGGGGCTGCGCCCGATGTCAAAGCGCGTGTCGCCCTTGACGCCCACTTCATAGGAGTTTGCCAGCTCCTCCTGGAACTCGAAGCCGACAACCTCGCCGCCATTGCTGACGCCCTGGGTCCGATTGAACCCGCCCGGGCGGAAGGCCTGCGCCCAGGAGACATAGACCAAGGGTCCGCCGGCAAGATCATAGGAGAGGTGCACGGAGGGCGACAGATTCCGGAAGATCAGCGCCTGATCGCGATCGAGCGCCACCGTGCCCGGAGGGGTGATCGAATCGTTGGAGGTCGTGACCTGCTGATACTCCTTGTCGATATAGGTGTACCGAACGCTGGCCCCAAGCTGAAGCGCGTCGGTGATGTCATAGGACAGACTGCCGAAGGCGCCGTACTCCTGATTCTTCTGATCGATGTCGTGCCGCCGGTTGATGATGAAGGAGGCCGGGCCCTCGCGAAAGCCGAAGAGCTCGTCGATGATCGGGTTCTCGAACCAGCGGTAGTCGACACCGGCGATCCACTGGAACGGGCCATCCGCCGTACTGACGAGGCGGAACTCCTGAGTGCCGATGAAGGACTCCGAATTCGTCTTCGACTCACACATCTGGGTGGTCCGACCGGAGGCAGCCATGGTGCCTGCGCAGCGGGCACCGCCATTTCTCGGACCGCCCACATAGCTGGCGTCAGCATCCAGCAGGAAATCGTATGTCCGGTTCCGGATGTTGGTCAGCGAGGTGAATGTGGCGAAGGGCAGATCGGCATTGACCTGAAGGAACAGGTTGGTGAGCCCCTGGTCGAACGAGCCCGGCGTGTCCTGGTGCTGAACATAATAGTCTCCGCCGATCGGGAATGAGATTGCCGTGGGGGCCGGGCTGCCGTCCGGGAGCACGACGCCGGCGCCCGCTCCGGCGAGCCTGTCGTCATCCACCGTCACCTGCCGATTGTTCAGAAGGCTCGGCGCATTCACAGATTCATGGTCCAGGTAGAGCGTCGCGTCCATCGACTCGTTGATGAGCCAGCGAAGACCCACACGTCCGCCTGTCCGCTGGAAGTGGCGCGCCTTGTCCTCGTCGATGTTGAAAAGCGGTAACCGGTTTTCCCAAAGGCCCCCATCGTCCAGAAACTGCACGCCGCCTCTGAAGAAGAGCCTGTTGTCGACGAGCGGGACATTGACGATGGCTTCGCCGCGGTACCTCTCCCGCTCCACGTTGTAGTCGGCGAGGCCGCGATACTCGAAAATGTCCATGGGCTCCTGATTGACGACGTTGATAACGCCACCCACGGCCGACCGGCCATAGAGCGCGCCCTGGGCCCCACGATAGACCTCGATCTGTTTGGTATCGAACTGGTCGATGTTCTGGAACGCCCGGCCGCCAAAGCCGCCGGCCGTGTTGGCGCCGTTGCGCAACTGAGTGGTGGCCGAATCGGCGAGCGGATTGCGGCCCGAGCCCGCGCCCCGGATGAAATATTCCGCATTACCCTCTTCATCGACCTGTACGGCAGTGAGGTACTCGCCGAGCTGCACGGGATCGATGATGCCCCCAATATCCTGGATCGCCTGTTCGCCCAGCACACTGCCCGACACCGGAATGTTCTGAAGGCTTTCGGCCCGCTTCCGGGCCTGAACGACGATTTCATCCGCCTGCGCCAGCACGGCGGCGGGGGCAAGCACCGCTCCGGCGGCGACGGCGCCAACCACCCAGAGCGCGGACGAGCGCATGTACTGCGGTCTGTTCGTTTGCATCGACAAAGCCTCCCCGTTCGCACCCGGAGGGTCCGGATGCGCTTTCCTCGCATGGTCACTGGTCTCGGTCGGAACCCGCGCCCCTCCCATGTGGCGCGGCTCTCCCGCTCTTCCTGGCGCACGCACGAGCTCTCCAGCCCTTCGCGCCTGTGGACTGGTCGATTGTCAATTGACACGAATTCGAACGCAACCCGGGAGCGGTTTTAAATATCAAATCCTCGTTGATTCACAGATGGTGTGACCTATGGGACACCATGATCGATCAATATCATTTTGATCCAAGATCATATTCCTACTGTATCATAATGACAACAAATATATGTATCCACTCCATATGTTACTTTCCATATTATGCCGCTTTTAGCTTATTCTAAATTGACCTTTTAGTGTTCCTATATCGAGTTTTGAAAAAATCTATATTCTTCTCTCGCGGAGATCGAATTGAGTAAACAGACTAATATCATTTCATAGTAGTTTATCAGTGATAATTTCGCTTCTTCGCGAACTGAATCGCCATTTCAACCAACTTCTGAAATATAAATGCTTGGTATGAATGTATATACGATCTGATAGACGTGCCATAATATCAGAAATGTATCATGATCACTCTTTTATCAGATCTTCTTGGGAGTGAATTGGGCTATAAAACGCATTATGCGGCCATTAACATTCCCGGTTCTCTACCAGCGTCAACCCTGATCAATCCCCGCGGAAGCTCAGACGCAACCCCCAGGTGGCGCGGTCATTGGCGTAGAAGCAGGGGGTCTGGCCGAAGGCGGGCCCCTGATTGCAGGTCACATTCGCGCGCTGGTACTGAACATCGAAGACATTGTCGAAGAAGGCAACGAGCTGCCAGCGGGCGCCATAGCGCTCGCCCTCGACGCCCAGGCGCGCATTCCAGCGCTTGAGATTGCCCCGCTTCTCCTGTCCCTGCTGATGACGGCCCGTCTCATAGGCGAAATTGGTGTTGGCGAAGAGGCCGAGCCCCGCAGTCTCGAAGAAGGGCATTGGACGGCGATAGGTGAAATTGCCGTTCCAGGTCCATTGCGGAAGCTCCGCAAGATGATCATCGATCCGGTCGGGCCGGATGCCCGTGCTCAGATCGGTGATGCGGGATTCGGAGAAGGCAATGCCGCCCGACCAGTTGAGACGGCCCCCGCTGCCCAGAACATCGCGCAGCGTGCCGCCGAGCTCCGCCTCGACGCCCCGCACATAGGCATCGCCCACATTGGCGAGATTGTTGGGCTGGAAGAAGGCAGCGTCCGCATCCGGATCATCGGCGAGCGAGGACTGTGTCGCCGTCGCGTTCTGCAGCACCCCGTTGTAGAAGACGTAGAAGGCCGCCACCGCATAGCGGAAGGTGCCCTCCCGCATCGGCAGCGTGCCCTTCACGCCGAGCTCATAGGAGTTGGCGAGCTCCTCGTCGAAGGTCGCGCGGATGATCTCCGATCCGCCCGCCGCCGTCGAGGTGCCCGTGGTCCGGTTGAACCCGCCCGCGCGGAAGGCCTGCGCCCAGGAGGCATAGGCGAGGATCTGGTTCGCCGGCTCCCAGGTCAGCGCCAGCGAGGGAGAGACGTTCTGGAAGACGAGGCCGCGATCGAAGCCCGGCGCGGTCAGATCGGGCTTGTCCGGATCGTTCGAGGTGACGGTCTGGGTGTAGGCCTTGTCGATGTAGCTGTAGCGGGCGCTCGCCGAGACCGTCAGTGTTGGGATGAATTCGTAGCCGAGGCTGCCGAAGAGCCCGAACTCGTGGTTCTCCTGGTCGATGTCGAGACGGGGATTGGCGATGATGGGTGCCTGCGGGCCCACGAGCGGGGTCTGCGAGAAGCCGAACTGCTCGCTGATGATCGGGTTCTGGAACCAGCGGTAATCCACCCCGGCGAGCCATTGGAACGGTCCGGGGGCCGAGCTCACGAGGCGGAATTCCTGGGTGAGGATCGAGGAGTCGGAGCTGGTCTTCGACTCGCACTGCATGGTCGTGAAGGGCTGGAGCGATCCCGCGAGCCCCGGCCCGAAGGCGGGGGAGAGATCCGTCCGCCGGCAGTCGTTCCCGCCCATCACATTGGGCGGTCCGCCCACATAACCCGTGTCCACATCGAGAAGGAAGTCATAGGTGCGATAGCGCCAGTTGGTGATCGAGGCGAGCGTCGCGAAGTCGAGGTCGCGGTTCACCTGAAGGAAGACGTTGAACAGCTCCTGGTCGAACCAGCCGGGCGTGTCCATGTGCTGATCGAAGACGTCGCCCTCGGGCGGAGGAAAGGGCGTCTGCGGACCGGGGAAGGGCGTGCCGTCCGGCCGAACCCCCGCCCCCGTGGCGATCGGCTCGCCCTGAACCGAGGCCGCGCGGGCATTGAGGAGATTGTCGAAGGCGAAATCCTCGAAGGTGACGAACATCGTCGCATCGGTGCGCGTGTCGATGAGCCAGCGCAATCCTCCGCGTACCCCGTACCGCTCGATCGGCCGTCCCGGCTCCTCCCCGATGCCGAGGAAGGGGACCGAATTGGTGTAGAGCCCCTCCTCGTTGAAGACCTGGACGCCGAGACGGGCGAAGAGGCGGTTCTCGATCAGGGGCTGATTGACGATGCCCTCGATGCGATACTGCTCGCGCTCGAAATCGTAAGACAGCAGCCCGCCGTATTCGAAGCGGTCCTTCGGCTCCTGGCTCACCACATTGACGACGCCGCCGACCGCCGATCGGCCATAGAGAGCGCCTTGCGCGCCCCGGTAGACCTCGATCTGCCGCGCGTCGAAATTGTCGATCGACTGGAAGGCGCGCCCGCCGAAACCGCCCGCCGTATTGGCGCCGTTGAGGAGCTGGCTCGTCGCGGAATCGGCGAGCGGATTGCGGCCCGAGCCCGCGCCACGGATGAAATATTCCGCGTTCCCCTCTTCGTCCACCTGGAGCGCGGTCACATAGTCCGCGAGCTGAACGGCATCGGTGATGCCGCCGATGTCCTGAAGGTCCTGCTCGCCGAGGACGCTGCCCGAGACCGGAATGTTCTGGAGGCTTTCGGCCCGCTTGCGGGCCTGAACGACGATTTCATCCGCCTGCCCGCGCGCAAGGCCGGGGAGCGCGAGGGCGCCGGCACACAGAAGGAGTGCGGAGCGTCTGAAAACTGTCCGTGCCGGCATGCTCACCTCCCCGTCCGCGCCGGCCGGAGGGCAGGCACGGGGTCGCCGATGTCCGCTCATGTGACGCCGGGGCGCGCGACAGGAAGCCGCCCCGATGTCTGCGCAACGCACGGGCGCCGCGAACGTTCCGGCGGAAGACCGCTTGCAACACGCGTGTTGCAGGTCTAGGCTCGACGGCAGGCAGAAAAGGGGGAGGAGGATCGGATGGGCTTGCGGGTTTTCCGGCCCATGGCGCCGGCCTTCGTCGTCGGGGCGGGCCTCCTCCTCCATCCGGCGCTCGCCGATCCGGCACGGGAGGCGAGCCTCGAGGCCGTCCTTGCGCCGCTGACGGCGGACGAGATCGCAACGCGCGCTTCCATTCTCGAGAGCGCGGCCGAGCGGCGAAAGGCCCTTGCGCGGCGCTTCGCCGAGGGCGGCGCGGCGGCGGCGCCCAGCCTCCCCGGTCAGGGGGAGCTCACGGTGCCCGCAAGTCTCGAGCGCCGTATACTGAGCGTCGAGGATCAGGAGCGCGAGTTCTTCGTCTTCGTGCCCGAGGGGCTCACGGGGCCCGCGCCGACGCTGTTCGCGCTGCACGGGGGCGCTGCGACGAGCGGCCTTCAGATGCACTACAAGACGGATTTCACGCCGATGGGCGCGCGCGAGGGGGTCGTCATCGTCTACCCCTCGGGCCTGCGCAATGGCTGGAACTGGGACCCGGACGGACGGTCGGCCGGAAGCCGCATCGGCGCGGAGGGCGCGAAGGATTTCGCCTTCTTCGGCGCCATGTTCGACCGGCTCGTCGCCGACGGCCTCACCGATCCCGCGCGCATCTATGTCGTGGGCGGATCGAATGGGGGGTCGATGAGCTATGCGCTCGCCCATGCGATGCCGGAGCGCATCGCGGGCACCGCCATCATGGTGTCGATCGAGCCCCGCGTGCTGGCGGCGGGCCCGCCCCCGGCGCGCCCCATGCCCATCCTCATCGCGCTCGGCACGCTCGATCCGCTGATGCCCTGGGACGGCAACGAGATGGGTCTGCCGGCGGAGGAAACCATCGCCTACTGGTGCCGCGTGAACGCCTGCGCGGGCGAGCCCCGCGTGACCCTTCTTCCCGACCGGGACCCCGGGGACGGCACGCGCGTCCTCGAAGCCCGCTGGGAGGGGGCCGCCCCGGTCGCCTTCTACCGGCTCGACGGCCATGGCCATGGCTGGCCGATGGTCGAGGAGAGCGTCTCCGGACCCAAGACGCAGGACGTGTCCGCGCCCGAGCTGTTCTGGGCCTTCCTCAAGGATCACCGGCGGTGAGCCCGCGGCGCGCCGCCGCCCCCCGCGCGCACGGGCGCGACGCCTCTCCGAGCCCGCGGGACCGGCGCCGGGACGGCCTGATGACGCAGATCGCCACCGTCTTCGCGCGCACGGGCCTGCGCCAGGTGACGCTCGAGGAGGTGGCGGCCGAGATCGGCGCCAACCGGATCGTCTTCTATCGCGCCTTCGGCTCGAAACAGGCGGTCATCGAGGCCATCCTCACGCGCATGCGCGAGCGCCTTCTCGCCCTCCAGGACGAGCCCTGGGACGGCGCCGGCTCCCGCATGCGCCGCGTCCTCGAGGTCGCGCGGGAGGATCCGGGCGGCTTCATCATGCTGTTCCGCCATGCGGCGCACGATCCGGAATACCGCCATCACGTGGATGCGATCCGCGAGCGCGTGGCGCGGGACACGCTCGCGGCCCTGCGCGCCGATGCGCCCGGCGAAGGCGCCCTCGCCCGCGAGCTCAGCGCCTATGCGACGGCCGATCTCGCCATCAGCGCGATCTCGCACTGGCTCGAAAGCGGCCGCAAGGACGATGCGGCCTTTCTCGACTGGTACATCCGGACACAGAAGGCCCTCGCGAAGGCCTGGGGCCTTCGGGACCGGCGCCCCCGCGCCCGATGATGCGGCCGCCGCCGCCGTGTCGATCGAGGAAATCCTTGGTGGGCGTACATGGACTCGAACCATGGACCCGCTGATTAAGAGTCAGCTGCTCTACCAACTGAGCTATACGCCCCAAGGGAGCCGTGGGGATAGCAAAGCCGGCGCCCCAAGTCCAGCGGCCCGGCCGGGCCGGTGCCTCAATGGCCCTTGCGTTCGCGCACGTGGCTCGCCTTGATCCAGCGCACCGTGCGTGTCTTCGAGCGCATCACCACCGAATGGCTCGTGACGAAGCTGCCCTTGAGGTGGATGCCCTCGAGCATGCTGCCATTGGTGACGCCGGTCGCCGCGAACATGACGTCCCCGCTCGCCATCTCCTCCATCGCATAGACGCGGTCGAGATCCTCGATGCCGGCGCGGGCGGCGCGCTCGCGCTCCTCGTCGGTGCGGAAATAGAGCCGGCCTTCCATCTGGCCGCCGATGCAGCGCAGCGCCGCCGCGGCGAGCACACCCTCGGGCGCCCCGCCCTGTCCCACATACATGTCGATGCCGGTGGCGGGGTCCGAGCAATGGATGACCCCGGCGATGTCACCGTCCGGAATGAGGTAGACGCGGGCACCTGCCTCGCGCACATCCGAGATGAGCTGGAGGTGACGCTCCCGGTCGAGGATGCACACGCCGAGTTCCTTGATACGCACGCCCTTCGCCTTGGCCAGGCTTTCGAGATTGTCCTTGACCGGACGATCGAGATGCACCGTGCCCGCCGGATAGCCGCCGCCGATGGCGATCTTGTCCATGTAGACGTCCGGCGCGTGGAGGAGGCTTCCGCCCTCGGCGATGGCGACCACGGTGAGCGCGTTGGGCATGGCCTTGGCGGTGAGCGTCGTGCCCTCGAGCGGATCGAGCGCGATGTCCACCTTGGGGCCCTTGCCGGTCCCCACCTTCTCGCCGATGAAGAGCATGGGCGCCTCGTCGCGTTCGCCCTCGCCGATCACCACCGTGCCGTCGATGTCGATGCCGTTGAGCGCGGCGCGCATGGCTTCCACGGCGGCATGGTCGGCCGCCTTCTCGTGCCCCTTGCCGACCCATTGGGCCGAAGCCAGCGCGGCGGCTTCGGTCACCCGCACGAGTTCGAGCGTGAGCTTGCGCTCGAGCGCGGTCACATCCTGCATGCCCTGCTACTCCCTCTTGAATGCTGCAGCGCGCGCAATCTAGCCCTTTCGCAAGCGCACATGCCATCTTTTTGGGATGGGGGACGGGGCGCCGGACCGGGACGGCCTCAGGCCTCGATGCGGATGAGGCGCGGCGCCTCGATGAGGGCGGGGTGCCGGGCGAGCCGCTCGACCGCCGCCGCCATCACGGCCTCGTCGGTGTCATAGGTGGTGAGGACGATCGAGACCGGCGTGTTGGGCACATGGTGGGGCTGGTGCATCTGGTCGATCGAGACCTCCGCATCGCCCAGCGTGTCGGCCACCGCCGCCATCACCCGGGGACGGTCCTGAACCTTGAGGCGCAGGAAATAGCCCCCCTGCCGCGCGGCGAGCCGGGCGGGCCGCGCCTCGGCGAGGCGCGGGAAGAAGCGCCCGAATACCGGCGCGGGCGGCACGCCGCGGGCGATGTCCAGAAGGTCGGCGACCACCGCCGAGGCCGTAGGCCCCGCCCCGGCCCCGAGGCCCTGGATGACCGACCGTCCGACATAGTCGCCCTCGATCGTGATGGCGTTCTCGGTCTCGCGCACCGCGGCGAGCGGGCTGTCGGCCGGCACGAGCGCGGGATGGACGCGCTGGAGCAGCCCGTCCGGCGTCTCCTCGGCGACGGCGAGCAGCTTCATCGAATAGCCGAAGGCCCTCGCTGCCGAGATGTCGAGATCGGTGAGGCCCGCGAGCCCCTCCTTGTGGACCGCATGCGGCGCGGGCACGACGCCGAAGGCGAGGCTTGCGAGGATCGCGAGCTTGTGGGCGGCGTCGGTGCCGTCGATGTCGAAGGTGGGATCGGCCTCGGCATAGCCCTTCGCCTGCGCGTCGGCGAGGGCGCTCGCAAAGCTCGTCCCGCCCTCTTCCATCCGTGTCAGGATGTAATTGGAGGTGCCGTTGAGGATGCCGCGCACGGTGCGGATGCGGTTGGCCGCAAGCCCCTCGGACAGCGCCTTGATGACGGGAATGCCCCCGCCCACCGCCGCCTCGTAGCGCAGATGCACCCGATGGGCCTCGGCGAGCGGGGCGAGGGTTCCGCCCGCCTCGGCGATCAGCGCCTTGTTGCCGGTGACGACGGACTTGCCGGCGCCGAGCGCTGCCTCCACGAGCGCGCGCGCAGCGCCCCCCGCCCCGCCGATGAGCTCGACCACCACGTCGACATCCTCGCGCGCGGCGAGGCCGACCGCCGTCTCGACGAAGTCGATCCCCGAGAGGTCGATGCCCCGGTCGCGCGAGGGGTCGCGGGCGCTGACGGCCGCGATCTCGATGCGCCGCCCGCAGCGCTCGGCGAGGGCCGGGCCGCGATCCTTCAGCAGGCGGACGACGCCCGCGCCCACCGTTCCAAGGCCGGCCAGTCCGATCCGCAGGGGCGCACTCATGAGGCGGCCTGGCGCTCCGACTCGCCGAGGATCTCGTTCGAGCGCTGAAGGAAGCGCTTGACGTTCCGCGCCGCCTGCTTGATGCGCTGCTCGTTCTCGACGAGCGCGATGCGGACATAGCCCTCGCCATGGTCGCCGAAGCCGACGCCGGGCGACACCGCCACCTCGGCCTCGGTGAGGAGCAGCTTCGAGAATTCGAGCGAGCCGAGATGGGCATACTGGTGCGGCACGGGCGCCCAGGCGAACATCGAGGCCGCCGGGCTCGGGATCTCCCAGCCCGCCCGCGCCATCGACCCCACGAGGCAGTCGCGCCGGGCCTTGTAGATGGCGCGCGCCTCGTCCACGCAGTCCTGCGGGCCGTTCAGAGCGGCGGAGGCGGCGACCTGGATCGGCGTGTAGGCGCCATAGTCGAGATAGGACTTGATGCGGGTGAGCGCGGCGATGAGATCGCGATTGCCGGCGGCAAAGCCCACGCGCAGGCCCGCCATCGAATAGGTCTTCGACAAAGAGTTGACCTCCACCGCCACATCCTTGGCCCCGGGCACCTCGAGGATCGAGGGCGGCGCCTTGTCGCCGAAGAAGATCTCCGAATAGGCGAGGTCGGACAGGAGGAACAGCTCGTGCTTCTTGGCGAAGGCGACGAGCTCTATGTAGAAGTCGAGATCGACCACCTGCGCCGTCGGATTGGACGGGTAGTTCACGACGAGCACGGAGGGTTGCGGGCGCGTGTTCTCCATCGCCAGCGTCAGTTCCTGGAAATAGCGGGACTGGTCCATGCTCGGCAGGTAGCGGATGGCCGCGCCCGCGATGATGAAGCCATAGGCGTGGATCGGATAGCTCGGATTGGGCACGAGCACGACATCGCCCGGGCTCGTGATCGCCTGGGCGAGATTGGCAAAGCCTTCCTTCGAGCCGAGCGTGGCCACGATCTCGGTCTCGGGATCGAGCTTCACCCCGAAGCGGCGCTGGTAATAGGCGGCCATGGCGCGCCGGAGCCCGGGGATCCCGCGCGAGGTGGAATAGCGGTTGGTCCGCGGCTTCTTCACCGTCTCGACCAGCTTGTCCACGATGTGCTGGGGCACCGGCAGGTCGGGATTGCCCATGCCGAGATCGATGATGTCCGCGCCCCGTGCCCGCGCGCTCGCCTTCAGCTTGTTCACTTGCTCGAAGACGTAGGGCGGCAGGCGGCCAATGCGCTGAAAGTCGGGGGTCATCGATCCAGGTCCGGGGGTTTGAGCCAGGCGGCCGGCCCCGATGGGATGCCGCGCCGCGCGAAAGCGGACACTCTATACCGCTTCGCGAAGCTTGTGCACAGGGTGGCCGCGGGGTGTCGTGCCCCCGTCAACGCGGCTGCGGCGCCGCACCCTCGCCCGTCTCCGCAGCCTCTGCCGCTGCCGCCGGGTCGTAGAGAAGCGCCTCGCTCTCCTCGAGCTGGCGCTGGAGGTCGGTTGCGGTTGCGGCGGCCGTCTCGCGGTCGGCGAGGGGCGCGGGCGGCGCGGGCACGTCGACGAGGCGGGGGTAGAGATCCTCGCGCGCCTGCGCCGCCGCCTCGGCCTCGGCATCGGGCTCGAGGACGCGCGGCACCATCCAGTCCGGCAGGCTGGCGCAGCCCGCGAGCAGACAGGCGAGCGCGAGGGCGGCCGGCGCGGGCGGGCGGAGCGGGGCGGACGGGCGGCTCGTGGACATGCGATCTCCGGGGCGGGCCCGAGGGCGGGAGGCAGGGGGCACCCGGCGCGCCGGGCACCATCCACCATGCCGCGATTACTCGCTCGCCGCCAGCCTGTCGGGCGCCGGCGCCACGGCCTCCGGATCGACGATCAGGAGCACCTTGTAGCCGTCCTTGAAGACGAGCGCCCCGGCCTCGTCGCGGGCGAGCCGCCCGGTCCGGTCCGTGTGCCCCGCGCTCTCGTCGAAGGCGAAGACGGGCACGCGCCCGGCGAAGTCGCGCCGGATCCAGGTGAAGAGCTCCTCGGCGAAGGCGGGGGCGAGGCGGATGCAGCCGCCCGAATCGCGCGTGCCGAGCCGTTTGGCCGTGCTCGCATTGGCCGCGTGGATGGCAAGCCCGGAGCGCTGGTCGCGATAGCCATAGTCGAAGAACATGGCCCAGGGCATGGCGACCCCGTTCCAGCGGCTCGAATAATGCCGCTCGCGGAACCGGTGCGGATCGAGCTGATAAAGGCCGGCGGGCGTCGTCGTGAAATAGCCCTCGTGCCGTTCGCGCCCCGTCGAGACGAGCCAGCGCCGCGCGGCCACTGGCGCGTCCGGCACGACCTGCTCGCCCTCGAAGACGATCATCTGCTGGGAGAGGATCCCCTCCGGCGCCTTGTTCACATAGAGGAAGAGCTCGAAATGGGCCCGAAGCTCGGCCGGCGCCATCGCATCCACACGCTCCCAGGCGCGGGTGACGGCCTCCGGGTCGATATCGAGATCGTAGCGCGGCGGCGTCTCGGGCTCGGCTGGCACCGCCTCGGCCGGAGCGGGATCGGCGGGATCGGCGGGATCGGTGACCGCGGATGCCGCCGGCGATCCCGTCACCACATCGGCCGGATCGGCGAGATCGCCCTCCGGCGCGTGAACGGGGATGGCCTGCGGCCGGCCCTCGGGCTCAACGGCTCTGTGGATCCGCGGCTCCCGGACGGGATCGTCCGCGATCGGTGCCATGGGCTGGACGGCGTGACGGGCGGGCAGTCCCTCGGACCCCGCCTGCGCGCCGCCGATCACCAGAATCGTCGCGAGCCCCCCTGCCCCGGCCAGCGCCGCCCAACCGGCGGCCGTCCGAGCCGAATGCCGTCCGCGCGCCGCACGACCGCGCGCGCCCCCCTGTCCTCTCCGCACGATGCCCCCACTCTTCGGATCCAGATCGCCCCGACCCGGATGCGGACAGGCGCTGCATGGCACCCCATGCGCCCCGCTCGCGCACCCCCTCACGCCACTGGCGTTAACCATATCATGTCCGCCGCCGCGCGCCAGAGCATCGCCGCCGGCCGACAACCGCGAGGCGGAGACCGGCGCGGCCGGACGCTCGGCCGGACCGTTCTAACTGATTGCCGAAATTCGGCTTTTCCGTCCTGCCTGCCGGCGGTCCGCGACGGACCGCTCTGGCCCCGCCTCCCGTCAGTGGTGTATAGACTGGCGTGAGGCCCTCCCCTCCACCCTCGGGTCGGCCGCGCCCCGATCCCGCCAGACCGAAGAGACACACCGCATGTCGACGCCACGGAAAGCGCCTGCTTCAAAGACGGCCCCGGCTTCCGCCCCGGAGGACGCGGCGACCGCCAAACCCAAGGCCGCCAGGACGGGCAAGGCCGGCAAGGCAGGCAAGAGCGCGCGCAGCAAGGCGGCCGCGGCCCGCAAGCCCGCGACCGCCCGCTCCCCCGTGGCCCCGCCCGACGCGGCCGCCGCCGCCGCCGCGGCGAATGATCCGGGTCCGGCGAAGAAGGCCACCTCGGCGCCCGCCGGCGGCGGCAAGGCGGACACCGCGCCCCTCAAGGCGGAGTTCACCTTCCCCGACCCGGCCGAATTCTCGCGCAATCTGGCGCGCATCGACGCGCAGAGCCAGCAGCTCGTCACCGATTTCCTCGCCCACCAGGCCGCGGCGGGCGCGCCCGGACCCATGGATCCGCTCAATATCGGACGGGCCTTCGTCACGGCCCTGCATCACCTCGCGACCCATCCCGAGAAGCTCGTCGAGAGCCAGATCAGTCTTTGGACGTCCTATGTCGATCTCTGGCAGAACATGGCGCGCCGGCTGATGGGAGAGGATGTCGAGCCGCTGATCGAGCCGCGCAAGGGCGACAAGCGCTGGGCCCATCAGGACTGGCACGAGAACGAGATCTTCGACTTCATCAAGCAGTCCTACCTCCTCACCGCCCGCTGGATGCAGGGTCAGGTCGAGGAGCTCGAGGGCCTCGACCCCGCGACGCGCCGCAAGGTGGATTTCTACACGCGCCAGTTCGCCGACGCGATCTCGCCCACCAATTTCGTCCTCACCAATCCGGAAGTGCTGCGCGAGACGCTTTCCACCAGCGGCGAGAACCTCGTGAAGGGGCTCGAGAACCTTCTCGAGGATCTCGAGCGCGGCAAGGGCCAGCTCGCCATCAGCCAGACCGACATGGACTACTTCAAGGTCGGCGAGAACGTGGCGACCGCGCCCGGAAAGGTCGTGTTCCGCAACAAGCTGGGCGAGCTCCTGCAGTTCGATCCGACCACGGACAAGGTGTACGAGCGTCCGCTCATCATCTTTCCGCCCTGGATCAACAAGTACTACATCCTCGATCTGCGTCCGGAGAATTCCTTCATCCGCTGGGCGGTGTCGCGCGGCTACACCGTGTTCGTCGTCTCCTGGGTGAATCCGGACGAGGAGCTCGCCAAGGAAACCTTCGAGACCTACATGCGCACGGGCATTCTCGAGATGCTCGACGCGGTGGAGAAGGCGACCGGCACGCGCGACGTGCTGACCATCGGCTATTGCATCGGCGGCACGCTGCTCGGCGCGACGCTCGGCTATCTCGCGGCGGAAGGCGATGACCGCGTGACTTCGGCGACCTTCTTCGCCGCCCAGCACGATTTCACCGAGGCCGGCGAGCTTCAGGTCTTCATCGACGACGAGCAGCTCGCCTATCTCGAGGACCGGATGGAGAAGGCGGGCGGCGTGCTCGACTCGCACGCCATGGCGATGACCTTCAACATGCTCCGGGCCAACGACCTCATCTGGTCCTATGTGGTGAACAACTATCTCCTCGGGCGTGATCCCAAGCGCTTCGACCTCCTCTTCTGGAACGCCGACATGACGCGCATGCCCAAGGAGCTGCACCTCTATTATCTGCGCGAGTGCTACCAGAAGAACACGCTCGCGCGCGGCGAGATGGTGCTCGGCGGCAGGAAGATCGATCTCAAGAAGGTCCGGACACCGATCTTCATGCAGTCCTCGCGCGAGGACCACATCGCGCCCTACGGATCCGTGTACCGCAGCGCAAGGCTCTTCGGCGGGCCGGTCCGCTTCATGATGGCGGGCTCGGGCCATATCGCCGGCGTGATCAATCATCCGGACGCGAAGAAATACCAGCACTGGACGAACGAGACCCTGCCCGACACCGTCGAGGCCTGGATCGCCGACGCGAAGGAGCATCCGGGCTCCTGGTGGAATTACTGGGACGAGTGGCAGCAGAAGCTCGCCGGACCCAAGGTCCCCGCCCGCAAGCCGGGCGATGGCAAGCTCAAGCCGCTCTGCGACGCGCCGGGCACCTATGTGCAGGTGCGCAGCTCGGAGTGATCGGGAAGGCCGGGGAGGGCGGGCTCCCCTCCACCGTCCGCAGACGGAGCAAGGCGCGGAGACCGCCCGGCCCCCGCGTCAGGACGCCCGCACCTCGAGCCCCAGCTCGCGCACCTTGCGATAGAGCGTCGAGCGGCCGATGCCGAGCCGGCGCGCGATCTCCGACATCTGGCCGGAATATTTCTCGATCGCGATGCGGATCATCTCGCTCTCGATCTCCTCGAGCGTGCGCATGTGGCCCGCCTCGTCGGTCGGGCAGATGCCGCTGCCCTGAGCGATGCCCGCCGGGCTCGTCGCCGCAGGCGCCGCCGGGGCCCCCGCGGGGTCGAGGGTCACGCGGTCCGCCGCGGCCATGGAGGCGGCCACCGGCTGGGGCGCCGGCACGTCCACGCCCATGAAGCTCGCGATCTGCGGGAAATCGCAAAGACGCAGGCAGTCGCCGTCGCACAGCACCACCGCGCGGAACACCGCATTCTCGAGCTGGCGGACATTGCCCGGCCAGCTGTAGCTCTGCAGCACGGCGAGCGCGTCGGGGTCGATGCCCAGCATCTTCTTGCCCTCCTCCACCGCGAAGCGGCGGATGAAGAGCTCGATCAGTTCGGGCACGTCCTCGGGCCGCTCGCGCAGGGGCGGGATGTCGATCGGGAACACGTTGAGCCGGTAATAGAGATCCTCGCGGAACTCCCCGGTGCGCGTGAGGTCGAGCAGGTTCTTGTTGGTGGCCGAGACGAGCCGGACATCCACCTTCACGGGCTTCTTGGCGCCGACCGGGTCGACCTCGCCTTCCTGCAGGGCGCGCAGGAGCTTGACCTGGATCTCGGGCTTGAGCTCGCCGATCTCGTCGAGGAAGAGCGTGCCGCCATTGGCCTCGGCGAACTTGCCGGTGTGGCGGTCGGTGGCGCCGGTGAAGGCGCCCTTCTCGTGGCCGAAGAGGATGCTCTCGACGAGGTTCTCCGGGATGGCGCCGCAGTTCACCGTGACGAAGGGCCGGCCGGAGCGGTCGCTGGCGCTCTGGATGGCGCGGGCGACCATCTCCTTGCCCACCCCGCTCTCGCCGCCGATGAGAACCGGAATGTTCGACTGGGCCGCGCGCTGGGCGAGGCGCAGGACGCCCCGCATTCCCGGGCTCGCGGCGACGAGGTCGTCGATGGCGAAGCCGCCCGCGCCGCGCTTGGAGAGCCGGCTGATCTCGCCCGACATGGCGCGGATCTTGAGCGCGTTCTGGATGGAGACCTGGATGCGCTCGGGGCTCGCCGGCTTCACGATGAAATCGTCCGCGCCCGCGCGCATGGCGTGCACGACGGTCTCGACGCCGCCGCGCGCGGTGAGGACGATCACGGGCACGCCCGGGCGCTGGGGCCGGACGCCGCGCAGCACCTCGAGCCCGTCCACCTCGGGCATCACGAGATCGAGCAGCACGAGGGCGATGTCGGCGCCGCGCGGTCCGGTGAGCATGTCGAGCGCCTCGCGCCCGCCGGCCGCCGTCTGGGTGCGGTATCCCTGGCGCTGGACCACCGCCTCGAGGAGGCGGCGCTGGGTCGGGTCGTCATCGACGATCAGGATGAGCTGGGCCATGAGGTGTTGCGCACTCTCTTCTTGAGGGGCGGGCGAGGTCGGCACCGAGGCTGCGCCATTTTGGTAAAGATCCGGTTGAAGCTGTGCCGATTCGGGAGGGCTGCGGCGAGGGGCGGCGCCGGTCAGTGCGGCGCACGGCCCGCTCGCGTCCCGGTGGCGGGCATGCGCGCGGGACGCGAAAGCCCTGCATTTCCGCGGATCGTGGGTGTTGCGCCTATGTGACTCTGATCACCGATTCCGCGCAGCCCAGGGGAAAGCGGTTGCCGCTCAGCCCGCAAAATGCGAGGTTTTTGGCGTCTATTCAGTTCCCGGCACCGCCGGGACCGCCCGTAATTCCTCGGGGGGTAGTCAGAGGCTAGAGATGACGGAGAGAGGGATGATGAAGCTATCCCGTCTGGTCGCTGTGGGGGCGTTCGTGGGGCTTGCGGGTTGCGGGCTTGGCGGAACCTTTCACGTCGACTCTTTTATCGACCAAGAAATCGCGGGCGATGATTTCGTTGCCAATCTGGCGAAGGAATATCAACGCCGTACGAAGGTGGAACGCGACGTCGACTATGAATGGCGTCATGCGGGCCGCCTCGCCCAGAAGGGTATGGCCGCCGCCGCCGGCGAGCGGGTCCAGCCCTGGGATCCGGCCGACTGGAACGTCGCTCCGGAAGACATGGGTGACCTTCAGGCCGCTCGCACGCGCCTGATGACCGCCCTGAACTCCGACGCGCCGACCTACGAGCCCGTCTACTGCGCCCAGGCGCAGGTCTATTACGACGGCTGGCTCGAGCAGGCCAACGACAACGACTTCGGTCCCGGCTTTGTCGGTCCCGTGCAGCCCAACTACGTGGCTGCCGAACGCGCCGCGTTCGAAGAAGTGATGCCCAAGTGCGAAGGCCTCACCAAGCCCGTCGACTTCACGATCTACTTCGGCTGGGATCGCTTCGATCTCACCGCCGAAGCCAATCGCGTGATCGGCGAAATCGTGAACTTCGTCGGTGGTCTCGGCCGCAAGCCGAATGTCGGCGTCGCCGGCCACACCGACACCTCGGGTTCGGCCCGCTACAACGAAAAGCTGGCCTGCAAGCGGTCCGACGCCGTGTCCGGCGCTCTCAAGAGCGGCGGCGTGAACGTCACCTCGACCGAGTGCTTCGGCGAGACCCGTCCTGCGGTTCCGACCGGCGACGGCGTGCGCGAGCCGCTGAACCGCCGTGCGGTGGTGACGCTCAGCCGCTAACCGGCTGATGGCCGGGCCGTCCCGCAAGGGCCGGCCCGCCGCCCGCCCGCCGACCCCATGGACGCCGGGACTCGGACGGGCAGGCAGACAAGATCGGACGGTTGACCGTCCCAAGTGCTAGAGGGGTCGTCCTCTCGCCTGCATCGCGGGCGGAGGCGACCCCTCTCTCCATTTCGGGGGGAAGACCGGAGAGAGGCCTGTCCCCGCGGGCGCCCCAGGGCGCCCCAGGGCGCCGGGGCGAGCCGCCGGGTCCGCTGCGTCCACCGGAGCCGAGCGCCGAGGCTCCAGAGCCCATACCCTCCGCGCCCGGACCCCCCTCTCTCAGAAGACCCCGCGCGCGAGCCCGGCCCTTCACCGTCCCCCGGTCAACGGCGACCATCGCGCGCCCTCGGCTTGGGTCACGACCTCCGTGCAGGTCCCCGCGCCCGGGGCGCGCGCGCGGCAGGGGTGTCCCCGGGCGCGCCGGCGGCGGTAGACTTCCCTCATGGCCCGGGCGGAGCCGAGCCTTGCGGGAAATTATTCCCCGCAAGCCATTGACGAAAAAGGAGAATTTCGGACACCCCCTGAAAAGATCGCAGCTTTCCGGGTCCCGCCGGGAGCGGCGCTCCGGCCCGCCCGTCGGCCCTCGCCCGAAGACATCCCCGCCGGGCGGCCGTCATGGCCCGCAAGGGCCGGGCAGTGATCCCTGCCACCCGTCCGGCAATTGGCGGGAGCGCCGGCAAGGCGTTTCCCTTCCGGGCCGCGCGGCGGTATGGTCGGGCCGGTTCGTCCGGCTGCGTCGCTTCGGCATGGCCGGCGTGTTTGCCTGCCCTCGACAGCCCTGCCCTCCCCTTCAGCCGGATATGCCCGCATGGTCAGCCGCCGACACGTCAAGATCATCGCGACGCTGGGCCCCTCCTCGTCCACGCCGGAAGGGATCCGTGCACTGATCGACGCGGGCGCGGACCTCTTCCGCATCAACATGAGCCACGCCGATCACGAGACGCTGCGCCGGCTCGTGGGGATGATTCGCAATGCCGAGGCGGCCATTGCCCGGCCGATCGGCATCCTCGCCGACCTGCAGGGACCGAAGCTGCGCTGCGGGCGCTTCGCCGGGGGGAAGGCCGATCTCGCGGTCGGCGCGCGCTTCCGGCTCGATCTCGATCCCGCGCCGGGCGATGCGACGCGTGTCGGCCTGCCCCATCCGGAGATCTTCAAGGCGCTCGAGCCCGGCTCCTGCCTCCTTCTCAACGACGGCAAGATCCGCCTGCGGGTGACCGAGGCCGCCGAGGACCATGCCGCGACGGTGGTGGAGGTCGGCGGCGTGCTGTCGGACCGCAAGGGCGTCAACGTGCCCGACGTCGTCCTGCCGCTCTCGGCCCTCTCGGAGAAGGATCGCTCCGACCTTTCCGCCGCGCTCGATGCCGGCGTCGACTGGATCGCCCTCTCCTTCGTTCAGCGTCCGGACGATGTCGCCGAGGCCCGCAAGGCCGTCGGCGGGCAGGCGGGCATCATGGCCAAGATCGAGAAGCCCGCGGCCCTCACCCATCTCGACGAGATCATCACCCTGTCCGACGCGCTGATGGTGGCGCGCGGGGATCTCGGCGTCGAGCTGCCCATCGAGCAGGTCCCGGGCTGGCAGAAGCGCATCACCCGCGCCTGCCGCAGAGCCGGCCGGCCGGTGGTGGTGGCCACGCAGATGCTCGAATCCATGATCGAGGCGCCGGTGCCGACCCGCGCCGAGGTGTCGGACGTCTCGACCGCCGTCTTCGAGGGTGCGGACGCGGTGATGCTCTCGGCCGAATCGGCCTCCGGGCGCTACCCGGTCGAGGCCGTGACCATGATGGACCGGATCGGGCGGACGGTGGAGACCGACCCCAACTACCGGGCCATTCTCGACGCCCAGCGCACCGAGCCCGAAGCCACGACGCCCGACGCCATCATGCATGCGGCGCGGCTCGTCACCGAGACGCTCCGCATACCCGCGATCGTCTGCTACACGAATTCGGGTTCGACGGCCCTGCGCGCGGCGCGCGAGCGGCCCGATGCCGCCATCCTCGCCCTCACGCCGCGCGTGGAGACGGCGCGCCGGCTGCGTCTTGCCTGGGGCGTCACCTGCGTGACGACCGAGGATGCGCGCGATTTCGACGACATGATCGAGCGCGCCTGCCGCATCGCCTTCAAGAGCGGCGTCGCCCGCGCGGGCCAGCGCATCGTGGTGACGGCCGGGGTTCCGCTCGGCACGCCGGGCGCGACCAACCTTCTGCGCATCGCCTTCGTCGGTGGCCGTTCGGGATCCGACTCCGGTTAGAAGCCGACTCCGCCTCAGCGGCCGCCGAAGCCGGGCGCGGGCCGGATGAGGCCGCGCAGGAAATAATAGGGGACGAGCAGGGCGATCGCCGCCGCGAGCTGATAGGCGAAGCCGAGCACGAGGTGCGGCGCCCAGGGCAGTCCGACGAGGCCGCGCGCCCCGATCGAGACGATCAGCACAAAGACGAGCCCGCCGAAGACCGACCCCCAGAAGGGCGCGGTCCACCAGTCGCGTCCGCGCGTGCGGTCGAAGAAGAAGCAGGCCGTGAGCTGGCCGAGCACGAGCCCCAGCGTGAGGCTCACGGCCATGCGGCGCGGCGGCAGCGGATTGCCCGTGAAGGCATCGCCCCAGGCATCGAAGACCCAGAGGACGAGCCCGCCGATCAGCGACCAGGTGACGAGAACCTGAAGGGCGGCAAGGCCTGGCCCATAGGCCCGGTTCGTGAGATGGATGGCGAAGAAGCCGAGCGGGACGAGCAGATAGGCCCAGGTGAGCGGCCACCAGCGCGGGTCCCAGGCATAGGCCTCGGGCGGCACGCCGTCGAAGCGCGCGAGGATGGCGAACGCGTCCTCCGTGACCGGAACATCATGGGTGAAGAAGGCGACCGCGAGGACGGTGAAGAGACCGAGCACGGGCAGGACGAGCCGCCCGGCCACGCCGAGGACGCGCATGAGGCCGCCCTGCCCCCGGCGCGGCCGTTCGCTGATTTCCATAACCGAATAGGTCACGGGGTCCCTCGGAGGTGTTCGCGGTGGGCTTTCCGTCCCCGCCCGACGCTGCAAGAGCGGCGCCAGCCCCCGATCCGTGCTCAGGCGACGGGGGTCTCGCCCTCGCCCGCCGTCTTCTGAAGCTCGCGCTTCACCTTCTGTAGGCGCGGCGAGAGCTGGTCGGCCGATGCCTTGCGCAGGAAGGCGTCGAGCCCGCCCGAATGGTCCACCGACTTCAGCCCGTGGGCGCTGGCGCGCACGGGAACGGTCCGGCCCAGCGCCTCGCTGTGCAGGGTCACCTGCCGCAGATTGGGCAGGAAGCGCCGCCGCGTCTTGTTGTTCGCGTGGCTGACATTATTTCCGGTCTGGACGCCCTTACCGGTGAGCTCGCAGCGGCGGGACATGGCCGGCTCCTTCTGGTCGTGCTGGTTTCCCTCGGGAAAGCATGTGCGTATATCGGCCGGAGCGGCCGAGGTCAAGCCGCCCCGCCCGCCCGGCGGCGCCGTCGCGGACCTTGGGGCCGGAACCGCCCCGGAGACCGCCCGCGTCGCAGGGGCGAATGTGCCTCGTGGTGGAGGGGCCTACCATATGTCGTGGTGAACAGAGGGCGAAACCGGCGCGGTAAGTGATTCGTTGCTGATTCGGGCGCAGTGTGTTCTCGCTGCGCGAGGCGCTGCGCGGCAAGGTCCGATTTCTCGCGCGATTGCTAGCATGAGTCGGGGCCCGGCGCGCCGCCCGCGGCCATGGTCGGGCGCCTGCGAGGGGGGCCCGGTCGGCATCCAGCGGCGCCGGTCCGCCGGCACATCTTGCCAAAGGGCAAGTTGCAAAGGGCGCGCGTCGTGGCATGGTGTCGCCGATCGGTCCCGCCTGCCCGACACCTGTTCGTGCCGGGCCGACCGACGGCCCGACGCACCGCCCGCTCCTTCAGGACCCGGACCCGACGTGACCTCACAAGAACCCGCCCCGCTGCGGCTGCCCGAGCCTTCCGGCCGGCTGGTCGCCGTTCTCGGCCCCACCAACACCGGCAAGACCCATTACGCCGTCGAGCGGCTGATGGCGCATGAAAGCGGGATGATCGGCCTGCCGCTGCGCCTCCTCGCGCGCGAGGTCTATGACCGCATCGCCGCCGCCAAGGGCGCGGACAGGGTCGCCCTCATCACCGGCGAGGAGCGGATCGAGCCCAAGGGCGCCGCCTACCACGTCTGCACCGTGGAGGCGATGCCGCTCGAGCGGCCCGTCGCCTGCCTCGCGATCGACGAGATCCAGCTCTGCGCCGATCCCGAGCGCGGCCACATCTTCACCGACCGGCTGCTGCATGCGCGCGGCACGTCCGAGACGCTGCTTCTGGGCGCGGAGACGGCGCGGGGGCTGATCCGCCAGCTCCTGCCCCGCTGCGAGTTCCTGACGCGCCCCCGCCTCTCGGAGCTGACCTATACGGGCTCGAAGAAGCTCTCGCGCCTGCCCCGCCGCTCGGCGGTCGTCGCCTTCTCCGCCGAGGCCGTCTACGGACTTGCGGAGCTCGTCCGCCGTCAGCGCGGCGGCGCGGCGGTGGTCATGGGCGCGCTGTCGCCCCGGACGCGCAACGCCCAGGTGGCGCTCTACCAGTCGGGCGAGGTGGACTTCCTCATCGCCACCGATGCCATCGGCATGGGCCTCAACATGGATGTGGACCATGTGGCCTTCGCCTCGACGCGCAAGTTCGACGGGCGCGAGATGCGGCCGCTGCGCCCCGCCGAGATCGGCCAGATCGCGGGCCGGGCGGGCCGGCACACGAGCGATGGGACCTTCGGGCCCACGGGCGATGCCACCGCCTTCGATCCCGAGCTGATCGACGCCGTGGAGAACCACCGGTTCGAGCCCCTCAAGGCCGCGCTCTGGCGCAGCCGGGCGCTCGATTTCGGCAGCCTCGCCGCCCTGCGCGCCTCCCTGGACGCCTCTCCTCCGCTCAAGGGCCTTGCGCGCGCGCCGCTCAGCCTCGACCAGATGGCGCTCGGCGCCCTCGCCGAGGACGAGGCCATTGCCGGGCTCGCGGGCGACACCGTCCGCCTGCGCCGTCTCTGGGAGGTCTGCCAGATCCCCGACTTCCGGAATGTGAGCCTCGACGAGCATACGGAGCTTCTGCGCACCATCTTCCGTCATCTGATCGACAATGACGGCCGCCTGCCGGCCGACTGGATCGAGGGCCATGTGCGCCGGCTCGACGACACGATGGGCGACATCGACATGCTCGCCACGCGCATCGCCAACGTCCGCACCTGGACCTATGTCTCCCACCGCGCCGCCTGGCTCGACGATCCCGAGGGCTGGCAGGCCCGCACACGGAGCATCGAGGACCGGCTCTCCGACGCCCTCCACGAGGCCCTGACCGCGCGCTTCATCGACCGGCGCACCTCGGTCCTCATGCGGCGGCTGCGCCAGGACGAGGACCTGCAATCGGCCGTGAGCGCCGATGGCGAGGTGACGGTCGAGGGCGAATATGTCGGCAAGCTGCTCGGCTTCCGCTTCTTCCCCGACACGCGCGCGAGCGGCATCGACGGCAAGATGCTCCGCCAGGCCGCCACCCGGGCCCTGAAGGCGATGATGGCGGCCCGCTCGGGCTATCTTGCGGATGCCGCCCACGCCTCCATCGAACTGACCGACCACGGACGGCTCTGGTGGGAGGGCGCGGCGGTGGGCCGGCTGCGCAAGGGGGCGACCCCGCTCACCCCCCGCGCCGAACTCCTCGCCGACGACACGCTCGAAGGCAGCTGGCGCGCCAATGCCGAAGCGCGCCTCCAGCGCTGGGTGAGCGAGCACATCGCGCGCACGCTGACGCCGCTTGTCCTTCTGCAGGAGGCGCTCGACGCGCTAGCCCCGGCCGCGTCGCCGGCGCCCGCCGCGCAGGCGCCGCAGGCCGGGGAAGCGCC
>JACAEB010000007.1 GCA_013389075.1 Alphaproteobacteria bacterium
AGCCGGGCCGAGCCGAGCGCGCGCGCGCAGGCGATCACATGGGCGATCATCGCCCGCCCGCCCACCGGATGCAGAACCTTGGCGCGGGCCGAGCGCATGCGCGTGCCCTGCCCGGCGGCGAGGACGAGCACGGCGAGGGGCGAGGGCGAAGCGGCGGTCATGGGGATCTTTTCAAGCAAGGAGCGGACCGAAGGAAGGCGGAAATCCCGGCGAGAGTGCCCAATGGCGGCCAGTTTGCCCAAATAAACAAAAATTTCTCTCCATGACTCGCCCCCGCGCCTTTCGCGCCGGCCCGCGCGTGGCTACATATCGCGCTCCGACATCACACCGACACCCGGCAGTCCTGTCCATGAAAAGACAGAACGGGGCGCCGCCCTGCCCGTCCACCATCGTCTTCGATCTGGACGGAACGCTGGTCGACACCGCCCCGGACCTCACTGAAGCCCTCAACGCCGTGCTGGAAGCGCGCGGGCGCGCGCGCGTGACGCCGCACACGGTCCGCACCATGGTGGGGCACGGCGCGCCGGCCATGATCCGGGCGGGCTTCTCGGCCACGGGCGAGGCCGCGCGCGAGGCCGAGATGGACGAGCTCCTCACGCTCTTCCTCGATCACTATTCGGCCAATCTCAGCCGCCTCAGCCGTCCCTTTCCGGGCCTCCTGCCGCTCCTCGACACGCTCATGGCGCGGGGCGTGCGGCTCGGCGTGTGCACCAACAAGCGCGAGGCGCTCTCGATCGCCCTGCTCGAGGCGCTCGACCTCAAGCGCTATTTCCCCGTGGTGCTCGGGGCCGACAGCCTGCCCGTGCGCAAACCCCATCCCGATCACCTCCTCGGCACCATCGCGGCGCTCGGCGGCGACCGGTCCGACGCGCTGATGGTGGGCGACAGCGAGACCGATCTCGCGACGGCCCGGGCGGCCGGCGTGCCGGTGCTGCTCGTGGGCTTCGGCTACTCGCCCGTGCCGGCCCGCGACCTCGGGGCCGATGCGACCATCGACCATTTCGACGCCTTTCTCGCCGCCCTGCCGGGCTGACGGGGCCCCGGGGTGGCGCCGCTCGCCGCCTTTCGTGTAACAGGAGGCAGCCTCCGCGCGCCCCCGGCGCCACCGCCCGCCAACCCACTGACGGATCCCGCGCCATGCTCATCGTTCACCGCCTCACACAGGGCCGGCTGATCGGGGAGACCCTCGCGCCCGAGGCCGCCCTGCCCGCGGAGGCGCTCTGGGTCGACCTCGACCGGCCGGACCCGGCGGAGGTGGCCGCCATCGAGGCGCGGTTCGGCCTCAGCCTGCCGAGCGAGGCGGAGATGGGCGAGATCGAGGTCTCGAACCGTCTCTACGACGAGGACGGCGTCCTCTTCATGACGGCGATGATCCTGTCGGAGGCCGACACGCCGCGCCCCCTTTCGCGCGCCGTCACCTTCATCCTGACGCCGGACTGCCTCGTGACCCTGCGCCATTCCGAGCCGCGGCCCTTCGCGGCCTATGCCCGCCGGCTCGCGGCCGACACGACCCCGCCGCGCAGCCCCGAACACATCCTGTGCGGCCTCTGGCAGGCGATCATCGGGCGGTCCGCCGACGTCGTGGAGCGGCTGCAGGGCGAGATCGAGACGCTCGGCGACACCATCTTCGCCCGCGCCGGCGAGGCGCGGCCCGTGCGTCCGGCCGAATTCCGCCGCATGCTCGCGGCCCTCGGCCGGGCGAACGAGCTCACCGCCCGCCTCCAGGACAGCCAGTTCTCGCTCGCCCGCGTCATCGGCTTTCCCGAGCAGACGGCGCCCGAGCGATGGTCGTCCGACTACCGGCTCATGGCCCACGGGCTCCGGCGCGACGTCACCGCCCTGACGGAGCACACGGAATTTCTGGCGGGCAAGATCGCCTTCCTCCTCGATGCGACGCTCGGCATGATCAGCGTGGAGCAGAACGCGATCATCCGTATCCTGTCGGTCGTCGCCACCGTCCTCCTGCCGCCCACGCTGATCGCGAGCGTCTACGGCATGAACTTCACCCACATGCCGGAGCTCGGCTGGCCGCTCGGCTATCCGCTCGCCCTCGCCCTGATGGTGATCTCCGCGCTCGGGCCCTACCTCTTCTTCAAGGCGCGCGGCTGGCTCTGAGCCCCGGCGTCATCGAACCGTCACGCGCCTGTCGCTCAACCGTTGTCCCGCTCCGATACAGCTGTGCGGTCTCGGGGGCATGGGGGGCCAGGCTCCACGGGAACGCGGGAACAGGGCGCGAAGCGGATCAACCCGCTTCCGGACGCGCAACGCCCTGTTCCCGCGCTTCTTTTTCTCCGCCACACCGCAGCATCGGCGCCCGACTCTTGTCCGGGCTCGACACCCCGTCTGCCGTCTTCGGCAGGATCTGCCGGTGAGCCCCCTCGTCCGCCATCCTCCGTCCTCCCCGGATGCCCCACGACTGTTCGGCCACCTTTACCGAACCGTCATAGTCCATTGCCCTAACCGTGGAGTTGCAGTATACAATTGTTCAAGGACGTTGATTGCGACACGTAAAGGTCGCCCGTCTCCAACCCGCATTCGCGTGCGGGCTGCGACGGGTCAGAACAAAAGCGTCGAACGGGGAGGAAGAAACATGTCCGATGGACAGATGGTGGAAGAGGTGCGAGTCGCGCGGCGCGGCGGCCTCGCGCTCTGGCGGCAGATCGCGCAGGCGCTCGAGGCGGAGATCCGCCAGGGCCAGTACCAGCCGGGCAGCCAGCTGCCGACCGAGGCTCAGCTCGCCGCCCGCTTCCAGGTGAACCGCCACACGCTGCGCCGGGCCATCGCCGCCCTCGCCGAGGCGGGGCTCCTGCGCGTCGAGCAGGGCCGGGGCACCTTCGTCCAGGAGGAGACGCTCGACTATCTGGTCGATCGGCGCACCCGCTTCTCGGAGAATGTCCAGCGGCTCGGGCGCCGGCCGGGCGGACAGGTCCTGCGCGCGGAGACCCTGCCCGCGTCGCCGCAGGTGGCAGCGGGGCTCGGCATGCCGCGGGGCGCGCCGGTGATCCTTCTCGAACTTCTCCATCTTGTGGACGGGCGCCCGGTGGCGGTGACCTCGCACTATTTCCCGAAGGCGCGTTTCCCGACGCTCATCGAGGCCTATCGGGAAACCGGATCGCTCGCCCGCGCGATGAAGGCCCATGGCGTCCTTGACCATTTCCGCCGCTCGACCCGCGTCACTGCGAAGCTGCCCAGCATCGAGGATGCCCGCCAGCTCCACATGCCGCGGACCCAGCCGGTGATGGTGCATGAGGATGTGAACGTCGACGAGACGGGCCGCATCGTCGAATACGCCGTCTCGCGCTGCGCCGCCCAGCGGATGCAGCTCGTGTTCGAGCCGTGAGCCTCAGCGCGGGTCGAGGCGGATCGCCACGGCCTCAGTGCGGCTGTAGAGGAACCCGATATAGGCATCGGCCCAGCCGTATTTCTCGGCCATCAGGGCATTGATGCGGGGCGTTGCCTCGGGCACCGGCACCGCCGTGTAGGACGCGCTGGCGCCGCCCCGCGTGACGGACACGGACGGATCGGCGGCGATGTGGCCCGCCCAGCCGGCGCCCGCATGCCCCGCCCTCAGCCACTGGGCGCCGTCCGCGTCGACGATCCAGAGTCGCGTCTCGTGCGGACCCTCGGGCCCGCTCGTCCCAAGGACCACCACCTCGCCGGATTCGGCCGCGAGCACCTGCAAGCCGAAGGCGATCCCCGCAAGCCCGATCAGGGCGACGAGCACTCCAAGGACGATTTTCATGAGGCGATCCCCCGGCTCTGCCGGAGCGCGGCTCCGGCGTCGGGAAAGACTAGCATGGGGGACGGGGCCGCGGCAGTCGCGCCGCGACAATGCCGAAGGCGGCTCAGCCCTGGCGGGCCTTGAAGCGCTTCTGCTTCTTGTTGATCACGAAGACGCGGCCGCGGCGGCGGATCACCCGGCAGTTCTTTTCGCGCGACTTGAGCGAGCGGAGCGAATTGCGGATCTTCACGGCGCGTTCCTATCGTCGACTGAGATCTTCGGCGCACGCCTCGCGGCGCGGGAGGCGATCGGATAGGGGGTAAACGCGCCCCTGTCAAGCCGGCGCCCGCGCGCGCGGGCGGACGGTCGCGGCCGGCCCGCCGGACCGGCCCGCAACGCTTGTAATTTCAGGCACTTCGCCTGTAGAGTCCGGCCGTCAGGGCCGGCGGCATCCGCGCATCCGGCCCCGAGGCGGGGCAAGCGTGGATCGACATCGGACCGGGCGGGCGCCACACGGGCGCGAGCGCCCGCGCGTGGCAGATGGGTGACGGCGTGAGGGCGCAGCGGAAGGCACGATGGACCGCGGGCGGGCACGCGGCCCTGCTCGCGCTGGCCCTTGCGGTTCCCGCGACACACGCCCTCGCCCTGCCGCCGCCCGAGGCGCTCCTTCCGCGCGCCAAGCCGGTCGCCACGCCCGAATTCATCTCCTGGGTCAGCGCGCTGCGCGAGGAGGCGCTCGGGGCGGGCATCTCCGCCACGACCTTCGACCGGGCCTTCACCGGCATCCTTCCCGACCCGGTCATTCTCGAGCGCGACGCCCACCAGCCCGAATTCGCCCGCCCGATCTGGGAATATCTCGACGGCGCCGTCTCCGACCTCCGGGTCGAGAACGGGCGCGCCGCGCAGGCCCGGCTGCTTGCCGAGCTTCAGCGGCTCGAGCTGCTCTACGGCGTGCCCAAGCAGATCCTCGTCGCCATCTGGGGGCTCGAAAGCTCCTATGGCAATTTCACCGGCGACACGAACATCATCCAGTCCCTCGCGACCCTCACCTTCGCGGGCCGTCGCACGGACTATTTCCGCGGCGAGCTGATCAACGCGCTGAAGATCCTCGAGGCGAGGGGCGGCAGCGTCCTCCTCGGCTCCTGGGCCGGGGCGATGGGACACACGCAGTTCATGCCCTCGAGCTATCTCGCCCATGCCGTCGACGGGGACGATGACGGGGAGCGCGACATCTGGGACAACCCGGTCGATGCGCTCGCTTCGACCGCAAGCTATCTCCAGCAATCGGGATGGGAGCCCGGCAAGTCCTGGGGCGAGGCGGTGCGCCTGCCCGAGCGGTTCGACTACGCGCTCGCCGAGCTGACGCTGCAGCGGCCGATGTCCGAATGGGCGGGGCTCGGGGTGACCCGGCTCGACGGGTCGATGCTGGAGCTGACGGGGGCGCAGGGACGGGATCCCTCGGCCATCCTCGTCCCGGCCGGTCACGAGGGCATGGCCTTCATCGTGGGCACGAACTTCCGCGCCCTGCTCGCCTACAACAATTCCACGGCCTATGCGCTCGGCATCGGCCTTCTCTCCGACCGGATCGCCGGCGCGCATCCCCTGCCCGCGCGCTGGCCGCGCGACACCCGGCCCCTCACCCGCACCGAACGCGAGGAGCTGCAGCGCCACCTCCTCGCCGAGGGACAGCCGGTCGGCGAGGTCGACGGGGTGATCGGCATCCGCACCCGCGAGGCGATCCGGGTGGTCCAGCAGCGGCTCGGTCTCGTGCCCGACGGCTTTCCGGACGATACGCTCCTCGCCCGGCTGCGCGCCCGCGCGGACGAGCGCGGCGGCGGGCCCTGAGGCCTCCGGTCCCCCTCCCCCTCAGACCGGGGTCTGCGAGGGATCGATCGTGTCGCTGTCGCGGGGCTCGGTATCCACGAGGCGGAAGCTCGGCGCGACCTGCACATAGACCGCCGCCGCGCCGAGCAGCACGAGGGCGAGGACGAAGGGCGCGACCGGCGCGATCTCGTAGAGCGGCAGGCCGATGAGCGGGGCGAGCACGAAGCCCATGGCGCCGGCCGAATTGATGAGCCCCGCCGCGGCGCCCTGCTCGTCGGGCCGCACCGCCAGCGAGGCGGCGGCGACGTAGCCGGGCCGGTTCATGCCGAACCCGAGCCCGAGGAACACGAGGCCGAGCGTGATCGGCGCGAGCTGGTCCGACACGATCAGCAGCACCATGCCGCCGATCGCAAGGCCGGTGCCCCAGCGCATCAGCATGCCGGCCTTCAGCTTGAGATGCTGCACGAGATAGAGCTGGGCGAAGAGGCCGGACGCGGCCGAGCACATCAGCGCGACGCCCGCCTGCTGCGGCACTTCCTGGGCCGAGAGGTTCAGCGTGTCCATGAGGAAGAAGGTGAAGGCCTGGATCGGGATCGCCTGCGCCGTGCCCGTGAGAAGGCCGAACATCAGGAAGGGCCGCACGCGCAGATCCGTGACCTTGAGCTTGGGCAGGGCCCGGCGCACGCGCGGCGGGGTCCGCTCCGGCAGGAAGAAGTAGATGAGGGCCGCCCCCACGAAGGCAAGGCCCGCCACGGCGAAGAGCGGCGCGAGCAGCCCGAGCACGGCGAGCGAGGCCCCCACGCCCGGGCCCAGCATGGCGCCAAGGCCAAAGCCCGCCGCCAGCGTCGAGACGCCGGAGGTGCGCTCGAGCCGCGTCGTGCGGTCGGCGATATAGGCCTGCGCCGCCGCCGGCGTACCCGGACCGATGCTCCCGAAGATGCAGCGCGAGCAGATCATCAGCGTGTAAACGACCCAGAGCGGATAGAGACCCTGCAGCCCCACCCAGACGAAGCAGGTGAACAGCAGCGTCGAGAAGCTGAAGGCCACGAGCCCGATCAGCATCACCGGCTTGCGCGCCCAGCGGTCCGAGAGGCGCCCCCAATAGGGCGAGAGCGCGACCCACAGCACGGCGGAGATCATGAAGATCATGCCCGTCTGCCATTCGCTGAGCCCGAGCTCGCGCGCGACCGGCGGCAGGATCGTGAACATGATGGGCTGGCCCATGCCCTGCGCCAGGACCGCGAGGAAGAGGACGCGGAAGGCGAGCCGCCGCTCGGCCGGCGTCGTCACCACCGTCGTCGCGAGCGGCGCCCCGGACAGGGGAACGGCCGCGCTGTCGGCCTGCGCCTGCGAATCGGCGCGCCGGGGCGGACGCGGCATCTTGGGAATCTTGAAGCTGAATGCCATAGGCTGACTGTTGCCGGACTGCGCGCGGGGCCCGCCGCCGCCGGCCGGCTGGAGCCGGTCTTGCTCGAGATCCCCTGAGCCTTCCCTCGCGGGCCCGGCAAGCCGCAGCACCGTCCCGCGCACCGGCGCGCGCGGGTTTCGGGTAATGCGATATCTCAAGCGCCCCGGGCGCGCAAGACGAAGGCGCGGCGCGAGCCATGCGTCCAAAACGCCCGCCCCCCGCGCCGACGCCGGGGCCGCCTGTGACGCGTCCCTCACCGCGAAGTGACTGGCATGTGAACACGCCGATGCCCACACTCTGCCCGCACGCCACCCTTTCCGTTCGAGGACGCCCCATGACCCGCCATCGGATCGACCGTACCCTGATCACCCCTGCCCGCGCCGCGCTCGCGGTGCTCGCCGCAGCCGTCCTGTTCGCGCTCGCCCCGCCGGCCCCCGCCATGGCCGCGAGCCCGGAGATCTACACCGGCCGCTTCTCGAACCTCGCCGCCGGCGGGGCCGATGTCGTCGCCTATTTCACCGAGGGGCGGAAGGTCGAGGGATCCTCCGACCACACCCATGTCTACAAGGGCGCCGAGTGGCGCTTCGCCTCGGCCGAAAACCGCGACGCCTTCGCGGCCGACCCGCAGGCCTACGCCCCGCAATATGGCGGCTACTGCGCCTGGGCCATCGCCGAGGGCAAGCTCGCCAAGGGGGACCCGGATTTCTGGACCATCGTCGACGGCAAGCTCTATCTGAACTTCAACCAGTCCGTTCAGGACCGCTGGCTCGCCGACGTGCCCGGCTTCATCGCGAAGGCGGACGCCAACTGGCCGGCCATTCTGGAGCAGTAGAACCAGCCACGCCTCCCTTCCAATCTTCGCGCGGGGGAAGGGGCCCCCGCAGGGGCGGAAGGGGTGGCGGCGCCTTGACGGAGCCGGTGTCGCGTGAGGCAGCGCGGCCACCGGCTCAGGCGGTCGCCCCGGCCACGGCACCGAACAGTGCCCGCTGCAGGGAGGCGACGCGCGCCGCCAGCAGGTCGGGCGCCAGGGGCACGCGTTCGCCCGCGCCCCAGACCGGGCCGGGCCAGGCGGCATCGCCCGCCTCCCGCGCCACCACATGGACATGCAGCTGGCGGACGATATTGCCGAGCGCGCCGACATTGATCTTGCAGCCCGGCACGAGCCCCGCGAGCGCGGCGGAGACCTCGGCGATCTCCTCCATGAGCCCGGCACGCTCGGCCGGGGTGAGGTCGGTGAGCTCGACGAGCCCGGGGCGGCGCGGCACGAGGATCACCCAGGCAAAGCGGGCATCATCGCGCAGCAGCACCGCCGAGAGCGGCAGGAAGCCGAGCGGCACGCTTTCGCCCAGAAGGCGCGGATCGATGAGAAAGCCCTCAGCCATCGGCGCGCTCGGGATAGAGCGAGAGGAGCCCCGCCTCGCTCGCGGGGGCGATGCCCCGCTCGGTGACGAGCGCGGTGACGAGACGGGCGGGGGTCACGTCGAAGCCGAAATTGCGCGCCCGGCTGCCCGGCGCCGAGACCGTCACCGTGCGGACGACCCCGTCCGCGTCACGCCCCGTGAGCGCGGTCACTTCGGCCTCGGCGCGCTCCTCGATGGGGATGGCGAAGCCGTCGCGCAGGGTCCAGTCGATGGTGGTGTGCGGGAGGGCGACATAGAAGGGCACGCCGTTGTCGTGCGCCGCGAGCGCCTTGAGATAGGTGCCGATCTTGTTCGCGACATCGCCCGTGCGCGTCGTGCGGTCGGTGCCGACGATGCAGAGGTCGACCTCGCCATGCTGCATGAGATGGCCGCCGGCATTGTCCACGATGATGGAATGGGGCACGCCATGGGCGCCGAGCTCCCAGGCCGTCAGCGCGGCGCCCTGATTGCGCGGACGCGTCTCGTCGACCCAGACATGGATGTCGAGCCCCTTGTCGTGCGCCAAGTAGAGCGGGGCGAGCGCGGTGCCCCAGTCGACGCAGGCGATCCAGCCGGCATTGCAATGGGTGAGGACATTGACGCGCCCCCCGCCCTTCTTCGCCGCCGCCGCCTCGATGAGCGTGAGCCCGTGCGCCCCAATGCGCCGGCAGATCTCGACATCCTCCTCGCAGATGGCGCCCGCGCGCGCGTAGGCCGCCTCCACCCGCTCCGCCCGCGGACGGTTGCGCACGGCGGCGGCCATCTCCTCGAGCGCCCAGCGCAGATTGACCGCCGTCGGCCGGGTGCGGCCGAGCCGGGCGAGCGCGGCCTCGAGCGCCTCGTCCGAGCTGTCCTCGGCGAGGGCGAGGCAGACGCCATAGGCCGCCGTCGCGCCGATGCAGGGCGCCCCGCGTACCTGCATCGTCTCGATCGCCCGCGCCGCCTCCTCGAGCGTGCGCAGGGGCAGCGTCTCGAAGGCGTGGGGGAGCTTCGTCTGGTCGATGATCCGCACCGAGCGGCCATCGCCTTCGGTCCAGATGGAGCGGTAGGGGATGCCGTCGACTTTCATGGCTCTCTCCGTCTGCCGCCGGATGGCGGGATGGTATCCCGCCCTGCACTAGGGCCGCGCCGCAGGGCGGGATGAAATCCCCGCCTCAATGCCCCTCGAAGGCGCAGAGCGAGAGGACGGGCTTGCCCATCGCCTCGAGCCGGGCTCTCCCGCCGAGATCGGGCAGGTCGATGACGAAGGAGCAGGCCAGCACCTGTCCGCCCGCGCGCTCGATCAGCTTGATCGCCGCTTCCGCCGTGCCGCCCGTGGCGATGAGGTCGTCGACGAGCAGAACCTTGTCGCCCGGTTTCACCGCGTCCTTGTGGATCTCGATGCAGTCGGTGCCGTATTCAAGCTGATATTCCTGCCCGATCACCTGCCAGGGCAGCTTGCCCTTCTTCCGGACCGGGATGAAGCCGGCCTTGAGCTCGTGCGCCACCGCCCCGCCGAGGATGAAGCCCCGCGCCTCGATGCCCGCCACATGGTCGAACCTCGCGCCCACATGGTGCTGGACGAGCCCGTTCACGGCCGCGACGAAGCCGCGCGCATCGCCCAGAAGCGTGGTGATGTCGCGGAAGAGGATGCCGGGCTTGGGATAGTCCGGAATGGTGCGGATGTAGTCCTCGATCTTCTTCATCGCCTTCCCCTCACATCCCTTGCGCCGCGAGCGCCCGGCCCGCCACCGCGTCGAGCCTTGCCACGAGCGCGGGGTCGCGCTTGTCCGGGGCGGTGATGAGCGCGGTGTCGAGGCAGGTCTCGATGCCGAGCGGCGAGGGCTTGCGGTCCGGGCCCAGGAGCGGCACGACGCGGCGCAGGAGCGCGCGGGCCTTGTCGGCGTTCTGGCCGAGCACGCGGACGACGTCGGCCACTTCCACATGGTCGTGGTCGGGGTGCCAGCAATCGTAATCGGTCACCATGGCGACCGTCGCATACGGAAGTTCGGCCTCCCGCGCGAGCTTGGCCTCGGGCATGTTGGTCATGCCGATGACGTCGCAGCCCCAGGAGCGGTAGAGCCTCGACTCCGCGAGCGTCGAGAACTGCGGCCCCTCCATCACGAGATAGGTGCCGCCCACATGGTGGCGGATGCCCTCGGCCGCGGCGGCTTTGGCGAGCGCCTCGCGCAGCTTCGGGCACACCGGATGGGCCATGGAGACATGGCCGACGAAGCCGGGCCCGAAGAAGCTCTTCTCGCGGGCGAAGGTGCGGTCGATGAACTGGTCCACCAGCACGAAATCGCCCGGCGGATAGTCCTCCTTGAGCGATCCGCAGGCGGAGAGCGAGAGGATGTCGGTGACGCCAACCCGCTTCAGCGCGTCGATATTGGCCCTGTAGTTGATGGCGCTCGGGGTGAGCGGATGGCCGCGCCCGTGCCGGGGAAGGAAGACGCAGTCCACCCCCTCGAGCGTGCCGAAGAGGAGCTGGTCCGAGGGCTCGCCCCAGGGGGTCGGGACATGCTCCCAGCGCGTGTTCGAGAGCCCGTCGATCTCGTAAAGGCCCGACCCGCCGACAATGCCGAGCACGGTGCGGGTGGGAACGCCGCTCATCGTCATGCTGCCCCTCTCCTCAGCGCGCCGCCCGTGACGGCGGCGCGGGTCCTATACTGCCCGGGAGCGGCGGTGACAAGCAAAGGGCGTTCAGCCCTGGGTCAGCGCCTCGAAGCGGCGCAGGTGATGGTCCACATCGCCGAACATGGCGTTCATGGCGGTGGCGCGCTTGAAATAGTGGCCGATCGACATTTCCTCGGTCACGCCCATGCCGCCATGGAGCTGGACGGCGTTCTGGCCGATGAACTTTCCGGCCCGGCCGAGCTGCACCTTCGCGGCGGCGGCGGCGGCCTTGCGCTCCGTCTCCGGAGCATCGAGCTTGATGGTCGCCATGTAGCAGGTCGACACCGTCTCCTCGACGTGGATGTACATGTCGGCCATGCGGTGCTGGAGCACCTGGAACTTCGACAGCGGCTGATCGAACTGCTTGCGCGTGCGCGTATACTCGATCGTGAGCTCGAGCATGCGGCGATGCAGGCCCATGGCCTCGGCCGAGAGCGCGCAGAGCGCGTGATCGACCACGGTCTCGATGAGCGGAAAGGCCTCGCCCTCGGCGCCGATCCGCGCGTCGGCCGGAACCGAGACGTTCTCGAGGCTCACCTCGGCCGCGCGCTGTCCATCGACGGTCGGATAGGCGCGCATCGAGACGCCCTTCGCCTTGGCATCGACGAGGAAGAGCGAGATGCCGCCCTTGTCGCGCTGGCCCCCGCCGGTGCGCGCGGTGACGATCAGCCTGTCGGCCCAGGGCGCGGCGATGACGACGCCCTTCTGCCCGTTCAGCACATAGCCCGAGCCGTCCTTCTTCGCCGTACACAGAATGTCGTTGAGGTCATAGCGCGCCTGGCGCTCGGCATAGGCGAAGGCGAGGATGAGCGAGCCGTCGACGATATGCGGGATCAGCTCCGCCTGCTGGGAGGAGCTGCCCCCAAGGCGCAGAAAGCCCCCGCCAAGCACCACGGTCGGCAGATAGGGGTCGATGACGAGCCCCTTGCCGAACTCCTCGAGGATGACCATCGTGTCGGTGGGCGTGCCGCCGAGCCCGCCCTGTTCCTCCGTGAACGGAACGGCGAGAAGGCCGAGCTCTGCGAACTGCGCCCAGGTGGCGGGGTCGCGCCCCTGGGGGCTCCGGATCATCGCCCGCCGCTTGTCGAAGTCGTAGTTGTCCTCGATGAAGCGCGCGACCGAATTGCGGAGGAGCGTCTGCTCCTCGGTGAACGAGAAATCCATGGCTTCCTCCGCCTGAGGGAACGGGGCCGGCGCTCTGGCCGGCCCCCTGTCTGAACCTTTTCAGGACGCCTCGATCGGCGCCCGGATGCGCGGGATCAGAGCCCGAGCACCATCTTCGAGATGATGTTGCGCTGGATCTCGTTGGTGCCGCCATAGATCGAGGTCTTGCGCATGTTGAAATAGGCGGGGGCCACGTTGACCGCGTAGTCCGGGCCGACCGGGCCTTCATTGTGGCCGAGCTCGCCCTTGAGGAAGGGGTTCGAGTAATAGCCGACCGCCTCGACCGTCAGCTCGGTGAGACGCTTCTGGACCTCGGTGCCCCGGATCTTGAGGATCGAGGTCTCGGGTCCGGGCGGCTTGCCTTGCGCGGCGGCGGCGAGCGTCCGGAGGTCGGTGAATTCGAGCGCGAGGAGGTCGATCTCGAGCTCGGCGATCTTGCGGCGGAAATCGGCATCCTCGATCAGCGGACGGCCGCCGGCCATTTCGGTGCGGGCGATGCCCTTGAGCTTTTCGAGCGACTTCTTGGAGCGCGCGACGCCCGCAATGCCGCTGCGCTCGTGGCCGAGCAGGAACTTGGCGTAGGTCCAGCCCTTGTTCTCCTCGCCGATCCGGTTCTCGACCGGCACGCGGACGTTTTCGAGGAAGACGTCGTTCACCTCATGACCGCCATCGAGGGTGATGATGGGACGCACGCTGATGCCGGGCGTCTTCATGTCGATGAGAAGGAAGGTGATGCCTTCCTGCTTCTTCACGTCCTTGTCGGTCCGCACGAGGCAGAAGATCATGTCCGCATGCTGAGCGAGCGTCGTCCACGTCTTCTGCCCGTTGACGATGTAATGGTCGCCCTCGCGCACCGCCACGGTCCGCAGGCCCGCAAGGTCCGAGCCCGCGCCCGGCTCCGAATAGCCCTGGCACCACCAGTCCTTGCCGCTGAGAATGCGCGGCAGGTAATACTCCTTCTGGGCCTTGGTGCCGAAGGTGTAGATGACGGGGCCCACCATGGAGAGCCCGAAGGCCACGAGAGGCGGCGTGCCGAGGCGTGCGGTCTCCTGCTCCCAGATGTAGCGCTGGGTCGGATTCCAGCCCGTGCCGCCATATTCCTTCGGCCAGCCCGGCGCCACCCAGCCCTGCCGGTAGAGGATCTTGTGCCAGGTGAGGAGATCCTCGCGGCTGAGATCGGTATAGCGCCCGCCGCGCAGATGGGGCGGACAATTGGCTTCGAGAAAGGCGCGGACCTCGGCGCGGAAGGCTTCGTCTTCGGGCGTGAAGTCGAGATTCATGGCTTTGTCCTTTCGGGCCTCGCCCCAAAGTGAGGCGGTCTGGTCGACGATTCCGTGCGGCCGACCGGATGATAGCGCCGGGGGGCAGGCGTTCAAGCCGACGCGGGGGCGCGCGCCTTCATAGCGCACCCGCCCCCGGCGCAGGAAGGCGCGAGGGGGCCGCGCGCAGCCATCTCCGCAACGCATGGCTCGCGCCCGGCCCCGCCCGCGCGGACGGGGACGGGGTCAGCCGCGCGCCGGCAGGACCGCCCGGCAGAAGAGCAGGATGAGCACGGCGACCGCCTCCACCGCCATGCTGGTGAACGCCCTTTCATCCACCCCGTCGAGCGCGAGCCCGAGCGTGCGGGCGAAAAGGGCAAAGCCCATCAGAAAGAGCGGAACCAGAAGAAGGCCGGTGCGCCCCCGGAAGAGAGCGAGCCCCGCACAGGCGGCGCAGAGGAGGAAGAAACCGCCGAGATCGGCGCGCAGCGAGCCGATCCCGCCGGGCCCGTCAGCCATGAGCAGGAGCGTCTCGCCGACCCGGCCGGGCACGAAGACCGCGCCGAGCCCATGGCGAGGTAGAAGAGAAGAAGCAGGCCAAGAAGTCCCCGTGCCAGAAGCGTCATGATCTCATCCCCCCGTTCGGCCTCCCGTCGGGCCGGTTCCCCCGAAGGGTCGGCTGCGCCGGGACGTGCGTCAAGCGCCTTGCGGGCGCAGGTGCCCCGCGCCTAGTCTGCCGCCCATGCCGAGCCTCCACCCCTATCTTTCGGGCCTCAGCTCCGCCGAGCGCGTCCGCTTCGCCCTCGCCTATCCCTTCGATTGTCCGGACACGTCCTGGTGTCTTGCCGATGGCGAGATCCGCCCCTTCGACGACCGCGCGGCCGCCGCCGCCGCCGAGCCCGGCCGGCATGCCGTGATCGCCTGCGGCTCGAACGGCGCGCCGGCGCAGATCCTGAGGAAGTTCGGGCCCACGGGGGGCACCGTGCCGACGATCCGGGCCCGGCTGGCCGATTTCGCGACCGTCCACGCCGCCAAGTTCACGGCCTATGGCTCCATGCCGGCGACGCTGATCCGGCAGGAGGGCGCCTTCACCACCGTCTTCGTCAACCTCCTCGACGAGGCCCAGCTCGAACGCATGCACCGGACGGAGGCGCTCGGCGTCGAATATGTGTTCGAGGGGCTGAAGGGCCTTGCGCTCACGCTGGAGACGGGTGGCCGGCTGGCGGCGGCCGCGAGCTATCTCTCGCTCGCGGGCGCCTTCAGTCCGGACGACGCGCCGCTCGCGCTGACGGCGGTGCCGCAGGAGGGGCCGCTGCCCCGCGCGAGCCAGGAGGAGGCCCAGCGACTGGCCATGGCGTGCCTGCGCGAGGACGGCCCGCTCGAGGCGTTCATCGCCGCGAACCAGACCGACCCCGAGCTGCGCGCGGCGCGCATAGCGCGGCTGCGGGCCTACGCCATTCCGGCGCGCTAGGCGGCTTACTCGAGCCCGAGGATCTTCTTGGCCTCGCCCAGCTTCTCGACCGAGCCCTTGTGATTGCCAGCCTTGTGCAGGGCCTCGCCTTCGGCGCGCAGTTCCTTCACCCTGGCGAGCTGCTCTTCGGTCAGCTCGGGCCCGGCGGCAAGCGCGGCGTCGATCTGCTTCATGTCGGCCGGGCAGTGCATGGCGAAGGCGGGCGCCGCGGCGCCGGCGGCGAGTCCGAGCGCGAGAGCGATGGCGAGTGCGGAACGGGTCATGCGAACCTCCCTTGGGAACGGCGTGTTTGAGCCCCTATGCTGACCCCCGCCGGCCGCAACCGCAAGCCGATCACGAGAAGGTGACCCCGCATGAGCAAGATCGACCCGCTCGCAGGCCTCGACGAGGCGACGCGCAATAGCCTCGAGGCCGCCGCCTTCCGCCGGCTCGTCGCGCATCTGCGCGAGCGCACGGACGTGCAGAACATCACGCTGATGATCGAGGGGGGCTTCTGCCGCAACTGCCTCGCCGACTGGCTCGCCGAAGGGGCGGCCGAGGCGGGCGTTCCGCTTGACAAGGAGGCCGCGCGCACGGCCGTCTACGGCATGCCCTATCCCGAATGGAAGGCCATGCACGGCCGCGAGGCGACGCCCGAGGAGCTCGCCGCCTTCGAGGACGCCCGCCGCCGCCACGGCTGAGCCGGCCGTCGGCTTTTGCGTCGGCCGGCGCTCCCGGCTATTGAAGAAGGCCGCTGACAAGACGGGTGCGCCGGGCCGAAATGCCTTGAGGGGAGCACCGCGAGCCGACGAGGGGGACAACGCATGGATCGCCGTTCAGTTCTGACGGGGGCGGGGCTCGCCGCCATGGCCGCGCCGCTCGCCGCGCCGGCCTATGCCAAGGGCGAGCGCAGCCTCAAGATGCTGACCACCTGGCCCAAGGGCCTGCCCGGTCTTGGCACCCTCGCCGAGAACACCGCCCGGCGGATCGAGACGCT
Organism: Alphaproteobacteria bacterium; assembly: GCA_013389075.1. Classification (GTDB taxonomy): domain Bacteria; phylum Pseudomonadota; class Alphaproteobacteria; order JACAEB01; family JACAEB01; genus JACAEB01. The sequence continues at coordinate 15,879 of JACAEB010000007.1, forward strand.
GACCGATGGCCAGATCAAGATCCGCGTCTATGCGGCCGGCGAACTCGTCGACGCCTTCGGCGCCTTCGACGCGGTCTCGCAGGGCTCGGCGGACATGTATCACGGCGCGGAATATTACTGGCAGGGCAAGTCGGTCGGCTTCAACTACTTCACCTCCGTGCCCTTCGGCCTGAACGCCGCCGAATATGACGCCTGGATCCATACCGGGGGCGGCCAGGCCCTCTGGGACGAGCTGTCGGCGCGCTTCAAGGTGAAGGCCTTCAACGCCGGCAATACCGGCGTGCAGATGGGCGGCTGGTACAATCGCGAGATCAACACGGCCGACGACTTCCGCGGGCTGAAGATCCGCATGCCGGGGCTTGGCGGCGAGGTGATGCGCAAGCTCGGGGCCGCCGCCGTCTCGCGGCCGGGCGACCAGATCTATCAGGCGCTCCAGACCAAGGAGATCGACGCGACCGAATGGGTGGGCCCGTGGAACGACCGGGCGCTCGGGCTCCAGCGCGTGGCGAAATACTATTACTGGCCGGGCTGGCACGAGCCGGGCGCGGCCCTCTCGCTCGGCATCAATCTCGACGTCTGGCAGAGCTTCACGCCCCTCCAGCAGACCCTGATCCGCACCGCCTGCGAGGCCGAGTCGCTCACCAATCTCGCCGAATTCAACTGGCGCAATGCGGGCGAGCTGCGCAAGCTCCAGGAAAGCGGCGTCGAGCTGAGGCGCTTCTCGGACGAGGTCCTCAAGGTGATCGGCCGGACCTCGGAGGAAGTGATGACGGAGGTCGTCGCGGGGGCCGGGGACGAGCTCGTGACGCGCATCCACGAAAGCTTTCTCGAGGCCCGCCGCATCGGCATCCTCTGGGGCGAGATCTCCGAGCAGGGCTACGCCCATGCGCGGCGCATCGCCCTCGCGGCCGACTGACGGCGGCGCGCGCGAAGGGAGGGGCGCACCCCGGTGGACGGATTCCTTGCCATGGTCGATACCGCCCGCTGGATCGGCGCCGGCGCGGCCGCCTTTGCCTTCACCCTGCCCCTCGCCCATCTCCTCGCCGCCTGGGCGGCAGGGCGGAGCCCCCTCGCCGCGCCGCTCCTGCACCTTGCCTCGGCGAGCGAGGCCGTCAGTGCCCTGACGGGTCGGCTCGTCTGGTGGCTCGCGCTCGGCATGGTGCTCGTGCAGTTCGCCGTCATTCTCCAGCGCTATGTCTTCGGGATCGGCTCCATCGCCATGCAGGAAGCCATCATCTACATGCACGGCTTCCTGTTCCTGCTCGCGGCCGGCTTCACGCTGATGCGCGACGGGCATGTGCGGGTGGACGTCCTCTACCGGACCGCGAGCCCGCGGCGGAAGGCCGCCATCAACCTCCTCGGGACCTATCTCTTCCTCGTTCCCTTCATGCTGCTGATCCTCTCGGCGGCCGAGTCCTTCGTCGCACAGTCCTGGCGCGTCCTCGAGGGGTCCAAGGAGACGAGCGGCATCCAGGGCGTCTTCCTCCTCAAGTCGGCCATCCCCGCCTTCGCCATCCTGATGCTCGTCCAGGGCGTCGCCGAAGCGGCGAAGGCGGCGCTGTCGCTGACGGGGGACCCCCTGCCCGCGACCGAGCCCGCCGGCGCGGACGAAAGGCCGCTCTGACATGGCCGTGATCCTCGACATCCTCCTCTTCGTCACGCTCTGTGCGCTCCTGATCGCGGGCTATCCCGTCGCCCTCACCCTCGCGGGCACCGCGCTCGTCTTCGCCGCGCTCGGCCTTGCGCTCGGCGTGTTCGACTGGACCTTCGTGACCTTCATCCCCCAGCGGATCTTCGGCACCATGACCAACGAGGTTCTGGTGGCCGTGCCGCTCTTCGTCTTCATGGGGGTGATGCTCGAGCGCTCGCGCGTGGCCGAGGATCTGCTCGACACGATGGGCGCGCTGTTCGGCGGCCTGCGCGGCGGCATCGGCCTCTCGGTACTCGCGGTCGGCGCGCTCCTTGCCGCCTCGACCGGCATCGTGGGCGCGACCGTCGTCACCATGGGCCTCATCTCGCTGCCCACCATGCTGCGGCGCGGATACAGCCCCGCCCTTTCCTCCGGAACGATCGCGGCGGCGGGCACGCTCGGCCAGATCATTCCGCCCTCGATCGTTCTCATCCTGCTCGGCGACGTCATCTCGACGGCCAATCAGGAGGTGGCGCTCGACTTCACGGCGCGGGCCGCCCTCGAGGAGAAGGGGCTGGCGCTGCGCGAGGTCGTCTCGGTGGGCGATCTCTTCGCCGGGGCGCTCCTGCCCGGCCTCCTCCTCGTCGGGCTCTACATGATCTATCTCGTCGGCGTCGCGCTGGTGCGGCCCGAGGCGGCGCCGGCCCTGCCGCCCGAGGACAGGCTGACCCTCGGCACGGGGCTCGTGCCGCGCCTCCTGAGCGCGCTCCTGCCGCCGATCGGGCTCATCGTCGCCGTGCTCGGATCGATCCTCGGCGGCATCGCCTCGCCGACCGAAGCCGCCGCCGTGGGCGCGGTGGGCGCGATCCTGCTCGCAAGCTTCCGCGTGGGCGATGCGGGGCCGCTGCGGCGGGCGCTCGTCATCGGCGCGACGCTAGCGCTCGTCGGCCTCCTCGTCCTCACCTCGGTGGTCGATCTGCGCCTTGCGCGCGAGAGCCTGCCGCCCGGCGACCGGATCGGCATCCATGCCGCCTTCGTCCTCTGCGGCCTCCTCGTCGCGGGACTTGCGGTCGGCCTCGTCCGGCTCTTCACGCTCGGCATCCTGCGCGAGGTGATGCGCTCGACGGCGGAAATCTCCTCGATGGTGTTCGTCATCCTGATCGGCGCCGCCCTCTTCAGCCTCGTCTTCCGCGGGCTCGGCGGCGACGAGGCGGTTCAGGCGCTGCTCACCGGCATGCCCGGGGGGGTGACGGGCGCGGTGCTGATCGTCATGACCGTGATGTTCGTGCTCGGCTTCTTCCTGGACTTCATCGAGATCACCTTCGTGGTGGTCCCGCTGGTGGCGCCGGTGCTCATCGCGATGGGGGTGGACCCCGTCTGGCTCGGGGTGATGATGGCGCTCAATCTGCAGACCTCGTTCCTCACCCCGCCCTTCGGCTTCGCGCTCTTCTATCTGCGCGGGGTGGCGCCGGCCTCGCTCTCGACGATGTCGATCTACAAGGGCGCCGTGCCCTTCGTGCTGCTCCAGCTTCTCATGCTGGGGCTGGTGGCCCTGATGCCGGGGCTCGCGACGGGCCTGCCCGACAGGGTGGCCGGGCCCTGAGGGACGGGCCGCGTCAGCAGGACGGCCTGTCCAGGATCTCGAGCTCGCGCAATGTGCCGTGCACGGAGAAGCTGCCGTAGTCGAGCGTCAGCTCGTCGCTCACGCCGTTCTCGTAGAGATGGAAGCGCGCCTCGTAGCGCGGCAGGCCGTCACCGAGCTCGAGATCGTAATAGGTGAGCGTCACCGGCCAGAAGCTGAGGCCCGCGAGGGCGGCCTGCGCCGCCTGCGGTCCGGCGGCCCCCTCCCCGCCCGCGTCTCCCGTCCGTCGGTTCCCGATGAAGGTGATGACGCGGTAGATCTCCTCGGGCGCCCCGCCCTCGAAGACCACGGCCTCGTGCCAGCGTTTGCCCTCGCCGGCGCTCGAAAGGATGCCGAGCGCATGCTCGCTCGGGAAGACGGCCTTGGCCGGCAGGGGCGCGGTCTGCGTCTCGGGCCGCGTATAGGCGATCTCGCCGGGGGCCTCCTCCCGGCCCTTGCGCGCCGTTCCGAAATAGTCCTCGGCCAGCGTGCCCTCGGAGAGCGACTGGATGGTGAAGCGCAGCGAGCTGAAGTCGGAGGGCTCGAAGGTGGAAACGGTGAGATCGCCGAGCTGCACCTCACCGTCGAGCCCGAAGAGGCGCGTGATCATGCGCTGATTGGTGACGAAGCCCTCGCAGGTCAGCTTCCATTCGAGCGAGATCGCCCCGTCCGCGCCCGACAGCCCCGCCCCATCGCCGAGATCGAGGGATTCGAGCTTGTAGACGGCCTTGTGCGGCGCGAAGGGCGCGGCCATCGCCGGCGGCGCCCCGAGCGCGATCGCGGCACTCATGGCGGCGGCGCCGAGCCGGCGGGGCAGGCGGACGGACATGGACAGGACCTCCTCACATGCGCGGCGGCGGGCCGGGGCTGCCCCGAGACCAGCACGCGAAAGTGATCTTATTGAGGCCGCGCGCGCTCCGCACCAGCGCCCTCCACACGGCAAGTGCTGCCGGCACCCGGCCGGGAACAGGGCAAAAGCTGCCGCCACCGGCCCCGCCCTTTCCGGCAATGCCTTGATTTCGTTGGGGATTTGCCATGGCACGCGGGTTGCTGACCTTCCCGCGCCGCCTTTCGCGCCGAGGACACTCGCCCATGCTCACCCTCGCCTCCGGTTCCGCCGATCCGCTGCCCGCCGAGCTCACGCATCTGCCGGACGGCACGCCGCTCGCCGAATCGACGGGGCCGCTCGCGACCTGGACACGCCGGCTGACCGACATCGTCCGCCAGCAGGCGGCCGAGATCGAGCGGCTGCGCGCGCTCGCCGTCACCGATCCGCTCACGGGCCTCTACAATCGGCGCGGCTTCGAGGATCTCCTCGAGCGGGCGCTCGCCGCGAGCCGCCGCCATGGCGAGACCGGGCTCCTCGCGCTCATCGACCTCGACCGCTTCAAGCCGATCAACGACCGTCACGGGCATGCGGCCGGAGATGCCGTGCTCGAGGCGATCGCCCGCGTCATCGCCGGCTCCATCCGGGCCACCGACTGCGCCGCCCGGCCCGGTGGCGACGAGTTCGCCCTCCTCTTCGTGCATTGCGACCCCGAGGGCGCCGCGGCCCGGCTCGCCCGGCTGCGCAATGCCATCGAGGCCCTGCGCCTCGACTGGGCCGGCGCGCGTCTCGGCGTCACCGCGAGCCTCGGCATCGCCCCCTATGGCCCGGGCTCGGAGGCGCGCACGCTCCTTGCCGCCGCCGATGCCGCGCTCTATGCCGACAAGACCGCGCGCAAGGCGGCGAGCGGCCTGCGCAGCGCCTGATCCTCCGCCTGCCCCCTTCACCCCCGGGGGGCTTCATGCGAGGCTGCCGCCCTGACGACAGGGAGGCTCCGACCCATGGCAGGCCGCATCGACGCCCGGCTCCGGCAACTCGGTATCACGCTCGCGGCGGCCCCGCCGCCAGCCGCCAATTATGTGCCCTTCGTGGTCTCGGGCGCGCTCGTCTTCATCGCCGGTCAGGTGCCGTTCGACGGCAAGGGCCTGCCCTATCGCGGCAAGCTCGGCGGGGGCGTGTCGATCGAGGAGGGTCAGGCGGCGGCGCGGCTGTGCGCGCTCAACATTCTCGCCCAGCTCAAGGCCGCCTGCGGCGGTGATCTCGACCGCGTGCGGGCCTGCGTGAAGCTCGGGGGGTTCGTCAACGCCACGCCGGACTTCCCCGACCATCCCAAGGTCATGAACGGCGCCTCGGACCTCATGGTCGAGGTGTTCGGCGAGGCGGGGCGGCACGCGCGCTTCGCCGTCGGCGCGCCGAGCCTTCCCTTCGACGTCGCCGTGGAGGTCGATGCGGTCTTCGAGATCGGGCCGGGCTGATGGAGCTCGGCTTCCTCACCGCCGCCCCGATCGCCCACAGGGCGCTGCACGATCGCGCGATCGGACGCACGGAGAACGGGCTTCTCGCGGTGGAGGCGGCCATGGCGCGCGGCTATGGCATCGAGGTGGACGTGACGGCGAGCGCCGACGCCGTCCCCATGGTCTTTCACGACGGCAGGCTCGACCGGCTGACCGACGAGCGCGGCCCCCTCGCCGCGCGCCCCGCCGCCGCGCTCGCCCGCATCCGGCTCAAGGGGACGCGCGAGACCATCCCGACACTGAACGATCTCCTCGCGCTGGTGGCCGGACGGGTTCCGCTCCTCGTCGAGGTGAAGGCAACCGCCGCGCCCGGGCCCTTCGAGGCCGCGATCGCCGACGCGGTCCGCGCCTACAAGGGCCCGCTCGCGCTCATGTCGTTCAATCCCTTCACCATGGGCGCCTTCGTCGAGGCGGTGCCGCAGGTGCCGCGCGGACAGGTGGCCTGCCGCCATACGGGTTATCCGGCCCGCTTCGGCATCGGACACAAGGTGGCGCTCCAGCATCTTCTCTACAATCACGTCTCGCGGCCGCATTTCGTCGCCTACGAGGCCGAAGAAGCGCGCCGGCCCGCGCCGCAGATCGTGCGGAAGGCGGGGCTGCCGCTGCTCGTCTGGACCGTGCGCAGCCCCGGCGCCGCCGCGCTCGCCCGTCAGCATGCGGACAACATCATCTTCGAGGGCTTCGAACCGCCCGGGCGCGCCGCATGAGCGAGGCCCGCGCCCCCTCACGGATCCGCATGACCGAGGGGCTCGGCGCCATCCCGCCCGCCGCCTGGGATGCCTGCGCCGCGCCGGGCGGGGTGCGGGCCAATCCCTTCCTCACCCATGCCTTCCTGTCGAGCCTCGAGGAGGCCGGATGCGTGGGCCCCGGCACCGGATGGACCCCCGCCCATCTCCTCCTCGAGACCGGCGCGGGCGACCTTCTCGCCGCCGCCCCCGCTTATTTCAAGTCGCACAGCCAGGGCGAATATGTGTTCGACCATGGCTGGGCCGAGGCGCTCGAGCGGGCGGGCGGGCGCTATTATCCGAAGCTGCAGCTCGCCGTCCCCTTCACGCCCGTGACCGGGCACCGATTCCTCGTCCGTCCCGATACGGACCGGCCGCAGGCGGAGCGGGCGCTCCTCTCGGGCGCGGTGGAGCTCGCGGCACGGGCCGGTGCCTCCTCCGTCCACGTCACTTTCCTGACCAGGGACGAGTACACCCGTCTCGGTACGGACGAGATGCTGCGCCGCGAGGATCAGCAGTTCCACTGGACCAATGAGGGCTATGAGAGCTTCGAGGCCTTCCTCGCCTCGCTCGCCTCGCGCAAGCGGAAGGATCTGCGCAAGGAACGCGCGCCCTTCGCCGAGGCGGGCATCAGCTTCCGCTGGCTGCGCGGACGCGAGATCACCGAGGGTCATTGGGATGCGGTCTTCGCCTTCTACATGGACACCGCCTCGCGCAAATGGGGCCGGCCCTATCTGAACCGGCAGGTGTTCAGCCTCATCGGCGAGCGCCTCGGGGAGGCGGTCGTCCTCATCCTCGCCGAACGGGCGGGCCGGCCCATCGCCGGGGCGCTCAATCTTCTGGGGACGGACACGCTGTTCGGACGCTACTGGGGCTGCATCGAGGACCACCCCTTCCTGCATTTCGAGACCTGCTACTACCAGGCCATCGACTACGCCATCGCCCACGGGCTCGCCCGCGTCGAGGCCGGCGCCCAAGGGGCGCACAAGGTCGCGCGCGGCTATCGTCCGGTCACGACCTATTCGCTGCACTGGATCGCCCATGCGGGCCTTAGAGCCGCCGTCGCGCGCTATCTCGAGGCCGAACGCTCGGCCGTCGCCGAGGACAGGGCCTTCCTCGAGGACCACACGCCCTTCCGCAAGGGGTGAGCCGACGCGGGCAGGGGCGGCGGCTCAGTTCCGCGTGATCGAGAGGTCACGGAAATGGGCGAGCGTTCCGGGTCCGATCCAGAGGGCGACCCCGCCCTCGGCGGTGCCCATCCGGAGATCCCGGACGATCAGCGCGGGCTGGCTCGCCTCGCCCACATAGGCCCGGGCGGTCGTGCCCGCGACCTCGATCCGCAGGCGCGTCCAGGCGCCCGGCTCGAGATCGACATAGGACTCGTACTTGCCGGGCGTCTCCTCGCGCAGCGTGCGCCAGCCGGCGGCGGGATAGGAGATGTACTGGATCGAATGGTTGCGCTGAAGCTGATCCTCCGAGCGCCCGTTATAGGGCCTCAGATAGATCGCCTCGAAGGCGGAGCCGTCCGGCTGGACGCGGAAGGCGAGCCCGACGAAGCCGCGCGCGCCCTCGGGGGCGCCCTCGACGCGGTCGCCGGCGAGCATCACCTCGATCGTGCCGTCGCGGAAGCCGTCCGGCAGCACGATGGCGAGCTTGTCCTCGCCCTCGCTGCGCTCGCCCGCCTCGACGACGCGGAGGGCGGAGACGCCCCGATGCTCCGCCGTCGAAAGGGCCACGTTGCGCGCCGTCAGCGCGTCCGGGTCGGAGAGATCGGCCATCTGCGCGGTGGCGGCGGTCGCGAGAACGGCCGCGACAAGGCTCGAGAGAAGTGTCAGTCCGGGGCGCATGGCCGGTTCCTCCCTGTCCAGGGCCGCCGGTCTGGCTCAGCGCCGGCGGCGGTTGATTTCAAGGCCCGAGGGCTCGGTGCGCTCGAGCGGTGTCGCGATCTCGCGCGGCAGGCGGGCTTCCGTCCGGCGCAAGAGCCGGTCGAGCCCCGGCGCCAGCCCCCGCAGCCAGCGCAGGACGGCGCGCGCCTGCGGGCTCGCCCACAGGACGAGCGCGACGCCAAGGCCGATGGCGAAGAGACCGAGCGGGACCGGCAGCAGCATCCAGACGATGCCGCCGAAGATGAGGACAAGGCCGAAGACCAGCGCGAGGATCCGCATGGCGCGAAGTGTGCCGGTCCCGCGCCCGCGGGGCAAGGCCGGCCCGCCTCCGCTCAGCGCGAGGGCGACGCCCGCGCCGACAAAGGGAAGCCTCAGCGCTGGGCGAGGCCCGTCATGTCGAGATGCTGTCCGCCATCGGAGAGAAGCGTCTCGCCGGTGATGTGGCGGGCGCCCTCGAGGCAGAAGAACACCGCGGCATCCGCCACGAGCTCGGGCGTGCCGGCCTGACGCAGGGGCGTGTTCTTCTCCACATGGGAGGTGATCGCCTCGAAGCCCTTCTCGCCGAACCGGTCCTTGAACCAGCGCGTGGCGATGTAGCCCGGGCAGATCGCGTTCACGCGGATCTCGGGCGCGAGCGCCCGGGCGAGCGACAGCGTCATCGTGTTGAGCGCGCCCTTGGAGGCCGCATAGGCGACCGACGAGCCGATGCCCGCGACGCCCGCGATGGAGGAGATGTTGACGACCGATCCGAGCCCGTGGGCGCGCAAGGCGGGCGCGCAGGCGCGGATCATCTGGAAGGCGCCGACGACGTTCACCTGGTAGATCCAGGTGAAATCCTCCGCCGACAGAGCATCGAGATCCTTGTGATCGGCGAACTTGGTCGTGCCGGCATTGTTGACGAGAACGTCGATGCGGCCGAAGGCCTCCTCGGCAGCCCGGGCGAGGCGCCGGCAGTCGGCATCCTCGGCGACGTTCGCCTGGACCATGATCGCGCGCACGCCCTTCGCCTCGCAGGCGGCTTTCGTCGCGCGCGCCTCGGCCTCGCTCTTGGTGTAGTTCACGACGATGTCGAGCCCGCGATCGGCCAGTTTCTCCGCGATGGCGGCACCAAGCCCCGTGGCCGATCCGGTGACGATGGCGGCCTTGCCCTTGACGTCCATGGCATATCCTCTTCGTGCCTTGTGTTCTCCCGACCGGCACACATACGACAGGCCGATGCGCGCGCCAAGGCGTCGGCGGCGGAGCCGCGCCCTGCAGGCTGGTCTTGACGCGGGTCGGGCCTCATACTGGGCGTGAGCCGGAAGGCCCCGGAGCAAGGGGCGCAGGTCATGGAGGATCGTACATGCCCGGAGCCACCCGTCCCCGCGCGCGGGGCCTCTGCCTCGTCCTTCTCGCCGCCGCGCTCGGCCTTGCGACCGGCGGAACCCGTGCCCTCGCCGAGACGGAGGTCCGGCGCACCGAGGGTCTCATCTTCGCCACCATGCCGACCGCCAAGGGCCCGCAGGAGCTGCGCCTCGACCTCTACAGCCTCCCTGCCGGCGGCGCGCGGCCGCTCTTCCTATACGTCCATGGCGGCGGCTTCGTCGGCGGGGCGCGCGACGAGCCGCGCCCCCTCCTGCCCTATCTCGAGGCCCTTGCGCGGGCGGGCTATGTCGTCGCCTCGATCGACTACCGGCTGAAGGGCGATGCGCCCGTGATCGGCGATCGCTTCCAGCCCATGCTCTCCGAGGTGCCGGCCGAGGATCCGCGACGGACCGCCTATATCGCCTCGGTCGAGGACACGGCGGCGGCGCTCGACTACCTCATCGCGAATGCCGGGGCCCATGGCATCGATCCGGGCCGGATCGCCGTGGGCGGCGGCTCGGCGGGCGCAGCCGCGGTGCTGATGCTCGGCTATGCGGCGGACGATCTGTCCTCGCCGCCCCCGCCCCGCCCGGACGTCGTGGTCGCCTTCTGGGGCAATCTCGCGGGCTGGATCGGGCTGATGGACGCGGACGATCCGCCGCTGATGCTCGTTCACGGCACGGATGATCCCACCGTGCCGATCGAGGCGAGCCGGCAGATGCTCGCCCGGGCGGGCGAGGCGGGGCTGCCGGCCGAGCTCGCCGAGATCGAGGGCGGACTGCACGGCTTTGCCAATATCGATCTCATGACCGCGGAAGCCGAGGGCCGGGCGGTCCGCGTCCGGATCCTCGAATTTCTCGACCGGCACCTGAACCGGCCGGCCGGCTGACGGTTCGACGAGAAGCCTCCCCCTCCAGCGACGCGAGCACCGCCATGGCCTACGATCCGAACAACATCTTCGCGAAGATCCTGCGCGGCGAGGCGCCCTCCTACAAGATCTATGAGGACGCGAAGACCTTCGCCTTTCTCGACATCATGCCCCAGGCGCGGGGTCACACGCTGGTCATCCCGAAGACGGAGGCGGAGACGATCTTCGACGTCGAGCCGGACATGCTCGCCGCCATGATCGAGACGACGCAGGAGCTCGCCGCCGTTGTGAAGCGCGTCGTGGAGGCGCCGGGCGTCATGATCGCCCAGCTCAACGGCGCGGCCGCCGGCCAGACCGTGTTCCATGTCCACATGCACATCATCCCGCGCTGGGAGGGGGCGGACTTCAAGCTCCATGCGCGCGAGATGGCTCCGGCCGCGGAGCTGAAGGACCTGCAGGCAAAGATCCTCGCCGCCCTGCCCTGAGCCCCGCCCGGCCTCAGCGCTTGTAGATGTCCTCGAAGCGGACGATGTCGTCCTCGCCGAGATAGGTGCCCGACTGCACCTCGATGAGGCGCAAGGGCACCTTGCCCGGATTTTCGAGCCGGTGGCGCGTGCCGAGCGGGATGTACACGGACTCGTTCTCGCCGAGGAGGCGCACCTCCTCGCCCACGGTCACGCGCGCCGTGCCCTGCACCACCACCCAATGCTCCGCCCGATGATGATGCATCTGGAGCGAGAGCGCGGCGCCCGGATTGACGAAGAGCTGCTTGACCTGATAGCGCGCGCCCTCGTCTATGCCCTCGAAATAGCCCCAGGGGCGGTAGATGCGGCGATGGGCGTCGATCTCCGAGCGTCCCTCCGCCTTCAGCCGGTCGACGACCGCCTTGACCTCCTGCACCCGGTCGCGCGGGGCGACGAGGACGGCATCCGCCGTCTCGACGATCACGATGTCGGAGAGGCCGAGGGCCGCGACGAGCCGGTGCTCGCTGCGGATGAAGGAGCCCGTCACGTCGACGGCGACGGTGTCGCCGATGCGCACGTTCCCCTCCCCGTCCTTCGCCCCCGCCGCCCAGAGGGCGGCCCAGGAGCCGATGTCGCTCCAGCCCATCTCGACCGGGATGACGGCGGCATGGCGCGTCCGCTCCATCACCGCATAGTCGATCGAGTTGGACGGGCAGGCGGTGAAGGCCTCGCGCCCGAGCCTCAGGCAATCGAGATCGGACGCCGCCCCCTCGAGCGCAGCCCGCGCGGCGGCGAGGATGTCGGGCGCGAGGGCGGCAAGCTCGTCGAGGAGCGTCCGTGCACGGAACATGAAGATGCCGCTGTTCCAGGCGTATTCGCCCGAGGCGACATAGCGTTCCGCGGTGGCGAGATCGGGTTTCTCGACGAAGGCGGCGACCGCGAAGGCCTCGCCCCCGCCTTCAAGCGGCGCGCCGCGCCGGATGTAGCCATAGCCCGTCTCGGGCGCGTCCGGCACGATGCCGAAGGTGACGAGATAGCCGTCCGCCGCGGCCGCGGAGCCCCGGACGATGGCAGCCCGGAAGCTCGCCAGATCGGCGATGTGATGGTCGGCCGGCACCATGAGGCCCAGCGCGTCGGGATCGCGCCGGGCGAGGAGGAGCGCCGCCACGGCGGCGGCCGGCGCCGTGTTCCGCCCCACCGGCTCGAGCACATGGGTGCGCTCGCGGACGCCGATCTCCGACAGCTGCTGGGCGATGGTGAAGCGGTGCTCCTCGTTCGAGATGATCATCGGGGCCGCAAAGCCCGGCGCCTCCCCGCGCGGGAAGCGCAGCGCGGTCTCCTGGATCATCGAGCGGTCGGAGAGGAGCGGCAGGAGCTGCTTGGGATAGAGCGCGCGGGAGACCGGCCAGAGCCGGGTGCCCGACCCGCCCGACAGGATGATGGGCGTGATGGTCATGTCTCGCTCCCCGGGGGGCCGCGCCCCGCACCGCCGTTAGAAGGATTCTCACCTCGACCCGCTATTGGTAGCCAGCCGGCGCGCTTGCTGCAATTGCGAAAAGCCGGCTAGATCCGGGCGGACGATCGGCGGGCGCGGTCCACGGGCGAACGGCAAGGAAGGCACGGGATGAAGGGACTCATTCTCGCGGGCGGGTCGGGCACGCGGCTCTATCCCCTGACGATCGCGACGAGCAAGCAGCTCATGCCGGTCTATGACAAGCCCATGATCTACTATCCCCTGTCCACGCTCATGCTGGCGGGGATCCGGGACATCCTCATCATCACGACCCCGCAGGACCGGCCGGCCTTCGAGCACCTTCTCGGCGATGGCAGGCGGTGGGGGATTTCCTTGAGCTACGCCGAACAGCCCCGGCCCGAGGGCCTCGCGCAGGCCTTCATCATCGGCGCCGATTTCATCGGCTCGGACTCCGCCTGCCTCGTGCTCGGCGACAACATCTTCTTCGGCCACGGCCTGACCGAGGAGCTGTCCACGGCGTCCGCGACCGGATCGGGCGCCACCGTCTTCGCCTACTGGGTCACCGATCCCGAGCGCTATGGCGTCGTCGAGTTCGACCGTGCGGGCACCGCCCTCTCCATCGAGGAGAAGCCGAAGGCGCCCCGCTCCAACTGGGCCGTGACGGGACTTTATTTCTACGACAACGACGTCGTCGCCATCGCCCGCGACCTCAAGCCGTCCGCGCGCGGCGAGCTCGAGATCACCGATGTGAACCGGGCCTATCTGGCGCAAGGGCGGCTCCATGTGCAGCGGCTCGGGCGCGGCTATGCCTGGCTCGACACCGGCACCCATGACAGCCTCATGGAGGCGGGCACCTTCATCCAGACGATCGAGCACCGTCAGGGGCTGAAGATCGCCTGTGTGGAGGAGATCGCCTTCCAGATGGGATTCATCGACGCCGCCCAGCTCGAGGCGCTGGCCGCCCCGCTCGTGAAGAGCGGCTACGGGCAGTATCTGCTCGACGTCCTCAAGCGACGCTGACGCGCCGCAGCCCCTCGAGCATCCGCACCGACCGGCTGCCGGGCAAGAGATCGTCCTCGATCACCCCCTCCGGCAGGCCGAGATGGGCGTGAAGGACACCCTTGATCAGCGCACGGACATCCGTGGTCACGGGCAGCGAGGGCCGCCCGGCGAGACCGGGCCAGTCGGCGCGGATCGCTCCGCCCGCCGTGGCGCCGCCGGCGAGGAAGGCAACCGTCCCCGCCCCGTGATCGGTGCCGCCGAAGGCATTGAGCGCAAGGCCGCGCCCGAAATCGCCGAGGACCAGAACCGCCGTCTCCCCGAAGGCGGGGCCGAGCGCGCGCTCGAGCGCGCCAAGGCCCGCATCGAGGCTGCGCAGACGGGCGCCAAGGCGGCTGTCGCGCGAATGCGCGTCCCATCCGTCGAGCGCGAGGGCGGCAAGGCGCGGACCATCGGTCCGGGCGAGCGCCCGGCCCGCCGCGCCCATGCG
>JACAEB010000123.1 GCA_013389075.1 Alphaproteobacteria bacterium
CCCCCCCCCCCCCCACCTCTGCGAAGCTGCGGAGCTGAGGCTCGCTCAGGGCTGGCGGACGACCTGCGTCGTGCGGCGCGGCTTGAGGAAGAAGGTGTCTTCCATGTCCATCGACCCGGCGATGAACTTGTTCAGCGGCGAGGTGTAGGCGTAGCGCACCTCGGCGACGATGACGCTCTGATTGGCCGTCACGAGCCCCTCGGGCAGGGCGTAGCTCGAATCGACGGTGCGGGGTGTGGCGCGGTAACCGTCCGACCACGCCACTTTCGTCTGGCCGTTCTGATCGGCGACCACGCTCGAGATCACCATTTCGAGCGGCGTCACGTCGAACGGCACCATGATCGCCTCTCCGGCGGAGAAGACGTCAGCGATGTCCTGATTGTCGATGACCTTGGCCTGGGCCACGAGGTCGCCGATGGAACTCGTCACCGCCGTCACCTTCCGGTGCGCCTGCATGGCGTTCGAGAGCTCCGTCGTCCCGAGGAGCAGGGTCAGCATGAACGGGGCGATGATGGCGAACTCGACCGCGTTCACGCCCCGCCGGCAGGCCCAGAGCCTTGCCAGAGTCCCGCGGACGATCAGAGGGCGTTCATGACTGCAGCCCATGGCACACCTCACTCGCTATCCAGAATGCTGCCGAACGGCTCGTTCCGGAACACCGCGGTCGACGCGAGAAGCCGATTGCCGCCATTCATGTTCGCCAGCAGCGGCGACATCATCGGTGTCAGGATCTTGTAGGTGTAGAACACCCGCACCATCACGACGTCGCCCGCATCGCCCGGGTCGAACTGGGGCACGATGATGAGATTGCCGTTCTGGTCCATGGGATCGGAATGGTCCGCCTCGCCGAAATTGTCGAAGGTGCGGACGTCGATCGTCAGATTGCCGGTGCAGCTCAGGAGTGGATCGATCAGTGCACAGAGCTGGGCGCGGAACTGGTTCTCCGACATCCCTTGCGACTGGACCTGCCCCGTCCGGATGAGGCGCGAGGTCTCGCTCATGCCGTTCTCGAGCGTGACCGAATTGAAGAAGACGAGCGCGACCTCGATGATCGCGAACATCAGAAGAAAGAAGGGCGTCGCGATGATGCCGAATTCGAGCGCCGTCGCGCCGCGCCGGTCGGAAGCGAAGCCGCGCAGGCGGCGCGCCGTCCGATGCCGTTCCAGAAGATCCGTCTTCATGTCAGACCTGCCTCGCCTGTCGCGGCTCCGGCCGCGAGAAGGGCTCTTTGCCGCATCGAGGTGAAGCTAAGGTCGCCGGTGTTAATCTCCGGTAAACGAAGTTTTTAGAAACAATGTAGTCAAAATGGGGGATCGTTCAGGTCAACCGACCATAATATACAGCAATTTGGCAACGTATTCTCTTCGAATCGGGTCCGTCCGTTTCCGGGTTTGTTAACGGGCCGGAGAGGATGATGCGCCGATCCCGGACGCCCGCCGGCCTTCCCCCGTGCCGCCGGCGCCGCCCGAGGCGAGCAGTCGAGGTGAGCCATGGTTCGCGATTTGCAAAGCGTGATGAAGAGAGTTGTGGACGGCCCGCATCTGCGTCCCGTCCTTGGCTGGCTGGGACGCAGAAGCCCCGGCAACGTCGCCATGATCTTCGGGATATCGCTCATTCCGCTCCTGATCGCGGCCGGCACGGCGGTGGACATGTCGCGCGCGGTCATCGTGAAGTCGCGCCTCTCGAAGGCGATCGACGCGGCGGGCCTCGCCGTGGGCGGCTCCATCGGGAAGACCCAACAGGAGCTCGAGCAGATCGCCTCGGACTATTTCTATGCGAACTATCCCTATGACAAGCTCGGGCAGACGACGCAGTTCAACGTGTCCGTCTCCGACAACATCGTGAGCATCGACGCCACGGCCGAAGTGTCGACGACGCTGATGAAGATCGCCGGCATGGACAAGGTGGAGGTGCATTCGAGCGCCGAGATCATCCGCGAGACCAAGAAGCTCGAGGTGGCGCTGGTGCTCGACAATACGGGCTCGATGAGCAGCAACGGCAAGATCGGCGCCCTGCGCACGGCCGCCACCGAGCTCATCAACATCATCTTCGGCGACAATCCGAGCCCGGATCATCTGACCGTCTCGCTCGTGCCCTTCGTCACGGCGGTGAACATCAAGAACGAGGAGTTCGACTGGTCGTGGATCGACGGGGCGCAAGGGCGCGACGCGCTCGCCCAGTTCCACGGCGTCAACTTCCTGCCCATGCCGGACGGCTCGAAGGTGAACCATCTCGACCTGTTCGACAACATAGCCAATGCCGACTGGCGCGGCTGCGTCGAGACCCGGCCCGCGCCCTACGACACGGACGACACGGAGCCCAGCATCGCCAATCCCGACACGCTCTTCGTGCCCTATTTCTGGCCCGACGAGCCGGATACGGGCGGCAGCGACTTCCACAACAAATATGCGACCGACAAGCTCGCGAGCTATCCGGGCGGGCTGGCCGACACGGAGGCCAACCGCCAGGCGAACTGGGCCAAATATGACGGCTCGAACGTGACCGTGGACGAGACCCCCATGGATACGGCCGGGCCGAACAAGAGCTGCGCCACGCCGCTCGTTCCGCTGACGCGCGACAAGCAGCGTCTCCTGACCGAGATCGCGAACATGCAGCCCTGGAACAATTCGGGCACGAACAATGCCGAAGGTCTCGCCTGGGGCCTCAGGGTCCTTTCGCCGACACCGCCCTTCACGACGGGCGCGGCCTGGGACGACCCCGAGACGCGCAAGGCCCTCATCGTGCTGACGGACGGCGAGAACCAGATCTTCGGCGGCTACAGCCAGCTCAACAAGTCGAACTACAGCTCGGTGGGCTATCTCTCGCTCAACCGGCTCGGGACGACGAGCTACCAGACCGCCAAGGGCAAGCTGAACGCGAAGGTGATCGAGGTCTGCGACGAGCTCAAGGCCCAGAAGGTGCGCATCTACGCCATCACCTTCCAGGTCAGCGCCGCGGCGATCAAGGACACCTTCCTTGCCTGCGCCTCGGACCCGACGCTCTATTTCAACTCGCCGAGCAATGCGGACCTGCAGGACGTGTTCCGCGCCATCGGCCAGGACCTCAGCAATCTGCGGCTGTCGAAGTAGGCGGCCTCATCATCCGGTAACGGAAAAACCCCCTTCGCCAAGCGGCGGAGGGGGTTTTTCCTTGGTCTTCAGCGTGGTGCCTGCGCGGCGCCGGGCGGGCGGGTCCGGCCGGCGCCGGTGGCCGTCAGCGGTCTCCGGCGGCGAGCGTCGAGAACTGGTCCTTCTTCATCACCTGATCGCTGATGGTGGTGAAGTGGTCCTTGTGATCGCCCGGCTTCAGCACGTATTCGCACTGGGCGGCGCAGGCGAGCGTCTCGCGCATCACGCCGCGATGCAGGGTCACCTCGTTCACGCGGCCGCTGCGGACGGCGACGTTCACATTGGCGATCTCGTTCCCCTCGCGGTCGAGGGCGATCACGTTCGTGGCGCCGAAGCTCCGCCCCAGGATGAAGAGCTGCTGGCCGTCCTGCACATAGGCGTCGGCGATGGAGGGGTTGCCGACGACGACCGCGGCGGCGACCTCCGCAAGGCGGAAGCCCCGTGCCTGATCGACGCCGACCAGAAACTCCGCGGCGAGCGCCGGCGCGGACACGGTCATGAGCCCGGTGAGGAGCGCGGCGAGCGCCGGCGCCCGGGATGGACGGAACGGGGTGAAACGGGGCATGAAGGCCTCCCTTGAGCGGATGCACCGCGAGAACATGTGCCGCGGATCGGATGGAGGCCCGGGACGGGCGCCACACCGCGCGCTGGCCCCAGCCTAGAGGCGGCAGGGTGAAGATTCCTTCAACGGAAGCGGATCTGCGCGGCGGCACCCCGGGTCCGAACACCCGTACGTGAAAATTCACGTGATTGCAGTCACAATCGATTAACCAGTATCGGCGGATATTGCACTCGGATATGTTTCGAGAAGTTACCTTTACTGGCCAGTAACCGGCCTGTCCTAGGATCGGCTCGTTCGTGATCGGTCCCGGGTGAAGCCGGTCCCTCGCGAACGAGTAGAGTCGTCATGGAGGGCGTATAATGCGTAAGCTGATTACCCGCTTTTGCGCGGACGAGTCCGGGGCCACGGCCATCGAATACGGGCTCATCGCTGCCGGCATCGCCGTCGCGATCATCGCGGCCGTGCAGGGTGTGGGTGGGAACCTCTCCACCCTATTCGGAACCGACATCGCCGGCGCGCTGTAAGCCGCCGTACGGTTCTCGGGGCGGAGACCGGAGAGCTCTCTCCAGCGGTCTCCGCCCCTTTTTTTTCCTCAAGGGCGCTGCCCGAGCTGTCGGACGGATGCTGACGATGCTGGCGATGATCGTGCTCTCGCTCTTTCCGCTGGCCATGGCCTATGCGGCGATCAGCGATCTGGCGACCATGACGCTGCCGAACTGGCTGTCGGTCGGGCTTCTCGTCCTCTTCCTGGCTCTGGCGCTCGGCTTCGGCCTGCCTTATGGCCGGCTCGGCGCCGATGTCGGCCTCGGGCTCGTGGTGCTCGTGGCGGGGATCGGCTGCTTTGCCATGGGCTGGGTCGGTGGCGGCGATGTGAAGCTCGCCGCCGCGATCGCCATCTGGATGGGCACGGACCAGATCCTGTCCTTCCTCCTCCTGATGAGCGTGTTCGGCGGCGGGCTCGCGGTGCTGCTTCTCCTGTTCCGCAGGCTGCCGCTGCCCGCGCTCCTCGCCACGCGGGACTGGGCGACGCGCCTGCATGCGCCGCGCGAGGGCGTACCTTATGGCGTCGCGCTGGCGCTCGCGGCCCTCACCCTCTATCCGCAGACCGCGCTCTTCGGAGCCATCCTCGCCGGATGAGGCGCGCGTCCCGCTCCGGCACAAATTCGCATGCGGACTTTCCCTCAAACAGTCCGAAACTTCGTTTAAGAAGCCGCTGCATTCGTTAACCCTATTTTGAAGGCTTTTGCGCAAAGCTCGATGGGAAACGAAGAGGTGCGGCCAGTTTCGGCCGAAGGAGCTGCCCATGAGCGCGATGCGCCTTCTCATTCTCCTCATAGCCGTCTGTGCCGCCGGCGGCACGGCCTTCCTGGTCCATCAGATGACCAAGCGGCCGGCCCAGACGGCCGTGGCCCCGGCGCCCGCCGACGAAGTTCACATCCTCGCGGCCGCGCGCGACATCGAGATCGGCGTCCGGCTCGCGCCGGGGGATCTGCGCTGGCAGCCCTGGCCGAAATCCGCCGTTAACGGACAGTTCATAACCCGGGAAGGAACGCCCGGCGCGCTCGACGAGGCAACCGGCGCCGTGGTGCGCGTGCCGATGATCGAGGGCGAGCCGGTCGTCGAGGCCAAGCTCGTCCGCTCGTCCGACGGCGGCTTCATGGCCGCCCGTCTCCAGCCCGGCATGCGCGCGCTCTCGATCGAGATCTCCGCCGAGACGGGCGCGGGCGGCTTCATCCTTCCCAATGACCGGGTGGACGTGATCCTCACCCGCGAGCTCGCCGACGAGGGCGGGCGGCGCGGCAAGGCCTTCCAGACCGAGACAATCCTGCAGAGCGTGCGCGTCCTCGCCATCGACCAGAATTACGAACAGGTGGAGGGCAAGCAGGTGGTCGTCGGCAAGACGGCGACGCTGGAGCTGACGCCCGTTCAGGCCGAGGCCACGGCGCTTGCTTCCGCGGCCGGAGAGCTGCAGCTCTCGCTTCGTTCCGTGGCCGATCCGAACTCGCCGGTCGAGACCGATGACACCTCCGCCCAGGGCGGCGGCGTCACGCTCGTGCGTTACGGCGTCCAGAAACAGGTTTCAGTGGGCACCGACCGGTGATGACCAGCATGACACACACCCTCCGCCGTCTGAGCGTCTTCCTTGCGGCACTCGCTCTTCCGGCCCCGGCGCTCGCTCAGGCGAAATCGACGCCGAACAACACCATGCTGGTCGAGATCGACCAGTCGGACTCGCACATGACGCGCGAGCTCAAGCTCGGCCTCAACAAGGCCGCGCTCATCCGCCTGCCGGTGGACGCCGCGGACATTCTGGTCGCCAAGCCCGAAGTCGTCGACGCGGTGATCCGTACGCCGCGCACCGCCTTCATCCTGGGCCAGGCCGTAGGTCAGTCCAACGCGTTCTTCTTCGATGCCTCCGGGCGGCAGATCCTCAATCTCGACATCCAGGTCGAGCGCGATGTGGGGCCCTTGCGCGATCTCTACGCCAAGCTCATGCCCGAGGCGCGCATCGAGGCCGAGGCGCTGAACAATCACATCGTCCTGCGCGGTCTCGTGCCGAACGCGGTCGCGGCCAATCAGGCCAAGGAGATCGCCGCGCGCTTCATCGACAATCCGGAAGGCGTCGTCAACCTGCTCACCATCGAGGCGGGCGAGCAGGTGATGCTGCAGGTCCGCGTCGCCGAGATGCGGCGGACCGTGGCCAAGCAGCTCGGGCTCGATCTGCGGACCGTGTTCGATGTGGGCGAGGTGAATTTCGATCTCGCGACCGCCAATCCCTTCTCCGTGCTCGGACAGTTTCTGGGCGAGAATGACGGCTTCAGCTATGTCGACAACGTCGACAACGGCCAGGGTGCGGAAGCGGTGATCAAGGCGCTCGAGCGCCACGGCCTCCTGCGCACGCTGGCCGAACCCACGCTGACCGCCGTGTCGGGCGAATCGGCCGAGTTCCTCGCCGGCGGCGAGTTTCCGGTTCCCGTCGCCCGCGACCAGGACGGCAACGTCATCATCGAGTTCAAGCCCTTCGGTGTGGGTCTCGGCTTCACGCCCGTCGTGCTGGGCGAGGGGAACATCAGCCTCAAGATCTCGACCGAGGTGAGCGAGCTGTCGAACGAGAACGCCTTCGTCTCCGACGGCGGTTCGATCCTGATCGACGGCACGGAGTATCTCATCAGCGGCATCACCATCCCGTCCATCTCGGTCCGCCGTGCACAGACGACGGTGGAACTGCCGAGCGGCGGCAGCCTCGTCATGGCGGGCCTCCTCAAGCAGCAGACCCAGCAGAACATCGACGGCATCCCGGCGCTGAAGGACCTTCCCGTGCTCGGGGCGCTCTTCCGCAGCCGCGACTTCGCCGAGAACGAGACCGAGCTCGTGGTAATCGTGACGCCCTACATCGTCACGCCCACCTCCGCATCGAAGCTTCGTGCGCCGACGGATGGTTTCGTGAACGCGACCGATCTCGAGACGATCCTGCTTGGCCGACTGAACGGCATGTACAAGGCCCCCGCGGGCCCGGTCACCAAGGTGCCCGGCCAGCCCGTCGGCTTCATCCTCGACTAGAAGGAGCCACGCCCGTGCGTGAGGTTAGCGACACCATTCCGGGCCGGAGAGCGGCGCATGCGATCGGCCCCGTTCTCGCCCTCTGGGCGGCCCTTTTCCTGGGCGCCTGTTCGTTCGGGATGAACGGCGCCGACGACGCCCTGAGCGTCGAGGAGCGCTACCCGATCCGCCTCGATCCCGTGATCGAGCAGGTGAGCGTCGAGGTCCGGCCGGAAACGGTCTCGGTCAGCGACGCCGACAAGGAGCGTGTCCGTACACTGATCGCCGACTACAAGCGGCGCGGCAGCGGGCCCATGGCGATCACCGCTCCCTCCGGAACCCCCAATGCGGGCGCGGCGATCGGGGCGGTCGCCGAGCTCGGCACGCTGCTCGTCGAGCAGGGCATCTCCCCGCGCGGCTACAAGGTGATCGCCTACCGTCCCGCCGACCTCAATTCGAGCCCGCCGGTGACCGTCGCCTATCCGCGGCTCGAGCCGAGCGTGCGCGAGTGCGGCGACTGGTCGGCGAACTACGCCTTCACGCCGCGCAATCGGCAGACGCCGAATTTCGGCTGCGCCACACAGAACAACATCGCGGCCCTGCTCGCCAATCCGCAGGATCTCGTCGAACCGCGCGCGAGCGAGCCGGCCTATGCCGGACGCAGGGACACGGTCCTCGACAATTACCGGCAGGGCAAGCCGACGGCCACCGAGCGGACCAATGACGAGTCCGGCGAAGTGAGCTCGGTCGCACGGCAGTAACTGATCCATTTGAGGGCGGGCAAGATGACGCAGGCTCTGCACAAGAAAGTCGACAAGGGAGCGGATCTTGTTCCGGTCGATCCGGCACGGGCCTCGCTCGAGGTCGTGGAGGCGGGGCCGCCGGCGACGCTTCAGCCGGTGCCGCGCATCACCGTCCACGCCTTCTGCATCAACCCCGAGACCGGCCTCGCCGTTCAGCGGGCTGCGGAGGATCGCCGCCTGAAGCGGGCCTCGGTGCTCGTCGAGATGGGTGGCATCGACGCCGCCTGCGCCCGCTATTCGGACTCGCCCACGCCCAACCTCGTCCTGCTCGAGGCCTCGAGCGACCCCGAGGACATCCTGCGCGGCCTCGACCGTCTCGCCGAGCAATGCGATTCGGGAACGCGCGTCATCGTCATCGGCTCGGCCAACGATGTTCGTCTGTACCGGGATCTCATGCGCCGCGGCGTCAGCGAATATCTGATGACGCCGGTCGATCCCCTGCAGGTCATCGAGGCCGTCTCCTCGCTCTACGTCGACCCGAGCGCTCCGCCCATCGGCCGGTCGATCGTCTTCGTCGGCGCCAAGGGCGGGGTGGGCGCGAGCACGGTCTGCCACAATGCGGGCTATGCGCTCGCCTCGCTCGTGACCGAGCAGGTCACGATCGTCGACCTCGACCTCGCCTTCGGCACGGCGAGCCTCGACTTCAACCAGGACGCCTCGCACGGCCTCGCCGACGCGCTCACCGCGCCCGACCGGCTCGACCCGGTGATGCTCGACCGTCTCCTGGTCGAATGCTCGTCCAATCTCAACCTGCTCGTCGCGCCCTCGGCGCTCGGGCGGGATTACGACCTGCCGCCCGATTCCTACGAGATGGTGCTCGACGTGGTCCGGCGCAGCGTTCCCTACATGCTGGTCGATCTGCCCCATCTGTGGAGCAGCTGGGCCAAGCAGATGCTTCTGTCGGCGGAGGAAGTGGTGGTCGTGGCGATGCCCGATCTCGCCTGCCTGCGCAACACGAAGAACCTCTTCGAGGAGATCATGAAGGCGCGGCCGAACGACCGGCCGCCCCACCTCGTGCTGAACCAGGTGGGCATGCCCAAGCGGCCCGAGATCGCGGTGAAGGATTTCGCCGAGGCGCTGGGGCAGGGTCCGCTCGTCGAACTCGCCTTCGATCCGCAGCTCTTCGGCACCGCCGCGAACAACGGGCAGATGATCACGGAGCTGAACGGCAAGGCCGCGCCGGTCGCGGGCTTCGACATCATCGCCCGCCGGCTTCTCGGCCGCGAGCTCCCGGCGGCGTCCACGAAGGCGGGCCTCCTGTCCTTCCTGATGGGTAAGAAGGCTCGGTGACCATGTTCGGCAAGCGCGCGCAAGGAGGAGTTGCCGAAGCGCCCTCCGTGGCTCCGCCAAGGCCCGCGGCGGCGCCCCCTCCCTCGGCGCCGGTGCGGCGCGAGGCCGAGGAGCGCGCGCCCAAGGCTCCCCCGCCGACCGTTCAGATCGCGGAGCGTTCCGACGAGTACTATCAGATCAAGTCGCAGATCTTCAGCGCGCTGATCGACACGATCGACCTCGCCCAGCTCGCGCGCCTCGACGTCGATTCCGCGCGCGAGGAGATCCGGGACATCGTCTCGGAAATCATCACGATCAAGAACGTTGTCATGTCGATCGCCGAGCAGGAGAGTCTGCTCGACGACATCTGCAACGACGTGCTCGGCTACGGCCCTCTCGAGCCGCTGCTGGCGCGCGACGACATCGCCGACATCATGGTCAACGGCGCGAACCGCGTCTTCATCGAGGTGAGCGGCAAGATCCAGCTCACCAATGTACGCTTCCGCGACAATTCGCAGCTTCTGAACATCTGCCAGCGGATCGTCTCGCAGGTGGGCCGGCGCATCGACGAATCGAGCCCGATTTGCGACGCGCGCCTGCTCGACGGCAGCCGGGTCAACGTGATCGTCCCCCCGCTCGCGATCGACGGGCCCACCCTCACCATCCGGAAGTTCAAGAAGGACAAGCTCAAGCTGTCCGACCTCGAACGGTTCGGCTCCATCTCGCCCGAGGGCGCGCGGATCCTCGAGATCATCGGCCATTGCCGATGCAACGTGATCGTCTCGGGCGGTACGGGATCGGGCAAGACGACGCTCCTGAACTGCCTTACCGCCTTCATCGACACGACGGAGCGGGTGATCACCTGCGAGGATGCGGCCGAGCTTCAGCTCCAGCAGCCCCATGTGGTGCGGCTCGAGACCCGTCCGCCCAATCTCGAGGGGCAGGGCGAGATCACCATGCGCGATCTCGTGCGCAACTGTCTGCGGATGCGTCCCGAGCGGATCATCGTGGGCGAGGTGCGCGGCCCCGAGGCCTTCGACCTCCTTCAGGCCATGAACACGGGCCATGACGGGTCCATGGGCACGCTCCACGCCAACTCCCCGCGCGAGGCGCTGAGCCGTCTCGAGAGCATGATCACCATGGGCGGCTTCAGCCTGCCCTCGAAGACCATCCGCGAGATGATCTGCGGATCGGTGGACGTGATCGTCCAGGCCGCGCGCCTGCGCGACGGCTCGCGCCGCATCACCCACATCACCGAGGTGCTGGGGCAGGAAGGCGACGTGATCATCACGCAGGATCTGTTCGTGTACGAAATCGAGGGCGAAGAGGCCGGCCGTGTCATCGGCCGCCACCGGTCGACCGGCATCGCGCGTCCCGCCTTCTGGGACCGCGCGCGCTATTTCGGCCGCGAAGCCGAGCTGGCCGAGGCCCTGTCGGCGGCGGGAGGCTGAGACCCATGAGCACCCCGCTGATGATGCTCCTCGTCGCGATGCTGAGTGCGGTGACCTTCGCCGGCCTCGGCTTCGTCCTGTTCGGCCAGAAGATCGCGACCGCCGAGCGCCGCGCCCGCCGTCTCGAATTCGTGACGGGCAAGGCCAATGCGCGCGGCGGCCAGGCGGCCCGGGCCCAGACCGAGACGCGCGACCGTCGCAAGGCGCTGCAGGAAAGCCTCAAGCAGATCGAGGAGAAGAACCGCCAGCGCAAGAGCCGGCCCTCGATCAAGACGCAGCTCGGCCAGGCCGGCATCGCGATGACGCCGAAGACCTTCTACATCTTCTCCGGGCTCTTCGGCCTCTTCGTCGCGTTCATGGCGCTGATCCTCGGCCAGAGCCCGCTCGTCTGCCTTGCCATCGGCTTTGCCGCCGGCGGCGGCCTGCCGCGCTGGATCGTGGGCATGGCCTGCGGACGCCGGCAGAAGAAGTTCGTGGACGAATTCGCCAATTCGCTCGAGGTGATCGTCCGTGGCGTGAAGGCCGGTCTGCCGCTGAACGAATGTCTCCAGATCATCGCGCGCGAGAGCTCCGAGCCCGTGCGCTCCGAATTCGCCAATGTGGTGGACAGCCTTGCCCTCGGCGTCCCGCTCGAGGAGGCGCTCGACAAGATGGTCGAGCGCGTGCCCGTGCCGGAGGTGAACTTCTTCACCATCGTGCTGTCGATCCAGCAGAAGACGGGCGGCAACCTCTCCGAGGCGCTCGGCAACCTCGCGAGCGTCCTGCGCGACCGCAAGCTGATGAAGGCGAAGATCGCGGCCATGTCGTCCGAGGCCAAGACCTCCGCCATGATCATCGGCTTCCTGCCCTTCGCGGTGACGCTCATGGTCTATCTGAGCTCACCCGATTACATCATGCTGCTGTTCACCGAGAAGACCGGCAACGTCATGCTCCTGTTCGGGGGCGGATGGATGGCGACGGGGATCCTCGTGATGCGCAACATGATCAATTTCAAGATCTGACGCCGGGAGGCGCGCATGGTCGAGCTGCTCACGAGCACATCGTTCTGGACGGTTGTCCTTGCCTCCACCGCCGCCTTCGCGACGGTGGTTTCGCTCTTTGCCCCGCTGCTCAAGGGCGACCGGCTCGGCGCACGGCTCAAGCTCGTCGCCAACCGAAGAGAGGAGCTGCGCCAGCGCCAGCGCGAATCCTTCAAGAAGGCCAAGGGAGGCATCCGGTCGCGCACGCCCGCCGGCTTCATGAAGGAGACGGTGGAGAAGCTCAACCTCGAGACGCTGCTCAGTGCCGAGAGCATGAAGCTCAAGCTCATCCAGGCGGGTTTCAGGGGGCAGGGTCCCATCGTCACCATGATGTTCGCGCGCGTGACGATGCCCTTCGTGTTCCTCGCGCTCGCCTCGATCTATCTCTACGGGATCAACGATCACGGCTTCACCTCCACGAGCAAGCTGAGCGCGGTGCTCCTTGCCGGGATCATCGGCTTCTATGCGCCGGACTTCTTCGTGGCGAACCTCGTCAAGCGGCGTCAGGAGTCCGTCCAGCGCAGCTTCCCCGATGCGCTCGATCTCCTGCTCATCTGCGTCGAGGCCGGCATGTCGGTCGAGGCGGCCTTCAACCGCGTGGGCAAGGAAGTGGGGTCGAGCTCGGTCGAGCTCGCCGAGGAGCTCGGGCTCACCACGGCCGAGCTCTCCTATCTGCAGGACCGGCGACAGGCATATGAGAATCTCGGCATACGGACGGGTCTGCCCGGTGTGAAGGCCGTCTGTACCTCGCTCATCCAGGCCGAGCGCTACGGCACCCCGCTCGGCAAGGCGCTGCGCGTCATGGCGGCGGAAAACCGGGCGCTGCGCATGGCCGCGGCCGAGAAGAAGGCGGCGGCCCTGCCGGCCATGCTGACCGTGCCAATGATCGTGTTCTTCCTGCCCGCGCTCTTCATGGTCATCCTCGGCCCCGCCTATATCCGCTACACGGCGACGCCCGGCGCCTTCTGAGCCGGCCGTCCGGCCGTCCGGCCGTCCACGGACGAAGACCGTCCCCCCCCCTCTCCCCTGCCGCATGACGCGGATCGCCCCCGCCCCCTGGTCGAGGGGCGAAGCGCGATGTTCTGCCGTGCAGGTGGGGGCCGCGGGCGGGCCGCCGTCAGATGCGGCGGCTCTCGCTCTCGCCGGCCCGGCGGATCGAGGTCGGCGCGGCGGTGGTGCCGGGCAGATCG
>JACAEB010000057.1 GCA_013389075.1 Alphaproteobacteria bacterium
GCCCTCGGCGGCGAGCTTCGGAGGCGGGGGCCTCTGCCTCTATCGCAGCCCGGAGGGCGGGGTCGAGAGCCTCGACTTCCTCGTGCGCCGGGCGGCGGACGGGGGCAGCGTGGGCGTGCCGGGCACGGTGCGGGGGCTGGCCCTCCTCCAGGCACGCCACGGGCGCCTCAGCTTCGACGGGCTCGTCTCCCTGGCCGAGCGTCTGGCGCTCGACGGGGTGCCCGTCTCGAAGACGCTGGCGCGCGATCTTGCGCGCGTGAGCGAGGGCATGGCGGAGGGCTCGAGCCTTGCCCGCCGCTTCCGCGCCGTCGATGGCGGGCCGCTGCGCGAGGGGGACCGCCTGGTCCAGCCCGAGCTCGCTGCCTTTCTCAGCCTTCTGCGGAGCCGGGGGGCGGGCGATGCCTATGCCGGCAGCTCGGCCGGCCTCATCGCCGAGGGCGCCGACCGGCATGGCGGCGCGCTGCGCCCGGCCGATCTGTGGAGCTACCAGACCGGCAAGGCGCCGGCCCTCGCGCTGGGACGGGGGGACCGCGTTCTCGTCATGCCCGGAGAGCGGACGGGCTCCGGCATCCTGCACGTCGCCGCGGCGGAGCGGGCCATCGCCATGGCGGAGGGCGCCTGGCCCGATGCGGCCCTCATCGCCCGCAGCACGGGCGATGAGCTGCTCGCGCGCGGGGCGAGTGCCCTCCCCGAGCATCCGGGATCGTCCGCCTTCCTCGTCGTGGGACGCGACGGCGAGGCGGTGGCGTGCGGCCTCACCATGGGCGCCGTGTTCGGACGCCTCGAGGTGGTGCCCGAATTCGGGGTCGTGCTCGCCTCGAGCCCCGAGGGCGCTTCGGGCCTTGCGAGCGCGTTTCTCGCGCCCGTCTTTGTGGCGGACCCGGAGGGGCGCGAGATCTTCCTCGTCGCGGCGGCCGCGGGCGGTCCGGAGGCCGTCTCGGCGAGCCTTGCGGCCGGCTTCGGCACGGCCCGGCCCGAACGCGTGACGGCGCTCAGCGATGCCGAGCCGCGCGGGGCGGCCCATCTCCTCGTCTGCCCCGAGGGGCTCCTGCGCGCGCCGGAGAGCTGCCGCTATGCCGCCGATCCGGCGCGCGAGGGCGTCGCCCTCATCGCCCGGGGGCCGCGATGACGCTGACCCAGGACCCCGCCCTGCGGCTGTCGGCCCGCGCCCGCGTGCCCGCCTTCAAGGCGATGGACGTCATGCAGGCCGCCAACGCGCTCGCCGCGCGCGGGCACGATCTCGTGCGCCTCGAGATCGGCCAGCCGCTCGATCCGCTCCCGGACTGTGTCGCGCGGGCCGTGAGCGCGGCGCTGCGGGCGGGCCCCATCGGCTACACGGAGGCCCTCGGCGTGCCGGCGCTCAAGGCCGCCATCGCCGGTCTCTACCGGCGCCGTCATGGCGTCGAGCTCGACCCCGCGCGCGTGGCGGTCACGGCGGGCTCCTCGGCGGGCTTCGTGCTCGCCTTCCTCGCCGCCTTCGAGGCCGGCGCGCGGGTGGGGCTTGGCGTGCCGGGCTATCCCGCCTATCCGGCCATTCTCTCCGCCCTCGGCATCACGCCCGTGCCGGTGCCGCTCGCGCCGGCGGGCGGCTATCGTCTGGGTGCGGAGGAGGTGGCCGGGCTCGCGGGCCGGGCCGAGGGCGTCGTCATCGCCAATCCCTCGAACCCGACCGGAACGCTGATCGACGGGCCCGGGCTCGGCGCCATCGCGCGCGCGGCGCGAGGGGCGGGGCTCGCCCTCGTCGTCGACGAGATCTATCACGGCCTCACCTATGACGCGCCCGCGCACTCGATCCTCGAGCAGACGCACGAGGCGATCGTCGTCTCGAGCTTCTCGAAATATCAGGGGCTGACGGGGTGGCGGATCGGCTGGGCGATCTTCCCCGAACGGATGATCCGCGCGGTGGAATGTCTTGCCCAGAGCCTCTACATCTCGCCGCCGGGGCTGTCGCAGGTGGCGGCCCTCGCCGCGCTCGCGCCCGAGGCGGAGGCCGAGTTCGACGAGCGCGTGCGCCGCTTCCGGGCCTCGCGCGATCTCCTCCTCGAGGCCCTGCGCCATGCGGGGTTCACGGAGATTTCGCCCGCCGAGGGGGCGTTCTACATCTATGCGCGCATTCCGGAGGAGGCCGAGGACGCGGGTGCCTTCGCCCAGAGGCTCATGGAGGAGGGCGGCGTGGCCGTGACGCCGGGGGCGGATTTCGACCCCGTGCGGGGTTCACGGACGGTGCGGCTTTCCTATGCCGGCCCGCCCGAGCGCGTGGCCGAGGGCGCGCGGCGGCTCATGCGCTGGCGCTGAGGGGCGCGGGGGAGGCCAGGCCGCAGAGCCTCGTCTGCCTGCGTCAGCCGTCCGTACCCGTCCGGTTTTCGTCGTCGCCGGCTTTGTCCTCGACATCCTCCTCGGGGAGGCTGTCGAGCGGGGCGAGGCGGGAGGTCTTGACCGGACGCAGCAGGAAGGCGGGGACATGCTCGCCAAGGCCCACCACGGCATCCTCCTCCGACCGGCGGCCGCCCCGGCCCCGACGCTCGCC
>JACAEB010000124.1 GCA_013389075.1 Alphaproteobacteria bacterium
CCCTTGAGGCTCTCTGGCTGCGCCAGCGCACCGAACACTGGGCCCGCGATCTCGTCACGCGCACCCGCGAGGGCGCGCTTCAGCCCGCGCCCGACGAGGCGCTCTACGCGATCGCCTTTCATCGGGACACGGAGGACCGTCTCCTCACCACGGAGGCCGCCGGCGTCGAGCTTCTGAACGTCCTGCGGCCCATCGTGGCCATCGCGAACTATGTCGTGCACCTCGCGCTCGCCCTGCACCGCAATCCGGCCTGGCGGCTCAGGGTGCGCGCCCAGCCGCCGGCCGCCCGCGCCCTCGCCCAGGAGGTGCGGCGCATGGCGCCCTTCTTCCCGTTCATCGGCGGCATCGCGCAGGTCCCCTTCCACTGGGACGGCAGCCGCTTCCCGGCCGGGCAATGGGTGCTGCTCGATCTCTACGGGACCGATCGGGATCCCCATCTCTGGGCCCATCCCGACAGCTTCATCCCCGAGCGCTTCGAGGATTTCGAGGATGACGGCTTCACCCTCGTGCCGCAGGGTGCGGGCGAGGGGGCGACCGGTCACCGCTGCCCGGGCGAGGGTCTGACGCTCGAGGCCATGGTGCGCGCGGCCCGGCGCCTTGCGACCGCCGATCTCGAGGTCCCGCCTCAGGATCTGTCGGTGGATCTCGGCCGCATGCCCGCCCTGCCCCGAGACGGCTTCATCGTCCGGCTGGCCTGATCCGTCCGCCAGGTCAGATCGTCTGGTGTTCGCGCTCGAGCATGCGCGTGACCCCGCGCACCATCGCCGCCTCGACCTCGGGGCGCGCGAGCTGCTGGCCCCGGGCGAGCAGCTCGAAGGCCTCGGCCGAGAGCATCACCTCGATCGCCGACTGGTCCGCCGGCGGAAGGCTTTCGATCTCGGGAAGGTAGCGCAGGAGATTCTCGCGATATATGTCGGCGAGGGCCCGGAAGCGGGGCGCGCCGCTGTCGGCGCTCAGCGAGCGCAGGCGTTCGCTGCGCAGCAGGTTGCGGCAGCGCTCGAACAGCCCGGCGCGCAGTTCCACCAGCGCCGCCAGCCGCTCGCCGACCGGACCGGACGGGGGCTCGGTTTCGAGCAGCGGGCGCAGGATGCCGTCGAGCCGCTCGTGAAGCCCCTCGAACAGCCCCTCCATGTCGTCGAAATGCCGGAAGACCGTGCGGTGCCCGACGCCGGCGCGGCGCGCGACCTCCTCGCTCGTCGGGACCAGGACGCCCTCATCCACGAGGCCCTGCAGGGCATCGAGGATGCGGGCGCGCGTACGCCGGCTGCGGTTCCGGCGCCCATCCATAAGCTCATACTCCGTCTCGTTTCTGACTGTCACACATGCCTCCGGGCCGAAGAACAACGCATCTTCTGTAACGCGGCGCGGCGGACAGCCCCGCGCGCCCTCCCCCCTTCCGTGCGGTGAGGCGTCACCGTCCTTGAAGGACCAACAGGCTCGAGGGGTTCGGGATGCATGGACGGGGGCGTGCCGTCGGCTGACGGGAACGCCGGGAGATGGGCTCAGGCGGGTCCGCGGCTACGGACAGGACCGGATCCGTCAATGGCCTTCGTCCCTGGATAGATTTTTGTTGCCGAACACTTTGCCGATTTGGTGTGCCACGTCAACGCGACCCATTCGCAAATGATCGGGCTCCTCACATAGCCACACCGTTAGTTAACCCTCTGTTCATCTCTGCCCCGGAGCTCCCCCCGGACGGCGGATGACGGGGCGCTCAGCCGCGGCGGACGGCCAGGAAGAGGACGCGGTCGACGCTGAAATAGAACCGGCCCGCCTCGGACAGGGCGGCAAGCTCGGCCCGCCAGGCCTCCGCCTCGCCGGGCGCAAGGCGCCCCGCCCCCGCGGCATAGCCGGCCACCGCATCGATCATGCGGCCCGCATAGCTCGTCGGCTGCCAGCCCACGCTCACCATGGGGATGGTCTCGATACGGACGGTCTCGAAGCCCGCGGCCCCGAGATCTGGCGCGAGCCGGGTCGGCAGATTGGGGTGGACGAGGTGCCCCTCCCAGGCCGCCCAGACACGGGCGTTGCGCGCCCGGTCCGAAGTCTCGACCACGACGCTGTCCCAGGCGGTGTCGATGATCAGCACCCGGCCGCCGGGCCGCAGCACGCGCGCGATCTCGGCGAGCGCGAGCGGGATGTCGGCGACATATTCGAGCACCTGCGTCGTGACCGCCGCATCGAAGCTCGCCGCCGCGAAGGGCAGCGCCGTCGCCTCGCCGGCCTCGAAGGAGGCCTGCGGACAATCGGCGCAGCGGCGCGCGGCCATGGCGTTCATGGCCGGCGAGGGGTCGAGCCCCGCGACGCGCCCCGAAGGTCCCACGAGGCGGGCCATGTCGTGGGCGAGAAGGCCCGGACCCGAGCCGATGTCGACGACACGCTCGCCGGGCCGCAGCGCGAGCGCCGAGAGCGTGCGCGCCCGCTGGGCGACCACGTCGGGCGTGAGATAGGTTTCCTCGACATGGCGGGCCGCGGCCTCGCCCGCGAAATCGATCCGGCTCATGCGCGCGCCTCCCGTGGGTCATCGTGTCCGATCATGAGATCGAGATTGCGCACGGCCTGGCCGGCCGCGCCCTTGCCGAGATTGTCGAGCCGGGCGACGAGGAGCGCCTGCCCGTCCCCTTCCGTGCCGAAGACGTAGAGCGTCATCCCGTCCCGCTCGAGCCCCGCCTCGGGGTCCAGCCGGTCGAGCGTCCGCGCTTTCTCCGCAGGCAGAACGCTCACATCGCGCGTGCCCGCATAAGCCCGCTCGAGACAGTCCTGGAGCGCGCCGAGCGAGGGCCGGCCCGGCAGCGCGTCGAGGACGAGGGGTATGCTCACCAGCATGCCGCGATAGAAGCGCGCGACGGACGGCACGAAGAGCGGGCGGTGGACGAGGCCCGCATGCACCCGCATCTCCTCCACATGCTTGTGGCGGAGCGAAAGCCCGTAGAGCCGGAAGGCCTCGCGCGTGAAGTCGGGATCGCGCTCGTCCTCGAAGGCGGCGATCATTTTCCGTCCGCCTCCGGAGTATCCCGAGACGGCATTGATGGTGACCGGATGATCGGCCGGCAGGAGCCCAGCCCGCAGGAGCGGCCCGAGAAGCACGAGCACCCCGGTGGGGTAGCAGCCCGGATTGCTCACCCGCGCGGCGCCCGCGATGGCCGCGCCCTGACCCGGACGCAGCTCGGGAAAGCCATAGGTCCAGCCCGGGGCCGTGCGATGGGCCGTGGAGGCGTCGATGACGCGCGTCCCGGAATTGCCGATCAGCGCCACCGCCTCGCGGGCCGCCTCGTCGGGCAGGCAGAGGATGGCGATGTCGGCGGCCTTCAGCGCCCTCGCGCGGGCGGCGCCGTCCTTGCGCTCGGCCTCGCCCAGCGACAGGAAGCTCAGATCCGTCCGGCCGGCGAGGCGCTCGCGGATCTCGAGGCCCGTCGTCCCCGCCTCTCCATCGATGAAGATCCGTGTCATGACGATCCCTTTCATGCCGGCCGCGAACGAAAACGGCCCCGGAGGAAACCCGCCGGGGCCGCTTGAGGCGCGATGCGCGCGAAGAGGCCTCAGCGCTTGGAGAACTGGAAGCTGCGGCGGGCCTTGGCGCGGCCGTACTTCTTGCGCTCCACAACGCGGCTGTCGCGGGTGAGGAAACCCTGCGACTTGAGCACGCCGCGCAGATCGGGCTCGGACAGCGTCAGCGCCTTGGCGATGCCGTGGCGGACGGCGCCCGCCTGGCCCGAGAGGCCGCCGCCGGCCACCGTGCATTCCACGTCATACTGGGTGGCCCTTTTGGCGATCACCAGCGGCTGGCGCAGGATCATCTGCAGCACGGGCCGGGCGAAATAGGTTTCGACGGGCCGGCCATTCACCGTGATGCGCCCCGGGCCGGGCCGCACCCAGACGCGGGCGACGGCGTTCTTGCGCTTGCCCGTGGCATAGGAGCGGCCTTGCGCGTCCACCTGCCGCTCGCGGGTCTGTTCGGCCAGCGCCTTCTCGCGCTGCTCGTCCGAAAGATGGCTGAGATCCTTCAGCGTGCGCGGCCCTTCCGTGGTCTCCGACATCAGTAGCTCCGCGTGTTCTTGCGATTGAGGGACGCCATGTCGATCGGTTCGGGCGACTGGGCGGCATGGGGATGCTCGGCGCCGGCATAGACGCGCAGCTTGGCGAGCTGGCGCCGCGCGAGGGGGCTTTCCTTCGGCATCATGCGCTCGACGGCCTTCTCGACCACGCGCTCGGGGAAGCGGCCCGAGAGCACCTTGCCGGCGGTGCGCTCCTTGATGCCGCCCGGATACCCGGTGTGCCAGTGATAGGTCTTCTGGGCGCGCTTGTTGCCGGTGAGGACCACCTTCTCGGCGTTCACCACCACGACATGGTCGCCGCAGTCGATATGGGGCGTGAAGCGCGCCTTGTGCTTGCCGCGCAGGCGCATGGCGATGAGCGCGGCGAGCCGGCCCACCACGAGGCCCTCGGCGTCGATCAGCCACCATTTCTGCTCCACCTCGCCGGTCTTGGCCGAATAGGTGGTGCTTGCAGCCGATGTGCGTTTCATCGGGACGTCCTCTTCCTGTCTCGCGAAAAACAGCCTTCCGCGAAGGTCGCGGGACTTAAGGCCACGGGGGCCGGCTTGTCAATGCGAAACGCACACGCCACATAGGCTGAACCGCCCGTTTCTGGCGGGATCCGGAGTGATGGTATCCCGC
Organism: Alphaproteobacteria bacterium; assembly: GCA_013389075.1. GTDB lineage: Bacteria > Pseudomonadota > Alphaproteobacteria > JACAEB01 > JACAEB01 > JACAEB01. Next base: position 4,677 of record JACAEB010000124.1, read on the forward strand.
TACCGCAAGCCGGCCCCGCCCCCGCACCGAAGGAGAGCCCCTGCCGTCCGAGCCCAGCGACGCCGAAATCCGCAGCCTCCTCCAGACGGTGCGCACCATCGCCCTCGTGGGCGCGAGCGAGAAGCCCGAGCGCGACTCCTACCGGATCATGGCCTTCCTTCTCGAGCGCGGCTACGACGTGACGCCCGTCAATCCCGGCCGGGCGGGCCGCGAGATCCTCGGCAGGACCGTGGTGGCGAGCCTCTCCGATCTCCCCGCCCCGCCCGATCTCGTCGACATCTTCCGCCGCTCCGAGGAGGCCGGGGCGGTGGTCGACGAGGCGATCGCGGCGGGCGCCAAGGCCGTGTGGCTGCAGCTCGGCGTCGTCGACGAGGCGGCGGCGGCGCGGGCGCGGGAGGCGGGCCTTCAGGTGGTGATGGACCGCTGCCCCAAGATCGAGATCGGCAGGCTCGGCCTCTGAGCGGGCGCGATTGCACGAGGGCGCCGGCGCAGGGAATATGGGGCGCCGGCCGGCCCACACGATACGGGAGAGACACATGAGCGGCAGCGCCGAGACCACCGGATTCGAAACCCGAATGATCCATGCCGGCGCCGCGCCGGACCCCGCCACCGGCGCGCGCGTCACGCCGATCTATCAGACGACGTCCTATGTCTTCGAGGATGTGGACCACGCCGCGGCGCTGTTCAATCTCGAGGCGTTCGGCAACATCTACTCGCGCATCATGAACCCCACCAACGGGGTGCTGGAGGCGCGCATCGCGGCGCTCGAAGGCGGCAGCGCGGCCGTTGCGGTCGGTTCGGGCCACGCGGCGCAGGCCCTCGTCTTCTTCTCGCTGATGCAGCCGGGCGACGAGTTCATCGCCACCCGCAATCTCTATGGCGGCTCGATCAACCAGTTCGGGCACGCCTTCCAGAAGTTCGGCTGGACGGTCAACTGGGCGGATCAGTCGAAGCTGGAGACCTTCCGCGCCGCCATCACGCCGAAGACCAAGGCGATCTTCATCGAATCGATCGCCAATCCGGGCGGGGTCATCAGCGACATCGCGGCCATCGCCGACATCGCCCATGACGCGGGCATCCCGCTCATCGTCGACAACACGCTGGCGACCCCCTATCTCTGCCGCCCCCTCGAGCACGGGGCGGACATCGTCGTGCATTCGGCGACGAAGTTTATCGGCGGGCACGGCAATTCGGTCGCCGGGCTCATCGTCGACGGGGGACGCTTCAACTGGGGCAAGGGCGGCAGGTTCCCGACGCTCTCCGAGCCCAACCCCTCCTATCACGGCATCAAGCTCTGGGACGCCTTCGGCAATGTGCCGGGCATGGGCAACATCGCCTTCGCGATCGCCTGCCGCGTGCTCGGTCTGCGCGATCTCGGCCCGGCGCTCGCGCCGATGAACGCCTTCCTCGTGCTCACGGGCATCGAGACGCTCTCCCTGCGGATGGAGCGCCACTGCGCCAATGCCCTCGCCGTCGCGCGCTACCTCAAGGGGCACGCCAAGGTGAGCTGGGTCTCCTATGCCGGGCTCGAGGACGACCGCTATCACGCCCTGCATCAGCGCTACTGCCCCGCCGGGGCCGGGGCGGTCTTCACCTTCGGGCTGAAGGGGGGCTATGACGCCGGGGTCAATCTCGTCAATTCGGTGAAGCTGTTCAGCCATCTGGCCAATGTCGGCGACACGCGCAGCCTCATCATCCACCCCGCCTCGACGACGCACCGTCAGCTCTCGGACGACCAGAAGCGCACAGCCGGCGCGGGCCCGGACGTCGTCCGCCTGTCGGTGGGCCTCGAGACGGTGAGCGACATCATCGCCGACCTCGACCAGGCCCTCGCGCAGCTTTGAGGGGCCCCGACCGGGGCCTGGATTGCCACGCGCTTCGCGCTCGCAATGACGTCCCGCGTCACGAGCCCAGCACCGCCGGACCGATGGCGATGAAGGCGAAAAGGGCGAGGCCGACGGCATATTGAAGCTGCATGGGCATGGCGGGGTCTCCTGTCTCTGAAGGCACATGGGGACCCCGCGCGGCGCGCGCCTGTGGCGACCGTCACAGCCGCGCCCCTTTGCCGCCGCCGCTAGGCAACCGCCCGCGATCATGCTAACCCCTCGCAATGCTCCCTGGGCGCGATTTCCCGCGTCCGGGGCGATCGTGCACAGGCGCCCTGCCGCCGGGCGTCCCACCCGTCCCTGCCGAGCCGTTCCGTGACCGACCGCCGCCCCGTCAACCCTCCGTATCCAGAGCGCCCAGTCCCCGCGTCCATACCCTGGCAATGCAGATCTATCTGCCGATAGCGGAAATCTCCGCGAACATCTTCCTGCTGCTGGGCCTTGGGGGCGCGGTCGGCGTGCTCTCGGGCATGTTCGGAGTGGGCGGGGGATTCCTGATGACCCCGCTCCTCATCTTCGCCGGGATCCCGCCCACCGTGGCGGTGGCGACCGTGCTGAGCCAGATCCTCGCCTCCTCCGTGTCCGGCGTGCTCGCGCACATGCGGCGCGGCAGTGTCGACTTCCGCATGGGGCTCGTGCTCGTCGCGGGGGGCGCGCTCGGCGCCGGCCTCGGCGTCGTCCTCTTCGACTATCTCGCCTCCCTCGGCCAGATCGATCTCTTCATCACGCTGAGCTACGTCCTCTTCCTCGGCACCATCGGCATCCTGATGCTGTGGGAGAGCGTGGGAAAGCTGCGCGGGACCTCGCGCGGGCGCGGACGCGGCGGGCACCATGCCTGGTTCCACGCCCTGCCCTTCAAGGTGCGCTTCCGGCGGTCCAAGCTGTACATGAGCGCCATTCCGCCCTTCGTCGTGGGCATGTTCGTGGGCGTGCTCGCGGCGGTTCTGGGCGTGGGCGGGGGGTTCATCATCGTGCCCGCGATGATCTACGTCCTGCGCATGCCGACACAGGTCGTGATCGGCACGTCCCTCTTCCAGATCATCTTCATCACCGCGCTGACCTCCTTTCTGCATGCGGTGAACAGCCAGTCGGTCGACGGGGTCCTCGCCTTCCTTCTCATCGTGGGGGGCGTGATCGGCGTGCAGTTCGGCGTCCGGTTCGGGGCGCGCCTGCGGGGCGAGGAGCTCCGGGCCCTCCTTGCCATCCTCGTGATCACCGTCTGCGGACGGCTCGCCTGGGACGTGGTGACGCCGCCCGCGGACGTCTATTCGGTCATCCTGCCGGGGGGCGCGCCATGACGCCTCGGGCCCTTGCCGCGCTCGCCCTCCTCGCGCTGTTCGGCCTTTGCCCGCGGCCGGCCGGGGCGCAGTCGGTGCAGGCCGATCTCTCCGACTACGCCTTCGCCATCACCTCGAACTTCACCGGGGCGAGCCTCCTCCTCTACGGGACGGTCGTTTCCCCGACCCCCGTGCCGCCCGGAACCTTCGATGTGGTGGTCGTGGTGCGCGGCCCGCCCGTGCCGCTGACGGTGCGCCGCAAGGAGCGCGTCGTGGCCTTCTGGATCAACCGGCATGTCGTCCGCTTCGAACCGGTGCCGAGCCTCTACTACGTCGTGAGCAACCGGCCCCTCGGCGAGATCGCGACGCCGAGCGTGCTGCGGCGGAACGGCATCGGCACGGCCTTCATCGACCCCGACCCCGATCTCTCGGCCGGCGCCGTGCCGGAGGCCGTGGACGCGGACACCTTCGCGCGCGCGCTCGTCCGCACCAAGATCAAGCAGGGCCTCTATCGCGAGTTCCCCGACGCGCTCTTCTTCCGCGACAGCCTCTTCCGCGCGCCGGTGCCCATACCGGCCAATGCGCAGGTCGGCCGCTATCAGGTGGAGGTCTACCTCCTGCGCGAGGGCAGCATCCTCGGGGCGCGCTCCATGTCCTTCCACATCGAGAAGACGGGCTTCGAGCGGCTCGTCTACGACCTCGCCCATTCCGCCCCCGTCTTCTACGCGCTCGGGGTGATCCTGATGGCGACGCTGATGGGCCTTGGCGGCAATCTCATCTTCCGTCAGCGCTGATTGGCCGCTCCCGGGCGCGCATGACAAGGGCCGGCCCGCACGCCATAGTCGGTGCGAGATCACCCGGCAGGGAGGGAGCCGATGACCAATGGTGAGATCGAGGCGGGCGGCGGCGGACGCGGTGGCGACGGCCAGATCCCCCAGCCCGCGGCGGCTCTCGGCTATGCGGGCGCGCTGCCTGTGGTGATCCTCGCGGTCCTCGTCTGGGCGGGATCGGATGCGGTCGCCGCCTTCGCCCTGCCCACGCTGATCCAGCTTACGACCATCATTCTCGCCTTTATGGGCGGGGTGCGCTGGGGCATCGCCATGGCGGGGCCGGCGGGCCCGCGCTTCGGACCGCTGATCGTCTCCATCCTGCCCGCGCTGATCGCCTGGCCGGTCATGGTGATCGAGAACCGCGTGGTGCAGATGGCGCTGCTGGTCATGGCCTTTGCGGGCCTGCTCGTCTCCGACCTCAGGGCGACGCGGCGGGGCGAGGCGCCGGCCTGGTATCCCGGCCTGCGCGTGCCGCTGACCGTGCTCGTGGTGGGCTCGCTTGGCGCCTGTCTCGCCCGCGTCCTCACGCTTTGAGGCGCGAGGGGTCGAGGGCCCCCGCCGGAAAGCGGTAGAGCGTGCCCGCGCCGAGGAGGAAGGCCTCGAGCCCCGGCCCGAACAGCGTCGCGAGCGCCGGCGCGCCGAGATCGAGCCCGCCCGTGAAGGCACCGAAGGCGGGCAGGATCAGCCGGCTGCCATCCGTGGCGAAACATTTGCGCCGGAGCCGCCGGCCCCTGAGCGTGAGGCTCGCGCACGGGTGGAAATGGCCCGCGATCTCCCCCAGAGCGCCCGGGCGCGGCTCATGCCGCAGGACCAGCGGGCCGAGCGGCAGCTCCGCCCGCACCTCGCCGCCCGAGGCGGGCGGGACGGGATCGTGATTGCCGGTGATCCAGACCGTGGCGAGGCGATCGGTCAGAGCCCGGAGCCGGCGCAGATGCGACGGCGCCATGCGCGCGCCGGCCTCCCCGTCATGAAAGCTGTCGCCGAGCGAGACGAGGCGGGCGGGCGCATGAGCCTCGATCACCGCCTCGAGGCGGGCGAGCGTATCCTCGGTGTCATAGGGCGGCAGGGGCTGGCCGCGCGCGGCGAAGGCCGAGGCCTTCTCGAGGTGGAGATCGGAGACGATCAGTGTGCCGAAGTCCGGCAGGAACGCCGCTCCCGCGGGATCGAGCCGCACGCTGAGGCCGGCGAGCGTAATGTCGGTCCGGGTCATGCCCGCCCTCTAGCGCCCGCCCGCCTCGGCGAGGAGCGCATCGGCCGCCTCGCGCAGGAGTGCCTCGCCGGCCGCGCCCTGCACCGGCTCGCGCCCGATCTCGAGCATGACCGGCACGGCGAGCGGCGAGATGCGCGTGAGCTTCCTGTGCACGATGTGGCCCCGCACGCGGGCGAGAAGGCCGCCGAGCCGTTCGATGTCGAGAAGGCCCCGCGCGGCGTCGTGATAGGTGGCTTCGAGAAGGATGTGGCCCGGCTCATGCCGGCGCAGCACATCATAGATGAGGTCGGAGGAAAAGGTGACCTGCCGGCCCGACTTCTCCTGCCCCGGAAAGCGCCGCTCGATCAGCCCCGCGATCACCGCGCACTGCCGGAAGCTCCGCTTGAGGAGGGCCGATTCGGCGAGCCAGCTCTCGAGATCGTCGCCCAGCATGTCCTCGGCGAAGAGCTCGTCCATTGACAGCTCCGCCATGTCGCGCAGCCCCCAGACGCTGAGGGCATACTCGCTCGCCACGAAGCCGAGCGGCTGGACCCCCGCCCGTTCGAGCCGCCGCGTGAGCAGCATGCCGAGCGTCTGATGGGCGAGCCGGCCCTCGAACGGATAGGCGACGAGATGAAACCTGCCGCCGCGCGGAAACGTCTCGACCAGCAGCTCGCCCGGGCGCGGCAGGCGCGAGCGCGCCCGTTGCAGCGCGAGCCATTCGGCGACCTGGACCGGCAGGCGCTCCCAGTCGGAGGGGTGCGCGAGCAGCGCGCGCACCCGCGCGGCGAGGAAGGTCGAGAGCGGGAACTTGCCCCCGGCCCAGACCGGGACCATGGGCGCCTCGCCCGTCCCGCGCGTGACCAGGACCTCCGTGCCCCGGATCGTCTCGAAGCGGAGGATCCGGCCGGCGAAGAGGAAGGTGTCGCCCGGCGTCAGCCCTTCGACCACCCCCTCCTCCACCTCGCCGAGCACATGGCCCCCGCGCGCGGGCATCGCCCTGACGAGGCGCACCTTCAGCATCGGCGCCTCGATGATGGTGCCGACATTCATCCGGTAGGCGCGCAGGACGCGCGGATGGCTGACACGCCACAGACCGTCCGCTCCCTGACGGATGCGCCGGAACTGCTCATAGCTCCTGAGCGCATAGCCGCCCGTGGCGACGAAATCGAGAATGCGGTCAAAGGTCTGCCGCGGCAGGCCGGCATAGGGCGCGGCGGAGATCACCTCCGCATAAAGATCATCGGCATCGAACGGCCCGGCGCAGGCCGTGCCGAGCACGTGCTGGGCGAGCACGTCGAGCCCGCCCGGACGCGGGGGCTCGCCGTCGAGCTCGCCCTTCTCCGCCGCCTCGCGCGCCGCCTCGCATTCGAGAACCTCGAACCGGTTCGAGGGCACGAGGACCGCGCGCGAGGGCTCGTCCAGCCGGTGATTGGCCCGCCCGATCCGCTGGAGGAGCCGGCTTGCGCCCTTCGGCGCGCCGACATGGATGACGAGATCGACATCGCCCCAGTCGATGCCGAGATCGAGCGTCGAGGTGCAGACCACCGCCCGCAGGGAGCCCTCGGCCATGGCGGCCTCGACGCGCTGGCGCTGCTCGCGGGCGAGCGAACCGTGATGGAGCGCGATGGGCAGGGCCGCCTCGTTGAGCCGCCAGAGCTCCTGGAACACGAGTTCGGCCTGCGAGCGGGTGTTGACGAAGACGAGCGAGAGCCGTGCGCTGGCGATGAGCGCGTGGACCTCCGCCATCGCATGACGGGCCGTATGGCCCGCCCACGGAATATAGGCCTCAGAGCCCAGCACCGTGACCTCGGGCGGCGCGCCGGGCCGGCCGGTCACGAGGCTCGCGCGCGCGGGGCCGGGCCCGCCCTGCGGCACGAGAAAGC
>JACAEB010000083.1 GCA_013389075.1 Alphaproteobacteria bacterium
CCTCCCGCGGGAGAGGGGCCGGGGGTGAGGGCCGCGCGCGGCGGCCGGACGACGTCGCGTCCCCCACGGAGGACCCCATGATCGGGCGGCTCAAGGGCATCGTCGCCGAGATCGGCGAGGGCTGGATCATTCTCGATGTGGGCGGGGTCGGCTATCTCGTCCATGTCTCGGCGCGCACGCTCGGCGCGCTCGCCGAGGGCGGTGTGGCGGCGCTCCAGATCGAGACCTATCTGCGCGAGGACAGCCTGAAACTCTACGGCTTCCTGTCCCGCGCCGAGCGCGACTGGTTCCGCGCGCTGCAGACCGTGCAGGGCGTGGGCGCCAAGGTGTCCCTCGCGGTCCTCTCCATCGCCCCGCCCGACGCGCTGGCCGAGGCGGTGCTTCTCGGCGACGACAAGCTCTTCGCCCGCGCCGCCGGCGTGGGGCCGAAACTCGCCAAGCGCCTCTCCGCCGAACTCAAGGACAAGGTGCCCGGCGGGCCCCTCGCCCCCCAGTCCGGGCCCGCCCTCGCCGTGGCCGGCGGAACGTCCCGCGCCACCGGGCCCGAGGCGGACGCGCTTTCGGCGCTCGTCAATCTGGGCTATGGGGAGGCGGAGGCCGCCCGTGCGCTCAAGGCCGCGCGGGCGCGGGCCGGTGAGGCGGCCGATGCCGAAAGGCTGATCGTCGAAGGGCTGAGGGAGCTGGCACGGTGATCGCGAGGGCCCCGGATCGGGTGGACACGGAGCGTCTGGTGCAGCCGGGCTCCGCGGAAGCCGACGCGGCCGAGGCATCGCTCCGCCCACGGACGCTCGCCGACTTCATCGGCCAGAAGGCGATGCGCGCCAATCTCTCCGTGTTCATCGGGGCGGCGCGCGGGCGCGGGGAGGCGCTCGACCACACGCTCTTTCACGGGCCCCCGGGCCTCGGCAAGACGACGCTCGCCCAGATCATCGCCAACGAGCTCGGCGTCGGCTTCCGGGCGACCTCGGGTCCCGTGCTCGCCAAGGCGGGCGATCTTGCCGCGATCCTCACCAATCTCGAGCCGCGCGACGTGCTCTTCATCGACGAGATCCACCGCCTTTCGCCGGCCGTCGAGGAGATCCTCTACCCGGCCATGGAGGATTTCGAGCTCGACCTCATGATCGGCGAGGGGCCGGCGGCGCGCTCGGTGCGCATCGGTCTGCCCGCCTTCACCCTCGTCGGCGCGACGACGCGCATGGGCCTCCTCACGACGCCCTTGCGCGACCGCTTCGGCATTCCGGTGCGTCTCGATTTCTACACGGCCGGGGAGCTCGCCGAGATCGTGGCGCGGGCCGCGCGGGTGCTCGCGCTCGAGCTCTCCCCCGATGGCGCGGCCGAGATCGCGGGCCGGGCGCGCGGCACCCCGCGCATCGCCAACCGTCTCCTGCGCCGGGTGCGCGATTTCGCGAGCCATGCGGGGGCGGGCGTGGTCGATGGGCGACTCGCCGCCGAAGCGCTGCGCCGGCTCGCTGTGGCCCCGATCGGGGTCGGCGCGCTCGCCCACCGCTATCTGCGCGTGATCGCCGAGACCTTTCTCGGCGGCCCCGTGGGCATCGACACCATCGCCGCCGCCCTGTCGGAGCCGCGCGATGCCATCGAGGACATCATCGAGCCCTTCCTCCTGCAGCGGGGCTTTCTGCAGCGCACCCCGCGCGGGCGGGTCCTCACCCCGCGCGCCTATGCCCATCTCGGCCTGCCCGCGCCGAAAGGGGCGGCTGCGGACGATCTCTTCGGCGAGGGGGAGGGCGCATGAGCCTTGCCACCGATCTGCCGCCCGGCGGCGCCATTCTCGAGCGCGTGCATCACCTGCCGGTGCGCATCTACTACGAGGACACCGACTTCTCGGGCATGGTGTACCACGCCAACTATGTCCGCTATTTCGAACGGGGGCGGAGCGATTTCCTGCGCCTCTCCGGCATGTCGCACGCCGATCTCATGGCGCTTCAGTCCCCGCTCGCCTTCACCATCGAGCACATTTCGCTCGACTTCGCCGCGCCCGCCCGCATCGACGATCTCATCATCGTGCGGACGGTCTATGCCGAGATGAAGGGCGCCCGGCTCAGAGCCCGGCAGGACATAAGGCGGGCGGGCCAGCTCCTCGCCCGCGCCGAGGTGCATGCGGCCTGCATCAGCTTCGAGGGCCGCCCCCGCCGCCTGCCGCCCGAGCTGCGCGCCCGGCTCAAAACGGTGCTGCGGCCCGATCTGCCGGAAATGGAGCGGGTGGCGGGATGACGCCTCGACGGTGCCTCGCCCAGTGCCGCGTCAACCGAGCGTCGCCCCCACACCCGCCAGCGGAGTGACTATGCGGTTCGGGGGAGCGGGGTCGCCGAGTGACGGAAAGCCAGGCCCGGCGGGGAATGCAGAGCGGCACGGCGTCCCCGATCGACGCAAGTGTCACGCCTCCTGCGTGACCGGTATCACTCCAGAAAATCCGTGACCCGCCATCGGTGCCAGACGCCGTCATGGACGAGGTGCAGCTGATCTCCGCGCCCGTCCAACAGAAAGCCCGAGGCGGGACCGGATCGATTGAATGGCAGGCGCCATCGTTTCATGACGCGGGCCTTGTTGCCCGTCAGCTTGAGGAGCTGGAGGAGATTGGCGTCTGCGTCATACCCCCCGGCGGCGAGGATGTTAGGGTCGTGGACGGCAATCGCGCAAACCCCGTCCAAGGACGTCCGCCAGACGTGTTCCTGATCGCCGGTCATCCGCCAAATCGGGAATTCCGTATACGGACAGGCCCATGCCTCGTCTCCAAAAGCGTTCAGCGCATAGCATTCGACAACGGTAATGACGCTCGCGCACTTCAAGAGATTGCCGTGGTCGTCGAAGGCCGCCATCCCGTAGCTGCTCGGGGGCGCATCGACACCGGGCACCCGCCAGTGCGCATTGCCGAACACACCCTCATCGGCCCAGCCGACCCAGATCCGCCCAGCGGCATCAATCTTCAGATGGCGGATCCCTTCGCCGAAATCGAGATGACGGACCTGCGTTCCATCCTGGGCTAGGAGGCAGGCCCCCTCGCCGCCGGCCAGCAGCCATCGCCCGTCGGGAAATCGGTCGAGAAGATGAGGCACGAATCCGCACGCCGAGACCTTGAACTCTTGCACGAGCGCACCGCCCTCGAACGTCCACACGGACACTGGAAAGGCCTGCGGACGGGCGGTTCCTTGACCTTCAAAAGGCGAGGAGGGTTCCGCCGGCGTGCCCAGGATCGCCAATCGCCCATCGGCAAGGGGCGCATGACGCCCCACCCGCCAATCGGCCGGCAGGTGCGGAAGCTCGACGGACCGATGCTGTGGCAAGCGGTTCATGACGGCATTCTGGCGCCAGATCGCTGTCCGGCCTAGCCCGCCGTCCGCGCGTGAGCCCCCTCCACCCCCTTCCCAAAGCCCCAAATCGGCCCCAATCCTCCGCAACTGTTCCGGGCCGTCGCGCTCACGAGGGGTGCGTGGCGCGCGGCGCGGAATGTGGCACACTCGCAGGAGCCGCGCGGGGCGGTGCAGCGCGCCGTTTTACGCGGGGTGCCCGCGCGGGATGGACGAGGGTCGGCCAGGGGCCGGCCGGGCAGGCAGGTAGGGGATATGGATCCGACAAATGTGGTGGACGGCGCGGCGGCGATCGGCGTGACCGCGCATGATTTCTCGCTGATCTCGGTGTTCATGGGCGCCGACATCGTCGTCAAGGCCGTGATGGCGATGCTCGTGCTCGCCTCCTTCTGGACCTGGGCGATCATCATCGACAAGTCGATGAAGCTCGGCCGCCTGCGCAAGTCCGCCGACCGGTTCGAGGACCAGTTCTGGTCGGGCAAGTCGCTCGAGGAGCTGAGCCAGACGGTGGGCACGCGCGCCGATCATCCCATGGCCGTGATGTTCGCCTCCGCCATGCGCGAATGGCGCCGCTCGCTCGACGGGGGCGAGGGCCGCTCGCTGCTGGGCGGGCTCGGCGAGCGCATCGACAAGGTGCTGAACGTCACCATCGGCCGCGAGGTCGCCGGGGTGGAGCGGCACATGAACTTCCTCGCCACGGTGGCGACCACGGCGCCCTTCATCGGCCTCTTCGGCACGGTCTGGGGCATCATGACCGCCTTCCAGGACATCGCCATCGCGCGCGACACCAATCTCGCCGTCGTGGCCCCCGCCATCGCCGAGGCGCTGGCCGCGACCGCGCTCGGGCTCTTCGCGGCCATTCCGGCGAGCTTCGCCTACAACAAATTCTCCAATGATCTCGCCCGCTACACGACCCGCCTCGAGGGTTTCGCGGACGAGTTCTCGGCCATCGTCTCCCGTCAGCTCGACCAGCGGAGGGGCTGAATGGCGGGCTCCCTCACGCCGGCGGGTGGCGGACGGCGCGGCCGGGGACGGTCGGGCTACCGGCCGCTCAGCGAGATCAACGTCACGCCCTTCGTGGATGTGATGCTCGTGCTGCTCATCGTCTTCATGGTGGCCGCGCCGCTCCTGACCGTGGGCGTGCCCGTGGAGCTGCCGAAAACCCGCTCGGGGCCCATTTCGGGCGATACCGAGCCGCTGACCATCACGATGCAGGCGGACGGCACCGTCTACCTGCAGGAAACGCCGGTGGACGTGGCGACGCTGGGCGACAGCCTGCGCGCCATCGCCGAGGGCGGCTATGACCAGCGGATCTTCTTCCGCGGGGACAAGGCCGTGCCCTACGGGCTCGTCATGCAGGTGACCGCCGCGGTCCAGGGTGCGGGCTTCACGCGCCTTGCCTTCCTGACCGAGACCCCGCCCCAGCCGGCCGAGTGAGCGGAACAGATGCGGGCAGGTCCGATCATATCCGCCCTCCTGCACGGGGGCCTCTTCACGCTGATGGTCGTGCCCTTCGAGTTCGGCCGCCGCGAGCGCCCGCCCATGCCCGTCGAGCTGCCGGTCGAGCTGATCGACGTGGCCGAGCTGACCAATCTGCGCCCGACCGAGCCCGAACCCGAGGCCGAGCCGGAAGAGGAGCCGGCCGCCGAACCCGAACCCGAGCCCCCGCCGCCCGA
>JACAEB010000115.1 GCA_013389075.1 Alphaproteobacteria bacterium
ACCCGGTCCCGCTCCCGGGCCCGCTCCCTGACCCGGGCCACCGCCCGGGGCCGCGGCGCCACCGGCGGGTGCGCTGTCCTGCGGGGTCTCCCGCCCGAGCAGCGAGGCGAGCGGATCGGGGCCGAACAGGCCCGCGCGAGCCGCCCAGACGAGCCCGACGACGATGACGATGAGACCGAGGATCTGGACGAGCGCGCGCACCCTGCCTGATCGCGGGGCGCCCGTCCCCTTCTCCTGCGCCATGCCCCCCCCATCCGCTCGTCGGTCCGTCTTCGTCGATTGTGTTTGGGCGAAGTCTACAGGATAAACGGACCATTCGCGGGGTTTCTTGCGCGGGGTTGCGGGCTCAGCCGGTCTCGGCGAAGAGTTCGCGCCCGATGAGCCACCGGCGGATCTCGGACGTCCCGGCGCCGATCTCGTAGAGCTTGGCGTCCCGCAGGAGCCGCCCCGTCGGCGTCTCGCTGATATAGCCCATGCCCCCGAGGCACTGGATGGCGTCGAGCGCCATGCGTGTCGCGCATTCCGCGGCGTAGAGGATCGCGCCCGCCGCATCCTTGCGCGTGGTCTCGCCCCGGTCGCAGGCGGCCGCCACGGCATAGACATAGGCCCGCGCCGCATTGGTGGTGACATACATGTCGGCGAGCTTGCCCTGCAGGAGCTGGAACGTGCCGATGGGCTGGCCGAACTGGCGGCGCTCGTGGAGATAGGGCAGCACGGCGTCGAGGCAGGCCCTCAATATGCCGAGCGGCCCGCCCGCCAGCACCACGCGCTCATAGTCGAGCCCGCTCATCAGGATGCGGACCCCCTCGTTGAGCGGGCCGAGACGGTTCTCCTCGGGCACGTGGCAGCCCTCGAAGACGAGTTCCCCCGTCTCCGAGCCGCGCATGCCGAGCTTGTCGAGCTTCTGCGCGACGCGGAAGCCGGGCATGTCCTTCTCGATCAGGAAGGCGGAGATGCCGCGCGCGCCCGCCTCGGGGTCGGTCTTGGCATAGACGATCAGAACGTCCGCCTGCGGAGCATTCGTGATCCACATCTTGGTGCCGTCGAGAACATGACCCCTCCCGCTCCGGCGCGCCGCAAGGCGCATGGAGACGACGTCCGAGCCCGCGCCGGCCTCCGACATGGCGAGCGCGCCGAGATGGGCGCCCGAGAGGAGCCCGGGAAGGTAGCGCGCCTTCTGCTCGGGCGTGCCCCAGCGGCGGAGCTGGTTCACGCAGAGGTTCGAATGCGCGCCGTAGGACAGGCCGACGCTGGCCGAGGCGCGCGAGATCTCCTCCATCGCCACCACATGGGCAAGATAGCCCAGTCCCGCCCCGCCATCGGCCTCCTCCACGGTGATCCCGAGAAGGCCGAGCGCACCGAGCTTCGGCCAGAGCGCGCGGGGGAACCAGTCCTCGCGGTCGATGCGCTCCGCAAGCGGAGCGATCTCGCTCTCGGCGAAGCGCGCGGTCATCTCGCGCAGCGCGTCGATCTCGGGCGGGTGACCGAAGGAAAGGCTCGGATAGCTGAGGAAGGGCAGGGTCATGGCGAGCCTCGTGAGGAAGAGGGAAAGCCGCCCGCCCGCAGGAGGAGCGAGGGGGCCGGCCGGCCGATCCGCTCCTCGAGCCAGCGGGCCGTGGCGATCAGCGCGTCGAGATCGATCCCGGTCGAGAGCCCGCCCCGCTCGAGCATGTAGACCACCGACTCGGTGGCGACATTGCCGGTGGCATTGGGCGCGAAGGGGCAGCCGCCGAAGCCGCCGCAGCTCGCATCGATGATCCGTACACCCGCTTCGAGCGATGCGTGGATATTGGCGAGCGCGGCGCCGCGCGTGTCGTGGAAATGCACGCGCAGTCGCGTGCCGGGCGCTGCCGCCCGCACCGCCTCGAGCCGCCGCCGGACATCCCAGGGGTCGGCGACCCCGATCGTGTCGCCGAGCGCGATCTCGTCCGCGCCCGCCCCGGCCGCGCGGGCCGCGAGCTCGGCCACGACGCCGTGCGGCACCTCCCCGTCGAACGGATCGCCGAAGGCGACCGATATGGTCACCGAGAGCGGGATGCCGGCCTCATGGGCGAGCGGGGCGATGGTCTCGAACAGCGCGGCCGACTGTTCGGGCGTCGCGTTCTGGTTCCTGAGGCCGAAGCCGGGGCTTGCCACCATCACATAGTTGATTTCGTCCGCCTGCGCCGCAATCGCCCGGCGCAGGCCGGTCTCGTTGAGGGCGAGGGCGATGAGGCGGGCCCGTGTCCGGCCCGAAAGCCCCGCCATCACCGCCTCGCCATCGGCCATCTGCGGCACGCGGCGGGGGTTCACGAAGGAGGCGGCCTCGATGCGCCGGGCGCCCGCGGCGGCCAGCCTTTCGACGAGCGCGATCTTGTCTTCGGTGTAGAGAAGCCGGGATTCGTTCTGCAACCCGTCGCGCGGGCTGACCTCGACGATCTCGACGGCGGTCTCTCCGGTGGCCGGGTCGGCCATGGCGTCCTCCGGTTTTGTCTCATCGAACGCCAGCCGGCGGGAGGCGTCAAGCCGGGGGCATGCGCGCGGAAAGGCGCTGCGCGAGCCAGTCGGCGGCGCGCGCGGTCTCGGCGAGGGGGCCGGGCGGGGGCGGGCCCTCGAGCGTCCCCCCGAAGCGGCGCACATGCCCCGCCGCCATCAGCGCGGCATGGAGGCGGGCGAACTTGGCGCTGCCCCCCGCGAGCGGGAGGAGATGGACCGGCCGGCCGGTCGCGGCCGCCTCGGTGATCATGTTGGTCGAATCCTCCGTGACCAGAACATGATCGGCATGGGCGAGGAAGCCGAAGAAGGGGTTCTCCCCCCGCCCGTCCCAGAGAAAGCTCCGGTCCGCCGGCAGGGCGGCGGCGATGGTGGCGAGGGCGGCGGGATCGGTGCGGCGCGAGCCGGTGAGAAGGAAGCCGCCCGGCCAGCGCGCCGCGAGGTCCTGAAGCCCGGCCGCGATCCGCGCCGCCTCCGCCGGCCCGAACCGGTAGGCCCGGCTCGGGCCGCCGAGCAGAATGGCCGCGCGCGGGCGGGGCAGATGGGCGAGCCGGGTCTCCCAGGCCTCCTTCGCCTCCGCCAGGCGCGCGGGCGTGATTCGGTTGGGCGCGCCGAGGAGGGCAAGAACGTTCTCGCCCTCGAGCCCGTCATGCGCGGGCGCGATCACCGCGTCGAACAGGGCGGGATCGAGGCGCGGGTCCTGGATCTGTACACGGAAGACCTGCGGCGCGTGCCTGCGGGCGGACAGCGAGGCGGCAAGGCCCGCCCGCCCCGCAGCGATCAGCACGTCCGGAACGCCACCCTCCGGCGCGTCGAGACGGACGGGCGAGAGGCCGAGGGGGACGAGCCATGCGAGAAGGCGTTCGGGAAGGGCGGCGAAGGCCGGCCGCAGGCGCACGCTCGCCTCCACGACCCGTCCGCCGGTGCGGGCGGCGAGCGCCTCGGCGAGGCCCAGCACCTGGGTCCGGATGCCGGCCCGGCCATCGGTCAGTGCCCGGATGACCGGCGGCATGCGCGCCTCCGCCTCAGACGTACTCCACCTTCAGGATCTCGTAGGAGCGGCCGCCGCCCGGCGTGGCGACCTCGACGACATCGCCCACGCCCTTGCCGATCAGCGCCCGCGCGATGGGCGAGGAGATGGAGATGCGGCCCTCGCGCACATCGGCCTCGTGGTCGCCCACGATCTGATAGCGGCTCTCCTCCTCGGTGTCCTCGTCGACGAGGCTGACGGTCGCCCCGAACTTCACGCTGTCGCCGGTGAGGCGCGAGACGTCGATCACCTGCGCTCGGCTGATCAGGTCCTCGAGCTCCATCAGCCGGCCCTCGATGAAGCCCTGACGCTCCTTGGCGGCGTGATATTCGGCATTCTCCGAGAGGTCGCCATGGGCGCGCGCTTCGGCAATGGCCTGAATGACCGCGGGGCGCTCGACGGTCTTGAGCTGCTTCAGCTCCCGTTCGAGCTTGTGATAGCCATCCGCCGTCATCGGAATCTTTTCCATATCGCTCGACTTTCCTTTCGTCCGCCGCGCCTCCGTGCGGGAGGGCGGTCCTTGGTCGGCGCGACGCTGCCGGCCGGGCCTCAGAGACAATCCGAGCCCCGCCTGCAAGGTTGCAAGCGTGGCGTAGGTTAGCGTCTGTTCGGGATGCCGTCGGCCCGGAGCAAGGGGCACCGCCGCCAGTCGGGGCACCGGTCAGCGCCAAGGCCGGACCCATGACCACAGGTCGGATCCCAGCGCCGTTCCGGGGGAGGGACCGGCCTTCGCCCGTCCCGCACCGCCCCGTCCGGCGCGTTCGCAAGCATCCACCGGCTCGGGCTCGGACGTCAAGAGAAGGGACGTCCCCTCAGCCCCGCGCCCTGGCCGTGTAGTCCTGGAGCGCCGTGACGTCGAGGCTGCCGCCCCGGATGGCGGCGATGCCGGCGACGGCGGCCTTCGCCCCCGCGACGGTGGTGTAGTAGGGGATCTGGTCCTGCAGGGCGGTGCGCCTGATCTGACGCGAATCCTCGATGGATTTCAGACCCTCGGAGGTGTTGAAGACGAGCTGGACCTCGCCGTTCTTCATGGAGTCGACGATGTGGGGCCGGCCTTCGAGCACCTTGTTGATCCGCCGCACAGGGATGGCGTGCCCGGCGAGGAAGTCGGCCGTGCCGCCGGTCGCCATCAGCGAGAAGCCCATCTCGACGAGCCGCCGCGCGAGGGGAACGATCGCCGGCTTGTCGCGGTCCTTGACCGAGACGAACACGGTGCCCGCCGTGGGCAGATGGGTTCCGGCGGCAATCTGGCTCTTGGCGAAGGCGCGTTCGAAGGTGCGGTCGAGCCCCATCACCTCGCCGGTGGAGCGCATCTCCGGTCCGAGGATCGTGTCGACGCCGCTGAAGCGGGCGAAGGGGAAGACGGCTTCCTTCACCGCCACATGATCGAGCGGGCGCGAGACGAGGCCGAAGCTCGCGAGGCGCTCGCCCGCCATCACCCGCGCGGCGATGGAGGCGATCGGGATGCCGATGGTCTTGGCGACGAAGGGCACGGTGCGGCTCGCGCGCGGGTTGACCTCGAGCACGTGGATCTCCCCGCCCTGGATGGCGAACTGGACGTTCATCAGCCCCACGACGGACAGCGCCCGGGCGAGCACCTCGGTCTGACGGACGAGCTCGGCCACGATGGCGGGCGAGAGCGAATAGGGCGGCAGCGAGCAGGCCGAGTCGCCCGAGTGGATGCCGGCTTCCTCGATATGCTCGAGAATGCCGGCGACGAACACGTCGTGCCCGTCGGAGAGCGCGTCGACATCGACCTCGGTCGCGTCCTGGAGATAGGCGTCGATGAGGACGGGGCCCTCCTCCTCGAAATCGAAGCGCCGCGAGGTGACATAGGCGCGTTCGAGCCCGCCATCCTCGCGCACGATCTCCATGGCCCGGCCGCCGAGCACGTTGGAGGGCCGCAGGAGGAGCGGAAAGCCCACCTCCCGCGCGGCGGTGAAGATGGCCTCGCGCGAGGCGGCGATGGCGCTGCGCGGCTGCTTGAGGCCGATCCGGTCGAGGAGCGCGCGGAAGCGCTCGCGGTCCTCGGCGAGGTCGAGCGCGTCCGGCGTCGTGCCGAGCACGGGCACGCCGGCACGGGCGAGCGGGCCCGAGAGCTTGAGCGGGGTCTGCCCGCCGAACTGGACGATGCAGCCAAGAAGCGTGCCGCGCGAGGCCTCCACATGCACGATCTCGAGCACGTCCTCGGCCGTCAGCGGCTCGAAGTAGAGCCGGTCCGAGGTGTCGTAGTCCGTGGACACCGTTTCGGGATTGCAGTTGACCATGATCGATTCGAATCCCGCCCCGTGCAGGGCGAAGGCGGCATGGCAGCAGCAATAGTCGAACTCGATCCCCTGGCCGATCCGGTTCGGCCCCCCGCCGATGATCATCACCTTGCGCGCGAGGGAGGGGTCCGCCTCGCAGTCGACGCGGCCGTCCCCGCCCGGCACCTCGTAGGTCGAGTACATGTAGGGGGTGAGGGCGGCGAACTCGGCGGCGCAGGTGTCGATGCGCTTGAAGGCGGGGCGGACGCCGAGCGCATGGCGCGCCGCCGTCACCGCCTCGGTGCTCTGCCCGGTGAGCATTGCAAGGCGCTTGTCCGAGAAGCCGAGCGCCTTCAGCTCACGGAGCTTTTCGGCATCCCGCGGCAGACCCCGCTCGCGCACTTCGGCCTCGACGCGGACGATGCCCTCGATCCGGGCGAGGAACCAGGGATCGATCGCCGAGGCCTTGTGGGCATCCGCAAGCGAGAGCCCGTGCCGGAACGCCTGCGCCACCTTGAGGATGCGGTCGGGGGTCGAGCGGGCGAGCTCGGCGAGCAGCGTGTTGCGGTCGTCGTCCCCGCCGAGCCCCTCGATCTCGATCTCGTCGAAGCCCGAAAGGCCGATCTCGAGCGAGCGCAGCGCCTTCTGCATGGACTCCTCGAAGGAGCGCCCGATGGCCATGGCCTCGCCCACCGACTTCATCGAGGTCGTCAGTATGGGGACGGCGCCGGGGAACTTCTCGAAGGCGAAGCGCGGGATCTTCGTCACCACATAGTCGATCGTGGGCTCGAAGGAGGCGGGGGTGACGCCGGTGATGTCGTTGGTGAGCTCGTCGAGCGTGTAGCCGACGGCGAGGCGCGCGGCGACCTTGGCGATCGGGAACCCCGTGGCCTTGGAGGCGAGGGCGGAGGATCGCGAGACGCGCGGGTTCATCTCGATGACGACGAGCCGCCCGGTCTCCGGATGCACCGCGAACTGAACGTTCGAGCCGCCGGTTTCGACCCCGATCTCGCGCAGCACCGCGATCGAGGCCGAGCGCATGATCTGGTATTCCTTGTCCGTCAGCGTCAGCGCCGGGGCGACGGTGATGGAATCGCCCGTATGCACGCCCATCGGGTCAATGTTCTCGATCGAGCAGACGATGATGCAGTTGTCCGCCTTGTCGCGGATCACCTCCATCTCGTACTCCTTCCATCCGAGGACGGACTCTTCGATGAGCACGTGATTGGTGGGCGAGGCGGCGACCCCTTGCGCCACGATGGTGAGGAATTCCTCGCGGTTGTAGGCGATGCCCCCGCCCGTGCCCCCGAGCGTGAAGGAGGGACGGATGACGGCGGGCAGGCCCACCTCCTCCATCGCGGCGAGCGCCTGCGCCTCGGATTCGGGCTTGAGGATGCTCACGATCTCCTTGTGGGCGCCCTCGCGCTGATAGTAGTCGCCGGTGAAGGAGACGCTCTTGGGGGACTCGAGGCCGATGCGGTCCATGGCCTCGCGGAAGAGCTGGCGGTCCTCGGCCATGTTGATGGCCTCGGAGCGGGCGCCGATGAGCTCGACCCCGAATTCGCGCAACACGCCGCGCCGCTCGAGCTCGAGCGCGCAGTTGAGCGCGGTCTGACCGCCCATGGTGGGCAGGAGCGCGTCGGGGCGCTCGGCGGCGATCACCTTGGCGACGAAATCGGCGGTGATGGGCTCGATATAGGTCCGGTCCGCCACCTCGGGGTCGGTCATGATGGTGGCGGGATTCGAATTGACGAGGATGATCCTGTAGCCCTCGGCCCGCAGCGTCTTGCAGGCCTGGGCGCCCGAATAGTCGAACTCGCAGGCCTGGCCGATGACGATCGGGCCGGCGCCGATGATCAGGATCGAGGAGATGTCGGTACGCTTTGGCATTGGCGCGAGCTCAACGGAGGCGGCTCTGGGGCCGACGTGGGAAGGACCGCCTGGGCGAGGTGGCCGAAGGCATGGCACAGCAGGCCCGGGTCTTCAAGCTGTGAGTCTGATCGGGCCCCTCGCCGCCTGGGGGAGAGGGTTGGGTGAGGGGGGCGCGGCCCTCAGCCTTTCCCGATCAGCCCCCTGAAGCGCTCGAAGAGATAGTGGCTGTCATGGGGGCCTGGTGAGGCCTCGGGGTGATACTGCACCGAGAAGACCGGTGCGGCCTCGAGGGCGAGACCGCAATTGGTGCCGTCGAAGAGCGAGACATGGGTCTCGACGACGCCCGCCGGCAGGCTCTCGCGGTCGACGGTGAAGCCGTGATTCATCGAGGTGATCTCGACCTTGCCGGTGGTGAGATCCTTGACCGGATGATTGGCCCCGTGATGGCCCTGATGCATCTTCCGGGTGCGCGCGCCGAGGGCGAGGCCCAGCATCTGATGGCCGAGGCAGATGCCGAAGACGGGCTTGCCCGCATCGATCAGGGAACGGATGGTCGGTACGGCATACTCGCCCGTGGCGGCCGGATCGCCCGGCCCGTTCGAGAGGAAGATCCCGTCCGGACGATGGCCGAGCACCTCCTCGGCGGTGGCGGTCGCCGGCACGACGGTCACCTTCGCGCCGAGCCCCGCGAGCGAGCGCAGGATGTTGCGCTTGATGCCGAAATCCATCGCGACGACATGGAAGTCCTCGCGCGTCGAGCGGCCATAGCCCGAGCCGAGCACCCAGGGCGTCTCGTCCCAGCTCATGGTCTGCCGGCAGGTGACCTCGCGCGCGAGGTCCATGCCCTCGAGCCCCGGCCAGCGCGCGGCCTCGGCCCTCAGCGCCGGCAGGTCGAAGCGCCCGTCCGGCGCATGGGCGATGACGGCGTTGGGCATGCCCTTCTCGCGGATGCGGCGGGTGAGGGCGCGCGTGTCGATGCCCGTCAGCGCCACCACGTTGCGCGCCTTCAGCCAGGCATCGAGCGGATCGGCGGCGCGCCAGTTCGAGGGCGCGGTGATGGCCCGGCGGAAGATGGCCCCGCGCAGGGGCGGGCTGCCCGCCTCGATATCCTCGGGGTTGGTGCCGACATTGCCGATATGGGGAAAGGTGAAGGCGATGATCTGCCCCGCATAGGAGGGGTCGGTCAGGATTTCCTGATAGCCGGTCATCGACGTGTTGAAGCACACCTCGCCGACCGCGCTGCCGGCAGCGCCTGCCCCGCGCCCGGCGTAGACGGTGCCGTCGGCGAGGACGAGAAGCCCGGTCGCCCCTTGCTGCACCTGCTCAATCCTGTCGGCCATGGCGGTTTCCTTCGTCCGTTCGAGGATCCGGCGGGCCGCCGGGGGTCCTGGCGGACCCCCGGCCGCCGGCGCGGTGCGCGCTGGGTGCTTGAATTTCGCGCCGGATCGGACCACATTCCCCTCCCGACGGGACGCAAACAGGCGAAACCGGATCGGGTTCGGGCCGGGGGGCCTTGAGCGAAAAGTTCGGGGGAGACTACGCAGGCGGTGCAAAGGCGTCAAGCGTATCTCCGGTCGATGAAAGTGCAACAAAAACAACAGGTTGGGTAGGGCCGGGCCGGCGGGATCGCCAGCCGGCTCGCTGTCGCGGCCAATTGATGCTGCGGCGCAGCAAAAGGATGACACGATGCGGGACAACATCACGGCGGCGCTGAAGGACGCGATGAAGGCGCGCGACGCGCGCCGCATCTCCACGCTCCGGCTCATGATGGCCGCCATCAAGGATCGCGACATCGCCGCCCGGTCCGAGGACCGTTGCGAGGGCGCGAGCCAGGACGAGATCCTGCAGGTGCTGACCAAGATGGTCCGCCAGCGCGAGGAGTCCATCAAGACCTACGAGGATGCGGGCCGGGCCGATCTCGCCGAGCAGGAACGCGAGGAGAAGGCCATCATCGAGGGCTTCCTGCCCCGCCAGCTCACGTCGGACGAGATCAAGGCCGCCTGCGGAACGGTCGTGCAGGAGATCGGCGCCTGCGGCCTCAAGGACATGGGCCGCTGCATGGGCACGCTGAAGGAGCGCTATGCCGGGCAGATGGATTTCGGCCGGGCGAGCGCCATCGTGAAGACCATGCTGGCGAGCTGACACCGCTCACAGCCTGTTCACACGCTCTCCCCAGCCGAATCACCGGAAAACAGGCCGGGACGGGCCCGCAAGGCGCCGTCCCGGTGCTATGACCTGGCGATTGTCCGAGGGGATTCATGGCGTTTCCGCGCTGGTTCATCGACGACGTGCTCGCCCGCACCTCCCTCGTGGAGGTGGTGGGCCGGCGCGTGGCCTATGACCGGCGGCGCTCCAATCCGGCGCGGCGCGACTTCTGGGCCTGCTGCCCCTTCCATGACGAGGCGACGCCCTCCTTCCACGTCGAGGAGGACAAGAAGCTCTATCATTGCTTCGGCTGCGGAAAATCCGGGAGCGCCATAACCTTTCTCGAGGAGACGGAGGGCCTCACCCGCGAGGAGGCGGTGAAGCGTCTCGCCGAGGGCGCCGGCCTTGCCCTGCCGACACCGCGCCAGAGCGCGGGCGCGCGCGCCGAGGCCGATGCCCGCGCCGCGCTCGCGACCGTGATGGAGCGGGCCGCGACGCTCTATGCCGGCGAGCTCTGGGGGCCGCGGGGCGCCGCCGCGCGGTCCTATCTCGAGCGGCGCGGCCTCTCGCGGCCGCTCGCGGAGGCCTTCGGCCTCGGCCTTGCGCCCGACGCCTGGAGCCATCTTCACGACGCGCTGACGCGGGGCGGCACCCCGCCCGGGGTGCTGGAGGCGGCGGGCCTCGTGCGGCCGCGGCGGTCGGGTTCGGGCTTCGTCGACCTCTTCCGCAACCGCCTCATCGTGCCCATCCACGACATGCGCGGAAAGGTGATCGCCTTCGGGGGCCGGGCGCTCGATCCGGCCGAGAAGGCCAAATACATCAACTCGCCCGAGACCCCGCTTTTCCACAAGGGCGAGGTCCTCTTCAATCTCCACAGGGCGGGCCCCCACGCCCGCCGGTCAGGCCGGCTGATCGTGGTGGAAGGTTATATGGACGTGATCGCCCTCGCGCGGGCCGGCCTGCCCGAGGCGGTCGCCCCGCTCGGCACGGCGCTGACGGCCGCGCAAGGCAAGCGCCTCTTCCAGATCGCCCGCGAGGTGGTGCTGATGTTCGACGGCGATGCGGCCGGCCGGGCCGCCGCCGCCCGGGCGCTCGCGACGCTCCTGCCCGATCTCGGGGCGCAGACGCGCATCCGCGTCGCCCGCCTGCCCGACGGGCAGGACCCGGACGATGTCGTGCGCGCGCACGGCCCTCAGGCCATCGCCGAGGTGCTGGCGGCGGCCGAGCCGCTTGTGGAAGCCCTGTGGACGAACGCGCTCGGCGCTGTGGATATCGCCGATCCGCAAGGCCGGCAGACGCTCGAGGCGCGGCTGACCGAGGAGGTGGGCACGATCCGCGAGCCGGGCCTGCGCCACCAGTTCCTCGCCGAGTTCCGGGCGCGGGTGCGCGCGCTCACCGA
>JACAEB010000091.1 GCA_013389075.1 Alphaproteobacteria bacterium
GCGGCGGCTTCGCCGGACGGCGCGTCAGCGCGGGGGGCGGCGCTCGTCCATCCCGTCGAGAAAGCCGAGCGCCACGGCGAGCCCGAGCCCCACGAGCGGACGGCGCGCGCAGAGCGCCTCGAGGCCCTCCAGCGGGGCCCGGGCGTCGTCCTGGTCCGCTGCGGGCGAGGGCCCGCCCGCCTTCGTCGCCTGAGGCCGGGCGAGGACGAGGGCGATGAGCCCCGCCGTCAGCAGCACGCCCGCGAGGAGGAAGGACGCCGCGACCGCGCCGAGCGCATCGGCGATCCAGATGGCGCAGCCGATCACGGCGAGGACATAGCTCGTGAGGAGGAGGATGGACGCGCCCGCGCGCCATCCGAGGCGGGACAACATGGCGTCCCTCCTAGTCGCGCACGAGGCGGGCGAGGAGAAAGCCGATCCCGAAGGCCGCCGCCACCGAGGTCAGCGGATGCTCGCGCACCGAGCGGCGGGCGGTCTGGACCTGCTCGGCGGCGGCCCTGCCCACGCTGTGGGTCGCGCTCTCGAGGCTGCCGGCCATGTCGGCACGGGTTTCCTCGACACGGGCGTGCACCTGCGCGCCCGCCGCCTGTCTCAGGCTCGACATGTCCTTCATCAGCACGGCGAGATCGTCCCTGAGCGCGGCCATGTCCGCCTTGATCGCCTGCATCTGGTCGTTCATGCCGTTGGTGGCCATAGGCACCTCCTGTTCCCATCCAGCGGGGGGAACAGGCGCGCCCCGCGCCTTGTTCCGCTTCAGCTGATGGTGCGGGCGTTCTGCTGGAAGAACAGCGCCTGCGAGATGGCGGCGCGGACCGCATTGGGCTGGAAGGGCTTGGTGATGAGGAAGGTCGGCTCCACCTTGCGCCCGGTGAGGAGCCGCTCGGGAAAGGCTGTCACGAAGACGATCGGCACCTGGACGCGGCTCAGTATGTCCACCGCCGCATCGATGCCGGAGCTGCCGTCGGCGAGCTGGATGTCGGCGAGCACGAGGTCGGGGCGCTGGCTTTCCACGCTCGAGACCGCCTCGTCGCGGGTGGAGCAGATGGAGGTGACCGAATGACCGAGCCCCTCCACGAGGCCGGCAATGTCGAGCGCGATGATGGGCTCGTCCTCGATCACCAGCACCTTGGCGCGGGTGAGCGCGCGGATGTCGTCCTCGGCCTCGTCGAGGAGCCCCGAGACGGCCTCGGGCGCCATGCCGAGCACTTCCGCCGTCTCCTCGCGGGAAAAGCCCTCCATGGCGGTGAGCAGGAGCGCCTGCCGGCTGCGCGGGGGCAGGCTGGCGAGGCGTTCGTCGGCCATCTGCACGCGGCCATTGGCGTCGAGGCCGGCGGCCGGCACGTCGAGCCCGACGGCGGACCAGACCTGGTGGAAGAGCTTGAAGGCGGCGATCCGGGGCGCCGAGCCGAGATCCCAGTGCTGGGGCTCGGTGATCAGCGTCTCCAGCATGATGCGGACATAGGTGTCGCCACTCGCCTGCGAGCCGGACAGGGCCCGCGCATAGCGGCGTAGCATGGGGAGAACAGGCTGAAGCTGGTCAGCGATGCGCATGGTGCTCCTCGGGGACATCACGTTGTTCAATTGCGGGACAACCCGGTCCGCGTGAAATAGTTCCCTCGACCGGGAACCTTCGGCGCCCGGGCAGGTTTCCATTCCGATCCGCCGGTGTCACCCCGAGAGCGAGTGCGTGAATGAGCGAGAAGTCCAAGTCCAGCGAGCCCGGCAAACCGCGGCCCGATCCCAATTCCGCGCGCGCCCGGGCGGCCAAGGCCGACTGGCTGGGGGAAAAGCTCCGCGAGCTCTATGGCAGCTATGCCGAGGAACCGCTCCCCGACGATCTGCGATCCCTGCTCGACCGCCTCGGCGCGGGCGAGGACGACCCGCCCGGCGAGGCCCCGGCGACCAACTCTCACGGCAAGAAGGGGAAAGCATGACCGACGTTGCGGCCTTCAAGGCCGAGATGATCGCGCTCGTCCCCAATCTGAGGGCGTTCGCCCGCTCGCTGTGCGGCACGCCCGACTGGGCCGACGATCTCGTGCAGGAAACGCTGACGCGGGCCTGGGCGAACCGGGACTCGTTCAACCAGGGCACCAACATGAAGGCCTGGCTGTTCACGATCCTGCGGAATTTCTTCTTCAACGAGCTGCGCAAGAAGAAGCGCATCGTCGAGCTCAACCGCGACGGCATGGAGATCGAGCCCGGCGTCCACGAGACCCAGCCGAGCAAGCTGCATCTGAACGATCTCGCCCGCGAGCTCGCCAAGCTGACGGCCGACCAGCGCGAGGCGCTCATGCTGGTATCGGTGGACGGGTTCTCCTATGAAGAGGCGGCCGCGATCTGCGGCTGCGCGGTCGGAACCATCAAGAGCCGTGTCTCGCGGGCACGGCGCGAACTCGAGGCAAAACTGGGGGGGGGGGGCCGATATCGGAACGGCTGCGGCGGGTGCGATCCTGCCGGCTTCCACGGGCGGACGCTTCCTGGCGGATTCCAGGTAGCGGGGCCCATCGGCACGTGGCGAGGTGTTGAAAGCAGGGCGTGACAGAGATCCCTTCGCGTCGGTGCGCAGCCGGCTCCTCCTCGTTGTCGCGCTCGCGATGCTCCCTATACTGATCTTCACCCTCATCACGGCCTCCCAGGAATACATGCGGCAGCGGGCCGCGCTCGCCCAATCGCTCCCCACCGATGCAGCGCTCCTGTCGCGCGCGGCCGGACGCGTCTTCGGCATCGCGCACGAGATCCTCCTCATCACCCGCGTGCAGGAGGCGATCCGCTCCGCCGAGGAGCCCGGTTGCAGCGAGGGGCTGAGGGCGATCGCCTCGCTCCACTCGGTGATCGGCAACATGGCGCGCCTCTCGGCCGAGGGCGATGTGATCTGCAGCGCCCGCCCCCTGCCCGGCCCCATCAATGCGAGCGACCAGGGCTGGTTCAGGCGCGCGATGGAGAGCGGCGAATTCGCTGTCGGCTCGCTGCGGCAGGGTCGTGTCACGGGCCTGCCGGTGATCATCATGGGCATGCCGGTCGATCCGGACGAGCCGGGGCTCGGCGCCGTCTCGATCTCGATCCTCGCCGACAGCATGGGCGCGCTCTTCCGCGCGGCCGATCTGCCGCCGAGCTACTCGCTCTTCATCTTCGATGCCCGGGGCGATGCGATATTCTCCGCCCCCGGCGAGGCCGGCAGTCCGCCACCGGATGTTCTGTCCGCGCTCCTTTCGGGGCGGGAGAGCCTCAAGACCGAAGGGCCGGAGGGCCGGACGGTCCGCTTTGCGGCCGCCGAACTCATCACCGATGGTCCCATCGCCGTGCTCGGACGGGTGGAGGCGCCCCTGCGCCTTCCCCTCACGCTCACCTTTCTCGCGGGCGTCGGACTGCCGCTCCTCCTGTCGGCGGCGGGCCTCCTTGCGCTCTGGATCGGCGTCGAGCGCATGTCGCTGCGCTGGATCCGCCACCTTCGCGCGGTCGCCATCGCCCATCGGCGCGGCATGGTCGCCGTGCGGGCGCGGGACTACGAGAAGGCGCCCCTCGAATTCCAGGACCTCGCCGAGACGCTCAACAGCATGGCCGACTCGATCGAGCGCCGGCAGACGAGCCTGCAGGAGGCGATCGACCTGCGCGAGACGCTGCTGCGCGAGGTCCATCACCGGGTGAAGAACAATCTGCAGGTCATCATCAGCCTCTTCAACCTGCAGGCGCGGAGCACCACCAGCGAGGCCGAGACGCACCATCTGCGGAATCTGCAGGCCCATGTGGAAGGGCTCGCCATCGCCCATCACGCGGCCTATGCCGCGCCCAACATCCGCAACATCCTGCTTCAGGATTTCCTCAGTGAGCTGCTCGCCCATCTCGGCCAGCTCTTCGGCCAGGATGCCGCCCGGACGATCGGCTGCGACATCGAGGAGGTGCATCTGTCCATCGATCAGGCCGTGCCGCTCGCCCAGCTCGTCGTCGAGGCCTATGCCATGAACCGCCTCTACCGGACGGGCGAGGGCGATGCGGGACGGGCCTCGATCACCTGCCGCGGGGCCGGGGATGGCGGGCTGAGGCTCGTCATCGATTTCGGCAAGCTCGATCCGGCGGCGGTGAAGGCCGGCGGGCGCGGGGTTTTGAGCCGCTCGCTGATCGGAGGGTTCGCCCGCCAGCTCGGCGGCCGGATCGAGCCCGATCAGGAGAACCGCGACCGCATCATCCTCCACCTTCCCCCGTCCGATCCGCCCGTGCCGGTCGCGGGCGAGGCCGCCGACCCGCCCGAGCGCGTGGGGCAGCCAGCCGTGCTCTGACCATCCGTCGGCGGACCGGATCCCGGATGAGGAGGCAAAAAAAGGCGGGTCCCGGAGGACCCGCCTTTCCGCTGCCGCCGGTCGTGCGGCCTATTCGGCCTGGTCCATCGCCAGATTGTACCGGAATTCCGGCCGGTTCTGGAAATCGGCCGCGCCCATGTTCAGCACGATCGCGCCTTCGCTGCCGCCCTGCTCAAAGGTGAGCTCGGGAAACTCGATCGCCGTCAGCTGGCCGCCAAAGCCCAGAAGCCCGCCATAGGCGAGGATGAGATGGGTGATCTTCCCATCGCGCGAGACGAGCGCGTCGCGCACCGTCGCGATGTCCTCGCCGGTCTGGTTGACGACGCTCCGTCCAAGGAGGTCGTCCTCGAGCGTGAGGCCCTCATAGGCATCGGCATCCGCGCCGATCTCGAGCGGCGCGCTGTAGCGCGTGTCGGCGGCCTGTTCGAACTGGGCCTCGGTGAGCTGGGTGGTCGCGACCACGTCCCCGCCCACGGTCTGGGTGAAGGTCA
The DNA here is from genome assembly GCA_013389075.1 of Alphaproteobacteria bacterium. Taxonomy (GTDB): domain Bacteria; phylum Pseudomonadota; class Alphaproteobacteria; order JACAEB01; family JACAEB01; genus JACAEB01. The sequence goes on from JACAEB010000091.1 coordinate 4,787, forward strand.
CCTCGTCCGCCTCGAGCGCGAGCTCCTCGTCGCCGATGCCGAGAAAGCCGCCGCGGTCGGCGACGATGCCGGTGACCTCGCCGGATTCGTTCATCCAGGCGTCCTCGACCTTGGCGACGACGTCGGCGCGGGGGCCGTAAATGTCCGTGCCAAGCAGTTCGCGCGCGCTGAAGCTGCCGCGCTCGGGGGTGGTGAAGCTGGCCCCGCCATAGCTGACCTCGCGCAGGCCGTTGGTCATGTTGCGGGCGGTTCGGCCGGTGGCCTCGGCGGCAGTCTCGACCGCATTGCCGGTGGCGCGGGCGCCCTCTTCGATCGCGTTGCCCGTGGCTGCCGCGCCCTGTTCGGCGCGTGTCTTGGCCGCATCGTCCGCGGACGCCGCAAGCGCCGGGGCGCCGGCGATGGCCATGGACAGGGCGAGCGCCGAAGCGCCGATGGCGAGTTTATGCGTCTTCATGGATGGTCTCCTTTCGATGCCGCCAGCGGACGGGCGGCCGGGGGATGGGAAAAGGGGAGGCGCCGCGGACGGGGCCACAGCTCGTGGTCGGGACAAGTCCGGGCGGGGCCGGTCAGTTCCCGGCGCGGGCCGCGCCGCGCGCGCGGCAGCGCCTCATTCGGTCAGCTCCCGCGTGCCCTCGCCGACCTCCTCGGCGGCCTCGTCCACCTCCTCGCCGGTCCGTTCCAGGGGACCTTGGCCGAGGTCGCGGGTGTCTTCGCCGATTTCGTCGATCGCCTCGCCGGTCCTCTCGGCGGGCCCCTGCTCGTCGCAGGCGGCAAGACCGAAGGCAAGGCACAGCGCGGCGACGAACGGAGCCGTTCGCACGATCGTGGTCATGAGGCATCTCCCTTCAGTGGCTACCGCAAGCGCAACCACGCCCCGTGCGCACTGGTTCCGCCATCCAAAATGAAAAATCGGTACGGATCGGCAGTTCCCGCACAAAATTGCGTATTTTTTAGAAACCGGGAAGTGCGTTAGCAGTTATCGATGGGGCTGGCTGGCGGCGGTGAATTATGATCTGCTTCAGTCGCATCATCTGGGTCTTTCCGAAAGGCATTGAATAGGCTTTCGACATACCCAGATCTGGAACGACGCAAAAATGTTCTGGTGGCAGCGGAGACTGCACCGGCGGGGATGAACCAGGGTGACGTGAGGAGGACCAGTCAAGGGAGAGCGACATGTCGGAGACGGTCACCGAAGCCCGACCGCTCGAGGGCGCCCGCATCCTGCTCGTGGAGGATTCCGCGATCATCGCACTCGATCTTCAGGACACGCTTCAGTCGGCGGGCGCCGGCGAAGTCGTTATCGTCGCAACCCCGGCCCAGGCGCTGGGGCATCTGAGCGAGGGCGCGGGCTTTGCCTGCGCCGTGCTCGATCTCAGGCTCGGGCGCGAGACGAGCCTTCCCGTGGCCGAGGCCCTCGCGGACCGGCGGATCCCGTTCCTTTTCGTGAGCGGGTACGGCAACGGCCCGCAGGGCGCGCGCTTCGCCGACCGCGCCGTCATCGCCAAGCCCGTCGATCCGCTCGTTCTGCTCGCCGAGATCGTCCGCCTGCTCGCGCGCTGATCAGGGGCGGGCGGAGCGGCGCGGCAGGTGAATGCGGTCGGCCTGGCGATAGGTTGATCCGTGGGCCTCGTAGGCCGTCACCTGAAGTTCCCCGTCCAGAACCTCGATGAAGTTGAACCCCGGCGGCGCCTCGCGCGTGCGGGTCGAGAAGGCGGTGCCCGCGCCCACCGCATAGGTGTGCCGGTCGCCATAGGGGAGGGCCTCGGCGAAGCGGACATGCATATGGCCGGTGAGCACGAGGTCCACCTCGGCCGCGGCGAGGGAGGCCGCGCCCTCCGGTCCCCGCAGGGTGCGGGCGGAGAAGGGCGCGTTGGGCGGATCGATGAGCGGGTGATGGCAGACGGCGATGCGGGCGCGCGATCCCGCCGCCGCGCCGAAATCGGCGATGAGCCGGTCGAGATCCTCGAGATCCACGACCCCGAGCGACCAGTCGAGCCGCCATTGCAGGCCGCGCGCCGTGTTGAAGGCGAGAATGAGCGCGCCGTCATCGGCATAGGCGGGCAGGGCACCGGCGGCGACGCGCTTGGCGAAGCGGCCGAAGGGCGAAAGCGCGCGCGCGGCGAGGTTCAGGAGCGGGGTGTCGTGATTGCCCGGGGCGATGATCTTGGGGCACACGAATCTGTCGAAGAAGGCGGCCGCCGCCGCGAACTCCGACCGCTTGCCCCGCTGCGTGAGATCGCCCGCCGCCACGATGACCGAGGGGGCGAGATCGAGCACGCAGGCCGCGAGAGCCTCGGCGAGCCCCGGGTCGTGCGCGCCGAAATGAAGGTCGGAGACATGGACAAGCCGGGTCATGATCCACTTCGACTCTAGAGCGGGACGGGCGGGAGGGAAACCCCCGCGCCCGGCAAGCCGTGCCATGACCGCGGCGAACGCGGGGATCGCCGTCCTCTCCGCGTTGGAGTTGCTGGGCGGATCTGCTATTGGCTCGGGCCAGCCGTCCAGAAAACGATCAAAGGGAGGAATGCCCGTGGCGCGTGCCATCTCCATCCGAACCCGTGTGTGTGTGTCCGTGTCCGCCCTGGCGATCGGACTGGGCGCGGCCGGGGCCCTCGCGGCCGACGGCGTCCTGACGCCGGAAAAGGCGGGGCCCTATTCGCCCGCGGCCCGTCAGGCCTTCCCGACCAAGGTGCTGTGGGGCGACACCCACCTCCACTCGAACCTGTCGGTCGACGCGAACGGCATGGGCAACCGCGCGCTGACGCCCGAGGACGCCTACCGCTTCGCCAAGGGCGAGGCCGTGACGGGTCACAACCGCACGCCGGCGCGGCTGCGCCGTCCGCTCGACTTCCTCGTGGTGGCCGATCACGACGTCAATCTCGGCGTCATGCCCGCCATCGCGGCGAACGATCCGCTGATCATGAAGACCGAGGTGGGCAAGGCCTGGGCCAAGCTGATGGCCGAGCGCCCCATGCCGACGGGCGATATCCTCAACGCGCCGACCGCCGAGCCGCGCGCGGAGGCGGCGCGGTCCACCGCGAGTTCCGGTCCCAACCCCGGCTATTTCTGGGGCGCCTGGGGCGAGGCCTATGTGGACGATGTGGAGTTCCGGCAGTCGGTCTGGAACCAGGTCTGCGACAATGCCGAGCGGCACAACGATCCGGGCAATTTCACCGCCTTCATCGGCTATGAATACACGCCGCCCACCGGGCATGCACGCTCACCCAATTTCCACCGCATCGTGATCTTCGAGGACGGCAAGGACAAGGCCTGCGACGTGCTGCCCTTTTCCTATCAGGACAGCGCCGACGTCGAGGATCTCTGGGCCTATCTCGAGGACTATGAGGAGAAGGTCGGGGGGCGGGTGCTCGCGATCCCGCACAATGGCAACCTGTCGAGCGGGATGATGTTCCGCCCCGAGACGTTCGGAGGCGAGCCGATCGGCGTCGACTATGCGAAGACGCGCGCCCGCTGGGAGCCGCTCTACGAGATGACCCAGATCAAGGGCGACGCCGAAGCCCATCCGATCCTGTCGCCCACGGACGAGTTCGCCGACTACGAGACCTGGCACGTCGCCGGCTTCTTCGGCAAGAAGCCCGAGAACTTCGCCGAGCAGAAGCAGTATGAATATGCCCGGCCCGCGCTCAAGGTCGGCCTCGACCAGCAGGCAAAGCTCGGCGTCAATCCCTTCAAGTTCGGCATGATCGGCGCGACCGATGCCCACACCTCCTTCGCCTCGGTGGAGGAAGACAATTTCTGGGGCAAGACCTCGCTCAACGAGCCGAGCCCCTATCGTCTCGCCACCGCCTGGCACTTCACCTCCTCGGGCTATGCCGCCGTGTGGGCGGAGGAGAACACGCGCGAGGCGATCTTCGCGGCGATGAAGCGCAAGGAAACCTACGCCACCACGGGCCCGCGCATGACCGTGCGTTTCTTCGGCGGCTGGAATTACGCGGAAGAGGACGCCTTCGCCGCCGATCTCGCCGAGGCCGGCTACAGCAAGGGCGTGCCCATGGGCGGGGATCTCACCAAGGCCCCGCGCGGCAAGGCGCCGAGCTTCCTCGTCCGCGCCGTCAAGGATCCCGAAGGGGCCAATCTCGACCGTGTGCAGATCGTCAAGGGCTGGCGCGCGGCCAATGGCGAGCTGATGGAAAGGGTCTATGACGTCGCCGTTTCGGACGGGCGGACGATCCCGGCCGATGGCGGCAAGGTCGAGCCCGTCGGCTCCACCGTCGATGTCGAGAACGCGACCTACACCAACACGATCGGCGATCCGGAGCTCGCGGTGGTGTGGACCGATCCCGATTTCGACCCCAAGGAGCTCGCCTTCTACTATGTCCGCGTGATCGAGATCCCCAAGCCGCGCTGGACGGCGTATGACAGGAAGATCTACCACGTGAAGGAGATCCCCGAAGGGATCCCGATGGTGACCCAGGACCGGGCCTACACCTCGCCCATCTGGTACACGCCCTCCTGAGGCGGATGATTTCCGGGGGCGGGCCCGCTTGCGCGTCCGCCCCCATCCATTCCGGTGCCCCGACAGATGATCGCGCGTATCCTCCGCGAGCCGCTCTTCCACTTCCTCCTCGCGGGTGCCGGTCTCTTCGCCCTCTACCATGCCGTGGTGGGTGTCCGCATGCCGGACACGGGCAAGATCATCCGCGTCGAGAAGACCGACCTTCTCACCTACATGCAGTACCGGGCGCGGGCCTTCGATCCCGCCCGGGCCGAGGCCGCCTTCGCCGCCCTCGACTCTTCCGCGCGGGCCGAGCTGATCGCCGACTATGTGCGCTTCGAGGCGCTGTGGCGCGAGGCCAAGGCGCTCGAACTCGACGCCAATGATTTCGTCGCCCGCCAGCGCCTCGTGCAGCAGGTGGAGTTCCTGACGCGCGGCTTCGTCGAACAGGGCAGCTCGCTCGACGAGGCGGCGCTCGAGGCCTTCTATGCGGAGAATGCCGGGCGCTACGAGGAGCCGGCCAGGATCACCTTCACCCATGTCTTCTTCAGCACCGACCGGCGTCCGGAGGCCGAGGCGCGGGCGCTCGCCGAGGCCGAACTCGATCGTCTCGAGGCGGAGGATGTGGCCTTCTCCGAGGCGCTCGGGCGCGGCGACCGCTTCCTCTACAACGTCACCTATGTCGAGACCGACCGCCGCGAGATCGAGAGCTATTTCGGGCCCGGGATGACCGAGGCCCTGTTCGACGCCCCGATCGACGACTGGGCGGGGCCCTTCCGCTCGCCCCTCGGGTTCCACATCGTCCGTATCGCCGGCAGGTCGAGGGCCCATGTCCCCCCGCTCGAGACAATCGAGGCGCGGGTGCGCTCCGATGCGCTGACGGCACAGGAAGAGGCGCGCTTCGAGGCGGCGGTGGGGGCGATCCTCGAGGCCTACGAGGTCGAGCTCGCCCCCGGCCTTGCGGAGGCGGAGCCGGCGCCATGATGCCCGCCGCGCGGTGGCTCCTCCTTGCGCTCCTCGGGCTCGTCCTCTGCGCCCAGGGCGCGGGTGCCCATGATTCGCGCCCGCTCAACATCGAGCTGCGGGAGCTCTCGCCCGGCGCCTGGCGCCTCAGCTGGTCCGCGCCGCCGAGCCTTCCCGGATCCGACGCGCCCGCGCTCCGCCTCGGGGAGGGCTGCACGCGCACCGAGGCATCGGGGCCGGGCGGGCCCGTCGGACAGGCCTTCCTTCAGTGTGCGGAGGGGATCGACGGGCAGACCCTCACCATCGCCTATCCGGCGGCCAATCCCTCGCTCTCGACGCTGATCCGCCTCCATCGCCTCTCGGGGGAAACCCAGAGCGCGCTTCTGGGGCCGGCCGAGCGGGTCTGGACGGTGCCCGCCGCCGAGAGCGCCGCGGGCGTCGCGCGCAGCTACACCTGGCTCGGCATCCGGCACATCTGGGAGGGCTTCGATCACCTCCTTTTCCTCGCCTGCCTGCTCTGGATCGCCGGCACCTGGTCGCGCATGCTGGTGACGGTGCTCGGCTTCACGCTCGCCCATTCGGTGTCACTGTGTCTGTCGGCGCTCGGATGGATCTGGGTGCCGACCCCGCCGCTCGAGGCGGCGATCGCGCTCTCGATCGTGTTTCTGGCGAGCGAGCTTCTCCGCGACCGCCGGACGAGCCTCACCTGGCGCCATCCCGTCGCCGTTTCCTCCGTGTTCGGTCTTCTGCACGGGCTCGGCTTCGCGACCGTGCTTGCCGATGTGGGCCTGCCGCAGACCCAGCTCCTCACGGGGCTCCTCTTCTTCAATGTGGGCGTCGAGATGGGCCAGCTCGCCTTCATCGCGCTCCTCTGGGCCTCGCGCCTGCCGGCGGCCTCGGCGAGCCGGAGCCGGCCCGCGCTCGTCGGGCGCCTGCGGACCGCGAGCGCCTACGGGATCGGCATCCTCGCGAGCGTCTGGGGGATCGAGCGCGTGAGCGCGATGCTCGCCTGAGCCTCAGAGCGGGACGATCGCCCCGAAGGCGATGTCGGCCCGCCAGCCCTCGGGGCCGTCCCGCGCGGCGAGCGCGGCGCGGATCACGCCCGAATGGGTGACGACGCAGACGGGGCCGGGCCCGGCAAGATCGGCGAGCGCCGCCGCGACACGCGCGGCGAGGAGGGCGACGCTTTCCCCGCCATGGGGCCGCGCCGTCAGGAAATCCGCAGCCCAGGCATCGAGTTCGGCGCGGGGGATGTCCGCCCACGGACGGCCCTCCCAGCGGCCGAAATCCATCTCGCGCAGCCGGTCGTCCCGCTCGAGCGTCACTCCGTGCACCGAGGCGATGCGCTCGGCAAGGCGCAGGCAGCGCGAGAGCGGGCTCGAGACGATCCGCGCCGGTTGCGGCAGGGCGGCGAGGACGGCGTCCGCCTCGGCCTCGAACGTCCCCGCAAGGCCGAGATCGGACCGCCCGTAGCAGAGCCCCGCCGCGCCGTCGGGGCGGGTGTGGCGCAGCAGGATCACACCCATGCGAGGAGCCCGAGGAGGAAGCCGATCTCGCTCACCTGCTGCACGGCGCCGAGGCAGTCGCCCGTATGGCCCCCGAGCTTGGGCTCGTAGAAGCGCCGCGTGAGGGTGGCGCCAAGGCCGAGCCCGAGCACGCCCGCGCCGAGCGCGCCGAGCCCGCCCTCGGGCGCGAAGAAGAGCGGCAGGGCCGCGCCTGCGCCGAGTGCGCCGGCGATCAGCCCGCTGACGAGCGAGAGGCCCTCCGCCGCCCGCCTGCCCGCGCCCTCCTCGCGGACATAGCGGCTCGTGGCGATGGTCGCCACGGCGGCGAGCCGGCTCAGCGCATGGCCCGCGAGGAGACCGAGGGCCCCGAGGGCCGGCGGCAGCGCGGCGAGCGCCGCGACCTTGATCCCGAGGACCATCACCAGCGCCACGGTTCCGAAGGTGCCGATGCGGCTGTCGCGCATGATGGCAAGGCTCGCCTCGGCCGTCCGTCCGCCGCCAATGCCGTCGAAGAGGTCGGCGAGCCCGTCCTCGTGAAAGGCGCCGGTGAGGAGAAGGCCGAGCGCCGTCGACAGGAGGCTGGCGACGAGCGGGGGAAAGACCGTGAGCGCGCCCGCCCAGGCGGCGGCGGTGAGAAGGCCGACGAGCGCGCCGACCGCCGGATAGTAGCGGACCGAGGCCGCGAGCCGCTCGGGCGTGTAGGCGGCGCCGACCTCGACCGGCAGGCGGGTAAGGAACTGCACCGCGAGGAGGAAGACCACCCATTCGTGGCGCACCGTGTTCATGGCGCGGGCCCGCTCACGGCCGCATCCTCGAAGCTCGCCATGTCGCGCAGCATCGCCGCCGCCGCGCGGAGGAGCGGAAAGGCGAGCAGCGCGCCCGTGCCCTCGCCGAGCCGGAGGCCGAGATCGAGGAGCGGCTCGGCGCCGAGATGGTCGAGAAGCGCTCCGTGTCCGGATTCCGCCGAGCGGTGGGCGAAGACGAGGGTGGGGCGGATCGCCGGGTCGAGCCCGAGCGCCACGAGCGCCGCCGCCCCGGCGATGAAGCCGTCGACGAGGATCATCTTCCCCGCCTCGGCCCCCCCGCGCATGGCCCCGGCCATCATCGCGATCTCGAAGCCGCCATAGTCGGCGAGCGCGTCGGCGGCGTCGAGCGGAGTCTCCGTGCGCGCGGCGGCGCGCTCGAGGACGGCGCGCTTGCGCGCAAGGCCCGCCGTGTCGAGCCCCGTGCCCCGGCCGGTGAGGCGCTCGAGCGGCAGGCCGGTGATCTTGTGGGCGAGGAGCGTCGCGGAGGAGGTGTTGGCGATGCCCATCTCGCCGAGGCAGAGCACCGATTCGCGCGCCTCCCGGGCGAGGTCCGCGCCGATGGCGAGCGCGCGGTCGCGTTCGCCCGCGCTCATGGCGGGCTCGCGGGCGCTGTTGCGCGTGCCCGGTCCGATCCGGCGCGACAGGAGCGCCGCATGGGCGGGCGGCTCGCCCCCCCCCCCCCCC
>JACAEB010000034.1 GCA_013389075.1 Alphaproteobacteria bacterium
GCGGGGGGCGGCCCGCAGGAAGACGGGGCGCGCGAGCGCCTCTTTCGAGTGGAGTGGGCCCGTGCATTCGCCGGGACCGGATCGTACAGGGCGCGCGTGAGGCGTCTGCAGGGAAGAACGAGATGATGCAGGGGCAGACAATCCGCATAAGGCTGAAGGCCTTCGATCATCGCGTGCTCGACAATTCGGCGCGCGAGATCGTGAACACGGCCAAGCGCACGGGCGCGGAGGTCCGCGGACCCATTCCGCTGCCCACGCGGATCGAGCGGTTCACGGTGAACCGCTCGCCGCATGTCGACAAGAAGAGCCGCGAGCAGTTCGAGATCCGGACACACAAGAGGCTGCTCGACATCGTCGATCCGACCCCGCAGACCGTCGATGCGCTGATGAAGCTCGACCTCGCGGCCGGCGTCGACGTCGAGATCAAGCTCTGAGGAGGGCGGGATGCGCACCGGCGTGATCGCGAAGAAACTCGGGATGTCCCGCATCTACACGGATGACGGGCGGCACGTGCCCGTCACCGTGCTGAGCCTCGACGGCTGCAAGGTCGTCGCCCAGCGCAGCGTGGAAAAGGACGGCTATGTCTCGCTCCAGCTCGGCGCGGGCAAGGTGAAGACCAAGAACGTGTCCAAGCCCATGCGCGGCCATTTCGCCAAGGCCAATGTCGAGCCGCGCATGCGTCTTGCCGAATTCCGGGTGAGCCCGGAGAACCTGATCGACGTGGGCGCGGAGATCACCGCCGACCATTTCGTCCCCGGCCAGCGTGTCGACGTCGCCGGCGTGACCATCGGCAAGGGCTTTGCCGGTGCGATGAAGCGGCACCATTTCGGCGGTCTGCGCGCCACGCACGGCGTGTCGATCTCGCACCGCAGCCACGGCTCGACCGGCGGCCGCCAGGACCCCGGCAAGGTCTTCAAGAACAAGAAGATGGCCGGGCACATGGGCGCCACCAACGTCACGACACTGAATATCGAGGTCGTGCGGATCGATCCCGAGCGGGGGCTGATCCTCGTGAAGGGCGCGGTGCCGGGCAATGCGGGCGAATGGGTCACGGTGCGCGATGCCGTGAAGGGCTCGCTGCCCGAGACGGCGCCCAAGCCCGGCGCATTCCGCGCGGCCGAGGCGGCTCCGGCTCCGCAGGCGGCTCCGGCCGAAGAGAAGAAGGGCGAGGGCGATGAAGCTTGATGTCGTCACTCTGGGCGGCGATACCGCCGGCTCGGTGGAGCTGACGGAGGCGGTGTTCGGGCTCGAACCCCGCCGCGATCTCCTGCACCGTTACGTGACCTGGCAGCTGGCCAAGAGCCGCGCCGGGACCCACAAGATCAAGACGCGCAGCGAGGTGAGCTACTCGACGCGGAAGATCGTGCGTCAGAAGGGCTCGGGCGGCGCCCGGCACGGCGACCGCAAGGTCTCGCAGTTCCGCGGCGGCGCCAAGGCGCACGGGCCGGTGCTGCGCAGCCATGCGCACGATCTGCCCAAGCGGCTGCGGCGCCTTGCGCTGCGCCATGCGCTCTCGGCCAAGGCCGGCGCGCAGGAATTGTCCGTGCTCGACGCGGCGGCGCTGGCCGAGGCCAAGACGAAGGTGCTGAAGGGCGCGCTCGACCGGCTCGGCTGGACCAGCGTCCTCATCGTCGACGGCAGCGAGACCGACCGCAATTTCGCGCTCGCCGCGCGCAACCTGCCGCAGGTGGACGTGCTGCCGGTCGCGGGCCTCAACGTCTACGACATCCTCCGCAGCTCGCGGCTGGTGCTGACCAAGAGCGCGCTTGCCGAGATCGAGGCCCGCTTCGCCGAAGGGAGTGCGTGATGGCAAAGCCGGAGCATTTCGATCTGATCCTGTCGCCGGTCATCACCGAGAAGGCGACGCTGGCCTCCGAGCACAATCAGGTTGTGTTCCGTGTGCCGCTGACCGCGACCAAGCCGGAGATCCAGGCGGCGGTCGAGGCCGTGTTCGACGTCAAGGTGAAGGCGGTGAACACCCTCGTCCAGAAGGGCAAGACCAAGCGCTTCCGTGGCATCACGGGCAAGCGCAGCGATGTGAAGAAGGCGATCGTGACCCTCGAGGAAGGCCACGCGATCGACGTGACGACGGGACTTTGAGGGCGCGGGACGTCCTTTCAGGAAGAGTGAGCGATCATGGCACTGAAGAGCTATAAGCCGACGACGCCGGGCCAGCGCCAGCTGGTGCTCGTCGATCGGTCGCACCTTCACAAGGGCAAGCCCGTGAAGGCGCTCACCGAGGGCATGTCGAAAACGGGCGGGCGGAACAATCGCGGCAAGGTGACGGCCTATCACCGGGGCGGCGGGCACAAGCGCGCCTATCGCCTCGTCGATTTCAAGCGGCGCAAGTTCGACATGCCGGCCGTGGTCGAGCGGCTCGAATACGACCCCAACCGCTCGGCCTTCATCGCCCTCGTCCGCTATGAGGATGGCGAGCTCGCCTACATCCTGGCGCCGCAGCGCGTGAAGGCGGGCGACAGCGTGATCTCGGGCGCGCGCGTCGACGTGAAGCCGGGCAATGCCATGCCGCTCTCGGCCATTCCGGTCGGCACCATCATCCACAATGTCGAGCTCAAGCCGGGCAAGGGCGGCCAGATCGCGCGCTCGGCCGGGGCCTATGCCCAGCTCGTCGGCCGCGACATGGGCTATGCGCTGCTGCGGCTGTCCTCGGGCGAGCAGCGTCTCGTGCGGTCCGACTGCCTCGCCACCGTGGGCGCGGTGTCGAACCCGGATCATTCGAACATCTCGATCGGCAAGGCGGGCCGGACGCGGTGGAAGGGCCGGCGCCCGACCGTGCGCGGCGTGGCCATGAACCCGATCGATCACCCGCATGGCGGTGGCGAGGGCCGGACCAGCGGCGGGCGTCATCCCGTCACGCCCTGGGGCCGTCCGACCAAGGGCTACAAGACACGTCGCAACAAGGCGACCTCGAAATACATCGTCCGCTCGCGTCATGCGCGCAAGAAGTAAGGGCTAGGCTCATGCCGAGATCGGTCTGGAAGGGTCCGTTCGTAGACGGATATCTCTTGAAGAAGGCGGAGGTGGCCCGCGAGTCGAGCCGCAAGGAAGCGATCAAGACCTGGTCGCGCCGCTCGACGGTGCTGCCGCAATTCGTGGGCCTGACCTTTCAGGTCCATAACGGCCAGAAGTTCATTCCCGTCCTCGTGACCGAGGACATGGTGGGGCACAAGCTGGGCGAGTTCGCGCCCACGCGGACCTATTACGGCCATTCGGCCGACAAGAAGGCGAAGAGGAAGTAACGATGGGCAAGCAGACGCGCGCCCGCGTTCTGGGCGAGGACGAGGCGCAAGCCATCGGCCGCATGATCAAGACGAGCCCGCAGAAGCTCAACCTCGTGGCCGGCCTCATCCGGGGCAAGCCCGTGGACCAGGCGCTGCACGAGCTCGCCTTCTCCAAGCGGCGGGTGTCGGGCATCGTGCGCAAGGTGCTGCAATCGGCGATCGCCAATGCCGAGAACAACCACCAGCTCGACGTCGACCAGCTCGTGGTGGCACAGGCCTATGTGGGCAAGAGCCTCGTGCTCCGCCGCTTCCACGCGCGCGGCCGTGGCCGGGCGAGCCGCGTCGAGAAGCCCTTCAGCCAGATCACCATCATCGTGCGCGAAAAGAGAGAGGTTGCCTGATGGGACACAAGGTTCGCCCCGTTGGGCTCCGCCTGGGGATCAATCGCACCTGGGATTCGCGCTGGTACGCGGACGGCCGGGGATATGCCAAGCTCCTCCACGAGGACATGGCGATCCGGCGGTTCCTCCGTGACCGGCTGAAGCAGGCCGGCGTGTCGCGCATCGTCATCGAGCGGCCGCACCGCAAGTGCCGGGTGACGATCTACACCGCGCGTCCGGGCGTCGTGATCGGCCGCAAGGGCGCCGACATCGACAAGCTGCGCCAGGAGGTGGGCAAGCTCACCTCGAGCGAGGTGTTCCTCAACATCGTGGAGATCCGCAAGCCCGAGATCGACGCGACGCTGATCGCCGAGAACATCGCCCAGCAGCTCGAACGCCGCGTGGCGTTCCGGCGGGCGCTCAAGCGCGGCGTGCAGAACGCGATGCGCCTTGGTGCGCTCGGCATCCGGATCAATGTGGGCGGCCGGCTCGGCGGCGCGGAAATCGCGCGGACCGAATGGTATCGCGAGGGCCGCGTGCCGCTGCACACGCTGCGCGCCGACATCGATTACGGCACGGCCACCGCGCTCACCACCTACGGAACCATCGGGATCAAGGTGTGGGTGTTCAAGGGCGAGATCATGGAGCACGACCCCATGGCCCAGGACAAGCGCCTCGCCGAGACCCAGGAACAGGGCGGCCGGCCGCGGGGCTGACCCAGGCGATCGATCAGAGGACTGACGCGTCATGTTGTCTCCGAAGCGGACGAAATTCCGTAAGCAGTTTAAGGGCCGGATCAAGGGCCTGGCGAAGGGCGGCACGCAGCTCAATTTCGGCGCCTATGGTCTCAAGGCGCTGGAGCCCGAGCGGATCACCGCGCGCCAGATCGAGGCGGCCCGCCGTGCCATCACCCGCCACATGAAGCGGGCGGGGCGGGTGTGGATCACGATTTTCCCGGACGTGCCGGTCTCGCAGAAGCCGACCGAAGTGCGGATGGGGAAGGGCAAGGGCGCGCCCGAGTTCTGGGCCGCCCGCGTGAAGCCGGGCCGGATCATGTTCGAGATCGACGGCGTGCCGGAGGACATCGCGCGCGAGGCGCTGCGGCTGGGGGCGATGAAGCTGCCCGTGCAGTGCAAGTTCGTGGCGCGGATCGGTGAGGTCGGCTGAGGCCGGACGTTCCCGCGGGAACGGCAGGAGTGGATGAGATGAGCGCGAAGAAGAGCCGCGAGAAGCTGAAGGACATGACGCCCGATCAGCTGGAAGACGAACTGATCCGTCTCAAGAAGGAGCAGTTCAACCTGCGTTTTCAGGCGGCGACGGGTCAGCTCGAGAACACCTCGCGCGTGCGCAACGTGCGGCGCGATGTGGCCCGGGTGAAGACCTTTCTGAAGCAGCGCGAGACGAAGACGGCCTGACGGGGCCGGGTCCCGGGCGCGGGCGGCGCGCCGGATCCTCAATGGAGTGTTGAGCAGTGCCGAGGCGAATTCTGGAAGGCGTTGTGGTGAGCGACAAGTCCGACAAGACGGTCGTGGTCGACGTCGAGCGCCGGTTCTCCGATCCAGTGCTGAAGAAGACCGTGCGCCGGACGAAGAAGTACCACGCGCATGACGCGGACAATCAGTACAAGGAGGGGGACATCGTTCGCATCCGCGAATGCGCGCCCATCTCCAAGAACAAGACATGGGAAGTGATCGGGCGCGTCGGCGTGACCGACCCGGCCGGCACGTGATCGGCCGGGCGCTGAGGAGAGATCGATGATCCAGGTGGAGTCCAATCTCGAAGTCGCCGACAATTCCGGCGCGCGGCGGGTCCAGTGCATCAAGGTGCTGGGCGGGGCCGGCCGGCGCTATGCCTCGGTCGGCGACATCATCGTGGTCAGCGTCAAGGACGCGATCCCGCGCGGCAAGGTGAAGAAGGGCGACGTGCTGAAGGCGGTGGTCGTGCGCACCCGCAAGGACGTGCGGCGGCCCGACGGCAGCGCCATCCGCTTCGACACCAATGCGGCGGTGCTCATCAACAATCAGGGCGAGCCGATCGGCACGCGGATCTTCGGACCTGTGACGCGCGAGCTGCGCGCGCGCAACCACATGAAGATCGTCTCGCTGGCGCCGGAGGTTCTGTAAGACCATGGCGAAGCTGAAGATCAAGAAGGGCGATCGGGTGATCGTCATCACGGGCCGCGACAAGGGCAAGACGGGCGAAGTGCTCAAGGTCTTCCCGGCGGAGAACCGGGCCATCGTGCAGGGCGTGAACCAGGTCCGGCGGCACCAGAAGCAGTCGGCGACCCAGCAGGGCGGCATCGTCGTGAAGGAAGCGCCGATCCACCTGTCCAATATCGCGCACACCGATCCCTCGGGCGGCAAGGCGACGCGCGTCGGGTACCGGGTGCTGGATGACGGCCGCAAGGTCCGGTTCGCCAAGCGGTCGGGGGAGGTCATCGATGTCTGAGGCCGGCGAGCGCTACATTCCGCGCTTCAAGCAGCGCTATCTGGACGAGGTCGTCCCGGCGCTGAAGGAAAAGTTCGCCTATCGCAATCCCATGCAGGTGCCGCGCCTCGAGAAGGTGGTCCTGAACATGGGTGTGGGCGAGGCCGTGTCGGATTCGAAGAAGCTGAAGGCGGCGATGGAGGATCTTGCCCTCATCGCCGGCCAGAAGCCGGTCGCGACCAAGGCCAAGAAGTCGATCGCCGGGTTCAAGATCCGCGAGGGCATGTCGCTCGGATGCAAGGTCACGCTGCGCGGGGACCGGATGTACGAGTTCCTCGACCGGATGATCACGATCGCCCTGCCGCGCGTGCGGGACTTCCGCGGGCTAAACGGCAAGAGCTTCGATGGACGCGGCAATTACGCGATGGGATTCAAGGAGCACATCGTCTTCCCCGAGATCAACTACGACAAGGTCGATACGGTCTGGGGCATGGACGTCGTGGTCTGCACGAGCGCGCGCAGTGACGACGAAGCCCGGGAGCTTCTGCGCGGGTTCCAGTTTCCGTTTCTGAACTGATCAGGAGACCGGCTCGCGCTTCCTGGCGGGCGATGAGGGAAAAGATGGCGAAGAAGAGCGCAGTGGAGAAGAACAGGCGTCGTGAGCGGATGGCGAAGAAGTTCGCCGGCAAGCGGGCGCGCCTCAAGGCGCTTGTGCGCGACGAGAACGTGCCCGTGGAGGAGCGCTTCCAGGCGGCGCTGAAGCTTGCGGAGCTGCCGCGCAATTCCGCGCCCTCGCGCATCCGCAACCGGTGCGGGCTCACGGGCCGTCCGCGGGCCTATTACCGCAAGTTGAACATGTCGCGCATCGCGCTCAGGGATCTTGGGTCCACCGGACAGATCCCGGGCATGGTGAAGTCGAGCTGGTAAGGAAGGGCTGAACCGATGCAGGTGACCGATCCTCTCGGCGATATGCTGACACGCATCCGCAACGGGCAGATGCGCCGCAAGACCGTGGTGTCCACGCCGGCCTCCCGGCTGCGCCGCCACGTGCTGGAGGTGCTTCAGTCCGAGGGATACATTCGCGGCTTCACCGAGGTGCAGGAGGCCAATGGCCAGCCGCGCTTCGAGATCGAGCTGAAGTATCATGAGGGCGAGCCCGTGATCTCCGAGATCAAGCGGGTCTCCAAGCCCGGCCGGCGCGTCTACAAGGCGGTGCGCGATCTGCCGCGCGTGCGCAACGGGCTCGGCATCTCGATCATCTCGACGCCGCGCGGCGTGATGTCGGATGCCCATGCGCGCGACCAGAATATCGGCGGCGAGGTGCTGTGCACGATCTACTGAGGATCGGACACGGACGATGAGACGGGAGCGGCGCGCCAGGGCGCGGGCTCCGGCGAGGGAAGGACGGAGAGGGACATGTCCCGCATTGGAAAGAAGCCGGTCCCGGTGCCGCAGGGCGTGACGGCCACGATCGACGGCCAGCACGTGAGCGTGAAGGGGCCCAAGGGCCAGCTCGAGGCCGAGCTCGTGCGCGAGGTCGAGGCGCGGATGGATGACGGCGGGATCGTCGTGGCCATGCGCGAGGACACGCAGCGCGCGCGCTCCATGTGGGGCATGAGCCGGACCATCGTGAGCAACCTCGTCGAAGGGGTCTCGAAGGGCTTCAAGAGGGAGCTCGAGATCAACGGCGTGGGGTACAGGGCCGCGGTGCAGGGCAAGAACCTGCAGCTTCAGCTCGGCTATAGCCACGAGGTGCTCTATCCGATCCCGCAGGGCATCGAGATCAAGTGCGAGAAGCCGACGCTGATCACGGTGAGCGGCATCGACAAGCAGAAGGTGGGTCAGGTGGCGGCGGAAATCCGCGGCTGGCGCCCGCCGGAGCCCTACAAGGGCAAGGGCGTGAGATACGCGGGCGAATTCATCTTCCGCAAGGAAGGCAAGAAGAAGTAAGGCGGACTGGTCATGTCGAAGACAAGCAAGCTTTTCGAGCGGCGCCGGCTGCGCAACCGGTCCAAGCTGCGCAAGACGGCGACGGACAGGCCGCGCCTGTCGGTGCATCGCAGCGGTCGTCAGATCTATGCGCAGATCATCGACGACGTGGCGGGCGTCACGCTGGCGGCGGCCTCCACGCTCGACAAGGAGCTGCGCGAGAAGCTCAGGTCGGGCGCCGACCAGGCCGCCGCGGCGGAGGTCGGCCGGCTCATCGCCGCGCGGGGGCTCGAGAAGGGCGTCACCGCCGTGATGTTCGACCGGGGCGGCTTCATCTTCCATGGCCGGGTCAAGGCGCTCGCGGATGCGGCGCGCGAGGCCGGCCTGCAATTCTGACGACGGACAATCGAGGGAACGCCGCCCCCCGGGGGCGGTTCCAGGGCGAACGGAAAGGACGAGGATCGTGGCGAGACAGGATCGGGGCGATCAGGAACGCGACAGCGAGTTCGTCGACAAGCTCGTGCACATCAATCGCGTGGCGAAGGTGGTCAAGGGCGGTCGGCGGTTCAGCTTCGCGGCGCTCGTGGTCGTCGGCGACCAGCGCGGCCGCGTGGGGTTCGGCCACGGCAAGGCGCGCGAGGTGCCCGAGGCGATGCGCAAGGCGACGGAAGCGGCCAAGCGCTCGCTGATCCGTGTGCCGCTGCGCGAGGGCCGCACGCTGCACCACGACATCGAAGGCCGGCACGGCGCCGGCAAGGTGATCCTGCGGGCCGCGGCGCCCGGCACGGGCATCATCGCCGGCGGTCCCATGCGGGCCGTGTTCGAGGCGCTGGGCGTGCAGGATGTGGTGGCGAAGTCGCTCGGCACCTCGAACCCCTACAACATGGTGCGGGCCACCTTCGCCGCGCTGAAGCGGGAAGTTTCGCCGCGCTATGTCGCGGCCAAGCGGTCCAAGAAGGTGAGCGAGATCCTCGCCCGCCGGTCCGACGCCTCGTCCGAACCCGGCCTCACGGCCGAATGATCGCGGCCGGCCGTCAGGGTCCCGCGCGAAAGAGAGATTGAAGAGCGATGAGCGAAGCCGAAACCCAGAAGCGTCCGCGCAAGAGCCGCTCGTCCGGCCCGCGCAAGGGCGTGAAGACCGTGACGGTCGAACAGATCCGCAGCGCCGCCCGCCGGCCCGCCGACCAGACGGCGACGCTGATCGGCCTCGGTCTGAACAAGCTGCACCGCCGGTCCACCCTCGAGGACACGCCGTCCGTGCGCGGCATGATCGAGAAGGTGGCCCACCTCATTCGCATCGTCGAGGACCCGGCCTGAGGCCTGCGCCTGACCGGCCCCGACCCCGCTGACAAAGAGATACCGCGATGAAACTGAACGATCTCAAGGACAATCCCGGATCCCGCAAGAGCCGCATGCGGGTCGGGCGCGGCATCGGCTCGGGCAAGGGCAAGACCGCCGGGCGCGGCGTGAAGGGCCAGACCTCGCGGACCGGCGTCGCGATCAAGGGTTTCGAGGGCGGTCAGATGCCCGTCCACATGCGCATCCCCAAGCGCGGCTTCAGCCCGATCGCCCGTCCCGTCTATGCGGAGGTCAATCTTGGCCGGCTGCAGGCGGCGATCGAGGCGGGCCGCATCGACGCGGGCAAGCCGATCACGACGGCCGAGCTCAAGGCGGCGGGCCTTGTGGGCCGGGTGCGCGACGGCGTAAGGCTTCTCGCCCAGGGCACGCTGCGCACGAAGATCACCATCGAGGTGGCGGGGGCTTCGGCCGCGGCCGTCTCCGCGGTCGAGAAGGCCGGCGGTACCATCAGCCTGACGGCCGCGAAGGCCGCGGCCGCCGAGTGAGGCGAGGGGACAGGGCGGCACCTGTCCCGCAGGCCCTGGCCTGACACGATCGAGCCGCGAGAGATGAGGAGGCGCGTTCCTGCATGGCATCGACAGCCGAACAGCTCGTCCAGAATCTGAACTTCGGCGCCTTTGCCAAGGCGAAGGAGCTTCAGCAGCGGATTCTGTTCACGCTCGGCGCCCTCATCGTCTATCGCATCGGCACCTACATCCCGCTTCCCGGCATCAATCCCGAGGAAGTCGCGCGCCTGTTCCAGAATCTGCAGGGCGGCATCGGGGGCATGGTGAACGTGTTCACCGGCGGGGCCATCGAGCGCATGGCCATCTTCGCCCTGAACATCATGCCCTACATCTCGGCCTCCATCATCATGCAGCTCATGACGACGGTCTCGCGCCGTCTCGAGGCGCTGAAGAAGGAAGGCGAGCAGGGCCGCAAGCAGATCAATCAGTACACGCGCTATCTGACGGTCGTGCTGGCGATGGTCCAGGCTTTCGCCATCGCCGTCGGGCTGCAGAACGCGGGGTCCGTGGTCGCCAGTCCAGGGCCCGTCTTCATCGTCTCGACGGTGGTGACGCTCACGGGCGGCACGCTTTTCCTGATGTGGCTCGGCGAGCAGGTCACCTCGCGCGGCATCGGCAACGGCATCTCGCTGATCATCTTCGCGGGGATCATCGCGGGCCTGCCCGGCGCGCTCGTGCGGCTGATCGACCTCGGACGGACGACGGATGCGGGCCTTCTCGTCGTCTTCGTCTTCCTGATGGCGATCCTCGTCATCCTCATCGTCGTCTTCTTCGAGCGCGCCCAGCGGCGCCTTCTCGTTCAATATCCCAAGCGTCAGGTCGGCAACCGCATGATGAGCGGGGAGACCTCGCATCTGCCGCTGAAGGTGAACGTGTCGGGCGTGATCCCGCCGATCTTCGCCTCCTCGCTCCTCCTCATGCCGATGACGGCGGCGAGCTTCTCGCAGGGCGCCACGGGCGACGCCTGGTGGCAGCAGGGCCTCGGCTTCTTCACGACCTACATCCAGCATGGCCAGCCGGCCTTCATGGCCCTCTATGCCGGGCTGATCATCTTCTTCGCCTTCTTCTACACGGCCATCGTGTTCAATCCGCAGGACACGGCCGAGAACCTCAAAAAATATGGCGGCTTCATTCCGGGCTACCGTCCGGGTCAGCGCACGGCCGACTACATCGACTACGTGCTGACGCGCCTTACGGTGATCGGCGCGGCCTACCTCACCTTCATCTGCCTTCTGCCGGAATTCATCATCGCCGGCATGCCCGAGATCCAGTCCTTCTATCTGGGCGGTACCTCGCTCATGATCGTCGTGACGGTGACCATGGACACGGTCGCCCAGCTGCAGGGCCATCTCCTGGCGCATCAGTATGAAGGCCTCATCAAGAAGGCCCGGCTGCGGGGGACCCGCCGATGATCCTGATCATGCTCGGACCGCCCGGGGCGGGCAAAGGGACCCAGGCGACGCGCCTCACGGAGCGGCGCGGCCTCGTCCAGCTCTCGACCGGCGACATGCTGCGCGCGGCGGTGCGCGAGGGCAGCGACATCAGCCGGCAGGCCAAGGCCATCATGGACAGGGGCGAGCTCGTCCCCAACGACATCGTGGTGTCGATCATTGCTGCCCGGATCGACGAGCCCGATTGCGCCGGGGGCTTCATCCTCGACGGATTTCCCCGCAACGTGCCGCAGGCGGAGGCGCTCGACGCCATGCTCGCGCGCAAGCGGCGGGCGCTCGATGTGGTGATCCTGCTCGAGGTGGACGAGGAAAAGCTTCTCGAGCGCATCGAGACGCGGGCCAAGGAGACGGGCGGGGCGCGCGCGGACGACAATGCCGAGACGCTGCGCCGGCGCATCGAGGTCTACCGCAAGGAGACGGCGCCGCTGCTGCCCTTCTACGAGAAGCAGGGCAAGCTGCGCCGGCTCGACGGCATGCAGGACATCGACGCGGTCACGGCCGCGATCGACGAGGTGCTCGACGCCATTGAATCGGGGGAAAGATGAGCGCTGATCCGCACTCCCCGATTGACTTGTCAAGTCGGGTTTCTATAATCCCGCGCCTCTTCGCCAATACGCGGATGCGGATGTCGAACGGGCTGCGCGGTGCCCATCGGGCGGCCGGCCGGTTGTCGCCGATCCGCCCTGTTTCGTGCGAAGTCCGCGGAAGGGGCCGCGTCGCTGGACGCCGGTCCCCGATCATTCTGGAGAGCTGACGTGGCCCGTATCGCCGGTGTGAACATTCCGACCAACAAGCGCGTCCTGATCGCGCTTCGCTACATCCACGGCATCGGCCCCGCCGTCGCGCAGGAGATCTGCGAGAAGGTGGGCATCCCGGCCCAGCGCCGCGTGCACGAGCTGACCGACGCCGAGATCATCCAGATCCGCGAGACGATCGACCGCGACTACATCGTCGAGGGCGACCTGCGCCGCGAGGTGTCGATGAACATCAAGCGGCTCATGGATCTTGGCTGCTATCGCGGCCTGCGCCATCGCCGCGGCCTGCCGGTGCGCGGCCAGCGCACCCATACCAATGCCCGGACCCGCAAGGGCCCGGCCAAGCCGATCGCCGGCAAGAAGAAGTAGGGATCTTCGGCGCGCGCGAGGCCTGCCGGGCCGCGCTCCACCGCAACAGGACGTACGGGAACAGGACGCATGGCAAAGGAACGGGCACGGACCCGCCGCAAGGAGCGCAAGAACATCACCGCGGGCGTCGCGCATGTGAATGCCTCCTTCAACAACACGATGATCACCATCTCCGATGCGCAGGGCAATGCGATTGCCTGGTCGTCGGCGGGGGCCATGGGCTTCAAGGGATCGCGCAAATCGACCCCCTATGCCGCCCAGATGGCCGCCGAAGACGCGGGCAAGAAGGCGATGGAACACGGCATGAAGACCCTGGAAGTGCTGGTCCGGGGGCCCGGATCGGGGCGCGAATCCGCGCTGCGTGCGTTGCAGGGCGTGGGCTTCCAGATCACGACGATCCGCGACGTGACCCCTATTCCGCACAATGGCTGCCGGCCGCCCAAGCGACGCCGCGTCTGACCGTCCGTCATCGGACGATCGAGCGGGCGCCGGAGACGGCAAGGCACAAACCAAAGCACGGGGCGTACAGGTGATACACAAGAACTGGCAAGAGCTGATCAAGCCCACGAAGCTTCAGGTGCATGGCGGGCACGACCCGCAGCGCTTCGCGACCATGGTGGCCGAGCCCCTCGAGCGCGGCTTCGGCCTTACGCTCGGCAACGCCCTGCGGCGCGTGCTGCTGTCGTCCCTGCACGGAGCGGCGATCACCGCCGTCCAGATCGACGGCGTGCTGCACGAATTCTCGTCCATCCAGGGCGTGCGCGAGGACGTGACCGACATCGTCCTCAACATCAAGTCGATCAACATCAAGATGTCGGGCGATGGCCCCAAGCGGCTGACCCTCCGGGCCGAAGGTCCGGGCGTGGTCACGGCGGGGCAGATCTCGGCCGCCTCCGAGCTCGAGATCCTCAATCCCGATCACGTGATCTGCACGCTCGACAAGGGCGCGTCGATCCGCATGGAATTCACGGTCGAGACGGGCAAGGGCTATGTCGCCGCCGATCGCAACCGGCCCGAGGACGCGCCCATCGGCCTCATCCCGATCGACGCGCTCTACGGCCCGGTCAAGCGCGTGAGCTACAAGGTCGAGAACACCCGCGAGGGCCAGATCCTCGACTATGACAAGCTCACGCTGACGATCGAGACCAATGGCGCCATCTCGCCGGACAATGCGCTCGCCTATGCCGCGCGGATCCTGCAGGACCAGCTCCAGGTCTTCATCAATTTCGAGGAGCCGCGCGAGGTGCGCCCGATGGAGGCCGCGCCCGAGCTCGAGTTCAACCCGATCCTCCTCAAGAAGGTCGACGAGCTCGAACTCTCCGTGCGTTCGGCGAACTGCCTGAAGAACGACAACATCGTCTATATCGGCGATCTCATCCAGAAGACCGAGGGCGAGATGCTCCGCACGCCGAACTTCGGGCGGAAGTCGCTCAACGAGATCAAGGAAGTGCTCGCGCAGATGGGCCTTCATCTCGGGATGGAAGTGCCGAGCTGGCCGCCCGACAACATCGAGGAGCTGGCCCGCCGGCTCGAGGAACAGTACTGATCGCTTGCAGCGGAGGGGCCGTGCGCGCCACCTCCTGGAGGGAAGACTATGCGGCATCGTTTCGCCGGACGGCGCTTTTCGCGGGACAGCGGGCATCGCAAGGCGATGCTCGCGAACCTCGCGGCCTCGCTCATCAAGCATGAGCAGATCAAGACCACCCTGCCCAAGGCGAAGGACCTCCGGCCCTATGTCGAGCAGCTCGTGACCCTCGGCAAGCGCGGCAATCTGCACGCCCGCCGCCAGGCCATCTCGGTGCTCGGCGACCGCGCCGTGGTGGAAAAGCTCTTCTCCACCATCGCGAGCCGCTATGCCGAGCGTCAGGGCGGCTATACGCGCGTCCTTAAGGCGGGCTTCCGCCATGGCGACGCCGCGCCCATGGCCTTCATCGAGCTCGTCGACCGCGACCCCGAGGCCAAGGGGGTCGATTCGGGTCCGACGGCCGAAGCCGCGGACGCCGACGCGGACTGAGGCGGCGCCCTGGGCGAGCGCCCCCGCCGCACCGCCTTGAAATGGCCAAAGCCGTGCCGCACATCCTCTGCGCAGCGTCGCAAGCGTGGACGAGGAGGAACGGCATGGGTGGATCGGCCCTGAAGCGGGCGGCTCGGCTCTTGAGGCCCGCCTGGCTCGCCCTTCCGGCCCTCGGCGCCCTCGCGGGTGTCTTTGCGGCGCCGGCAATCGCCGAGGAGGCGCGCCCTCCGGCCTCGGCCGCCGAGATCAGCCTCAGCTTCGCCCCCACCGTGAAGAAGACCGCGCCGGCGGTCGTCAACGTCTATGCCCGCCGCACGGTGGTGGCCCGTTTCCGCTCCCCCTTCGCCGACGATCCCTTCTTCGGCCGCTTCCTCGGCGATCGCGGCTTCGGCATGCCGCGCGAGCGCGTCCAGAACTCGCTCGGTTCGGGCGTCATCGTGCGCGCCGACGGGATCATCGTGACCAACAACCACGTCATCGAGAATGGCGAGGCCTTCAAGGTCGTGCTCGCCGACCGGCGCGAGTTCGACGCCGAGCTCGTCCTCGCCGATGCGCGCACCGATCTCGCCGTGCTCCGCATCGATCCGGGCACGGAGGCTTTGCCCGCGCTGGACTTCGCGGATTCCGACCGGCTCGAGGTGGGCGATCTCGTGCTCGCCATCGGCAATCCGTTCGGGGTCGGACAGACGGTGACGAGCGGCATCGTCTCGGCGCTGGCGCGGACCCAGGTGGGCGTGGCCGACTACAGATCGTTCATCCAGACCGACGCGGCGATCAATCCGGGCAATTCGGGCGGCGCGCTCGTCAACGCGGCGGGCGAGCTCATCGGCATCAACACCGCGATCTATTCGCGCTCGGGCGGGTCGAACGGCATCGGCTTCGCGATCCCCGCCAACATGGTCCAGCTCGTGGTCACGAGCGCCCTCACCGAAGGCAGGGTGGTCCGGCCCTGGTTCGGCGCGGAGACGCAAGGCGTAGACGCCGCCCTCGCCGCGGCGCTCGATCTTCCCCGGCCCTCGGGCGTTCTCGTGACCGCGGTCGCCGAAAAGGGTCCGGCGGCGCGGGCGGGCCTGCGCAAGAACGATCTCGTCACGGAGGTTGCGGGCTTCGAGGTCTCCGATCCCGACGCGCTCCGCTACCGCCTCGCGGTGCAGCCCCTCGGCGCGCCGGTCGAGATCAAATGGCTGCGCGAGGGCAAGGTGAAGACCGCGCGCCTCTCTGTCGAGGCGCCGCCCGAGGATCCCCCGCGCGAGGAGACGCAGCTCGAGGGCAGCAATCCGCTGAGCGGGGCGACGATCGCCAATCTCTCGCCCGCCCTCGCCGACGAGCTCGGACTGCCCGTCTCGGCGCGGGGCGTCATCGTGCTGCGGATCGCGACCCCCTCTCTCGCCGCGCGCAGCCTCCGGCCGGGCGACATCCTGCGCAGCGTGAACGGCAAGGAGATCGGCACGGTCGCCGACGCGAAGGCGGCGATCGCGGGCGATCCCGCCTATTGGGATCTCGTTCTCGTCCGGGGTGGCAACACCATGCGCCTCACGGGTCGGCTGTGAGCACGCTCTTCGAGGCGGCCGGCATGGAGGCGGGGGCGCCCCGGCCGCTCGCCGACCGGCTGAGGCCCGCGCGCCTGTCCGACGTCGTCGGGCAGGACCATGTTCTGGGTCCGGAGGGACCGCTCGGGCGCATGCTGAAGGCCCGCCGGCTCGGCTCGCTCATCCTCTGGGGACCGCCCGGCAGCGGCAAGACGACCATCGCCCGGCTCCTCGCCCGCGAGGTCGATCTCGATTTCGTGCAGATCTCGGCGATCTTTTCCGGCGTTGCGGACCTCAAGAAGGTCTTCGAGACGGCCCGCGGCCGGCGCGCGGCGGGGCGGGGCACGCTCCTCTTCGTCGACGAGATCCACAGGTTCAACAGGGCCCAGCAGGACGGCTTCCTGCCCGTGGTCGAGGACGGCACGGTGACGCTCGTCGGCGCCACCACCGAGAACCCCTCCTTCGAGCTCAACGGCGCGCTCCTGTCGCGGACGCAGGTCATCACCCTCAACCGTCTGGAGGCGGAGCATCTCGAGGCGCTTCTGGCGCGGGCGGAGCGGGCGGAGGGGCGGGCGCTGCCGCTCACGGCCGATGCGCGCGCGCTCCTCATCCGCCTTGCCGACGGCGACGGGCGCTATCTTCTCACCCTCGCCGAGGAGCTCTTCGCGCAGGAGGGAGCCCCGCTCGACGAGGCGGGGCTTCTCGCGGCGGTGCAGCGGCGCGCGCCCCTCTACGACAAGAGCCGCGAAGGGCACTACAATCTCATCAGTGCACTGCACAAATCGGTGCGCGGCTCGGACCCGGATGCGAGCCTCTACTGGTTCGCCCGCATGCTGGAGGGCGGCGAGGACCCGCTCTACATCGCCCGGCGGATGGAGCGCATGGCGAGCGAGGATATCGGCCTCGCCGATCCGCGCGCCCTCATGCTCGCCGTCGCCGCGCGGGAAAGCTTCGAGCAGCTCGGCAGCCCCGAGGGCGAACTCGCGCTGGCTGAGGCGCTCGTCTATCTCGCCCTCGCGCCCAAATCGAACGCCATCTACAAGGCCTATGGCGCGGCGCGCCGGGCGGCGAAGGAGACGGGCTCGCTCATGCCCCCCGCGCACATCCTCAACGCGCCGACGCGCCTCATGAAGGATCTCGGCTACGGGGCGGGCTACGACTATGATCACGACGCCCCGGGCGGGGTGTCGGGCCAGGCCTATTTTCCGGACGACATGCCGCCACAGCGCTTCTATCAGCCCACGGATCGGGGAGGCGAGAAGGCGCTCGGCGAGCGTCTGGCGCAGCTCCGCCGCCTGCGCGAGCGGCGCACGGACTGAGGCGGACGGCCCGCGCCCGTCAGACGCCGTCCGGGCCCGTGAGCGAGCCTTCGAGCCAGTCCTCGACGAAGGCGAGCACCCGCCGCCCCGCCTCGACCGCGCCGCTGCCGGCGGCGGCCGCCTCGTCCTGATAGGAGGCGGCGAAGTCGGTTGCCGCCTTCACGTCGTCGACGAGCCGGCCATAGTCGATATAGGGCGACAGCGCGAGGATCAGCGCCACGATGAGCGAGCTCGTGCGCCGCAGCTCCGGCCCGACCCGCCGCGCGGGCACGGACACGGTCGAGAGGCTCTCGACGATGGCGCCCTCGGGGAAGGCGGGTTCGGTCCGGGCGATGTAGCCGGTGGTGCCGCGTCGGCCATGCCTGTAGGCGATCATCTGCCAGACATAGCTCAGGACGCGGCCGATGAGCTGAAGAAGAGCCATGAGGGGTCCTCGAAATCAGGACCCCCTTAACCCCTCGCCCCGGGACGGCGTTCCCCGGCGGGCGGCTGCCCACGGGGCGTTAACCGGTCCGGGCGGACACTGGGTCCCGACCGGGAGCCGGAGCGCCCATGCCATGTCGATCAGCTTCAGGATCTTGATCCTCTTCGCCCTCGGGCTCGGCTTCGCCGTGCCGCGCTTCCTCGACTGGAAGGACGGGCGGGACGCGCGCCCGGGGCCGGCGGCTCCGGCCGCGGGGGCGCAGGAGCCCGGCCGCCTCACGCTCTTTGCCGATCCGGCCGGTCATTTCTGGGTCGAGGCGCTGGTGAACGGCACCCATGTCCGCTTCCTCGTCGATACGGGGGCGAGCCAGGTGGCGCTGTCGCGCGCGGACGCCTTGCGGGTCGGGCTGCCGCTCGAGGCGCTCGACTACCGCCATGCGGTCGCCACCGCCAATGGCGTCGTGCGCGTGGCGGCGCACCGGCTCGACCGGCTGGAGCTCGGCCCCATCGCCCTGCGCGGCGTCGAGGCGGCGATCCCCGCCTCCGACGGCCTCGACACCTCGCTTCTGGGCATGACCGCCCTCAGCCGTCTCTCGCGCGTCAGCGTGGACGGCAACCGCCTGGTGCTCGAGCCCTGAGAAGGGCAGTCGCGCGCCGCGGCCGGACAAGGCTGAGGTCCGGACGCCCGTTTTCAACGCGCATTTGACAATCGCCGTTCCTGGATCCCATCCTCGAAGGGCGATCATGACAGGGGCCAATGGTGGGAAACGCTGAGCGGGGCACGCCCGCAGCACTTCGATCCGCATTGCGCGGCGTGCGGCGCATGTTTCGGCCGCCGACCCCCAAGATCACCGCAACGGTGCGGCTGCCGGCGGGGCCGCCGATCATGAGCTTGGCCGAGCTGGAGGCCCAAGCCGCGGGCTTCCCCTCCATGGGCGGGCTGGAACTGGCGCCGTTTCTGCGCGGCCTGGGGCGCGCCGCGCCAGCGGACGCCGCGATCGTCGAAGTCGGTGTCTGGCTTGGCGCCGGCACCGCCCAGCTCGCCTGTGCATTGGCGCAGCGGGCGCGCGAGGGGGCGGCGGTGCCCGTTCTTTACTGCTATGACCGCTGGCTGGCCCAGAAGAGCGAAGTGCAAAAAACCGCCAGCCGCAATACTTGGGCACTAAAACGGGGACAGAACACCCTGCCGCGCGTAGTCGAGGCGTTGAGCCCGTTCGGCGTCGAGATCTGTTTCCGCCAAGGCGAGATTATCGAGGCTCAATGGGCGGACGGGCCAATCGGCGTCTATATTGACGATGCGTCCAAGAAGCCCAAACTGTTCCGTACTGTGATGCGCAAATTCGGCCCTCATTGGATACCGGGCAAGACCGTGGTACTTTTGATGGACTACAGTTTCTATCTCTCCACCGGTAACGAGGAGCATAGCTGCCAGGCCCGCTTCGTCGAGGCGCATGCAGACCATTTCGAGCCGATCGACCTTGATGTGCGCGAGCCGGGTTGTGCCGCAGCTTTCCGCTATGTGAAAGAGGTCGATTTCGAGGCTGCGATCGCACGCGGTGTCCTATAGGAGGCCGCCATGGACGAGGGGTCCGGGAGAAAGGGCTGGACGTTCGGGACGGTCCTTAAGCCGGCAATCCCCCGATCATCGTTCCCGCCACCACGCGACGCCGCAGATCACCATCCGGCGGCTTGCCCATGCTGTCCTCCCCTCCGCCTCCGACCAGAGGATAAGAATCCGTGCTCGCCGAAAAACGGGATCCCCCTTCGACTCGCGTGCAGATGAAAATGCTCTAGGGTCCCTCGCCACATGAAGACGCTCTTCGCCATCGCTGCGGGCGGGGCCCTCGGGGCCACCTTGCGCTATCTCGTCGTCCATCTCGGGCTGCGCCTCTTCGGCCCGGGCTTTCCCTATGGCGTGCTCGCCGTCAACGTCGCGGGCAGCTTTCTCATGGGTGTCATCGTGGCCGCGCTCGCGGCCGGGTTCGAGCTCTCGGCGCCGCTGCGGGCCTTCCTCACGGTCGGGTGTCTCGGAGGGTTCACGACCTTTTCGAGCTTCTCGCTCGACGCCGTCACGCTCTGGGAGCGGGGCGAGGGGGGGCTCGCGCTCGCCTATGTGCTCGGCTCGGTGATCCTGTCCATCCTCGGGCTTGCCGCAGGGCTCGCCCTCGTCCGGAGCCTTGCCGCCCCATGAGCGCCGTCCGCACCCTTCATGTCGATCCGGACGAGGACGGCATGCGTCTCGACCGCTGGTTCCGCAAGCACCATCCCGAGCTCACGCATGGCCGGCTCGAAAAGCTCCTGCGCACGGGGCAGGTGCGCGTCGACGGCGGCCGGGTGAAGGCGAGCACGCGGCTCGCCGCCGGGCAGGCCGTGCGCATCCCCCCGCTCGATGCGGCGCCCAAGCCGCCCGCGGCCGCCTTCGCCCCGAGCGCCGAGGACGCGCGCGACATTGCGGGCATGACGCTCTACGAGGACGAGCGCATCCTCGTCCTCGACAAGCCGCCGGGGCTCGCAAGCCAGGGCGGCTCGGGCATCACGCGCCATCTCGACGGCATGCTGGCCGCTCTCACCGACCGCAAGGGCAACCGCCCGCGCCTCGTCCACCGGCTCGATCGCGAGACGAGCGGGGTCATCGTCGTCGCCAAGACGCGACTTGCCGCGGCCGAGCTTTCGGCTTCCTTCCGGACACGGAGGGTGCAGAAGCTCTACTGGGGGCTCGCCGTGGGCGTGCCCGAGATGCGGCAGGGCATGATCCGCGTGCCGCTCAAGCGCATCGGGGTCGGCGGCGAGGACAAGATGGTGCCCGCCGGCAAGGACGAGGGCCAGCATGCGGTCACCCGCTATGCCGTGCTGGCGACGGCCGGAAAACGCGCGGCCTTCATCGCCATGGAGCCGGTGACGGGCCGCACGCACCAGCTTCGCGCGCACATGGCCGCCATCGGCACGCCGCTCCTCGGCGATACGCGCTATGGCGCCGAAGAGAGCCCGCTCGGACCGGGCCTGCCCAAGGGACTGCATCTGCACGCCCGCCGCCTGCGCCTGCCCGGAGAGGGGGGGCCGATCACGGTCACGGCGCCCCTGCCGCGCCACATGGCGGAGAGCTGGGCCTTCTTCGGTTTCGATCCGGAGGCGGACAACGGAGAGTTCGACGCATGAGCGGCGGCCTCAGATTCATCGTCTTCGACTGTGACGGCACGCTCGTCGACAGCCTCGCGCGCATCCACATCGCCATGGAGGGCGCCTTTCTCCGCGAGGGGCTCGAGGCGCCCGCGCTTTCGGCCGTCAAGGCGGTGATCGGGCTCAATCTCGAGGATGCGGTGGCGCGCGTCGCGGGTGAGCGCGCGCCGGACGCCGCCGCCCGCGCGCGCCTGTGCGAGGCCTACCGGGCCTGTTACGGCGCCGTCCCGACCGACCGGGCCGCCTGGCCGCTCTATCCCGGCGCGCGCGAGGTGGTCGAAACTCTGCATGCGGAGGGGTTCGCCCTCGGCGTCGCCACCGGCAAGAGCCGGCGCGGCCTTGCCCGCGTTCTCGAGGAGCACGCCCTCGCCGACCGCTTCTCGGTCCTGCTCACGGCCGATGACGGGCCGGGCAAGCCCCATCCCTTCATCCTCGAGGACGCGATGAGCGAGGCGGGCGTGGCGCCGCACGAGACGGTGGTGATCGGCGACACGAGCTTCGACATGGAGATGGCGCGCGCGGCGGGGGCGGGCGCCATCGGGGTCGGCTGGGGCTATCATTCGGAGAGCGAGCTGCGCGCGGCCGGCGCCCATGCGCTCGTCCAGGCCTTTCCCGAGATCCTGCCGCTCGCGCGCGGCGGCCGTTCGGTGATCGAGGGTGCGGGGAGCGCTGTCCGATGAAGACGCTCCATGGCCAGCGCCTCAAGCGGTTCTACACGGCGGTGTCGGTCGAGCCGGCGGAGGGCGGGTTCGGCGTTCGGCTCGACGCGCGCGCGGTGAGGACGCCGGCGGGACGGGCCCTTCATCTGCCCACGGACGCGCTGGCGCGCGCGGTGGCGGCCGAATGGGACGCGCAGGGCGAACACATCGACCCGCGCGCGATGCCGCTGACGCGCCTTGCCAACACCGCGCTCGACCGGGTCGCGCCCGATCCCGCCCCCGTGCTCGACGCCCTGATGGGCTATGGGGCGAGCGATCTCCTCTGCTACCGTGCGGACGCCCCCGAGGGCCTCGTGCGGGCCCAGGGCGCGCTCTGGCAGCCCGTGCTCGACTGGCTCGCCGAGGCCTACGGGGCGCGGCTTCGCGTGGGCATCGGCATCACGCCGGTCGCCCAGCCGGAGGCCGAGCTGATCCGCCTGCGGACGGCCTTCGAGCGGCGCCCGCCTTTCGCCCTCGCCGCGCTGCAGGAGATCGCGGGTTGCCTCGGCTCCGCGGTGCTCGCCCTTGCGCTCGCCGACGGCCGGCTCGATGCCGAGGGCGCCTGGGCCGCGGCGCGCGTCGACGAGGACTGGCAGATCGCCCAATGGGGTGAGGATGCGGAGGAGGCGGCCCGCGTCGCGCTCGTGCGGGAGGCCCATGACGCGGCCGCCCGTTTCCTCGCCCTCGGCGGGCCGGCGACGGGATCGGCCCTGTCATAACGTTTCAGGGGAAACGCGGGTGACAGAGGAGGCGCGGCGATGAGGACGAGACGGGCTCTTATCGGGATCGGGGCGGCCATGCTGGTCGCGGCCGCATTCCTGGCGCCGGCGGGCGGTGCCCGCGCCGCCGAGCGGTTCGAGCGCCTCGACATTCCCTATATGGACACGGGCAACAAGCAGCACCGGCTCGATGTGATCGCGCCGGCGCTCGAAGGGGCGCCAAAGCCCATTCTCGTCTTCGTCCATGGCGGGGGCTTCCGGAACGGTTCGAAGGAGGGGCAGCGTCCGCTGTCGCGCCATTTCGCCGATGACGGCATCGCGGTCGTGAACGTCGAATACCGGCTCGTTCCCGAGGTGCAGCACCCCCATCAGGTCAAGGACGTGGCGGCGGCGATCGCCTGGGCCAAGGCCAATGCGGCAAGCTTCAACGGCGATCCGGATCTCCTGTTCGTCTCCGGCCATTCGGCCGGCGCCCATCTCATCGCGCTCGCGACGATCGACACCCGGCACATCGTCGAGGCCGGGCTTGCCGCGGACGCCATCAAGGGGATGTTGCCGATTTCCGGCTTCTTCGAATTCGAGAACTGGGGCTATGGCGAGCAGGTGCGCGACCCCGTGTTCGGCGGCACCGAGGGCATGATCGACGGCTCGCCCGCGCATCACATCCATGCCGGCATGCCCCCCATGCTGCTCCTGCACGGGTCCGACGAGGCGGGCATCGCCGGGCAGAACAAGCTGTTCGAGCGCACACTGACGGAGTTCGGCTTCTCCGATTTCAGGCGGATCGAGTTCGCCGGCAAGGACCATGCGGGCATGCGGCGCGGGCTCGTGGACGCGGATGATCCCGTCTACGCCGCCGTGATGGCGTTCCTGTCGGAGGTGCGGGCGCGCTGATTCAGAGCGTCCCGGCCGCGATCGCGGCCTCGAAATCGACAGGCTTGAGATAGCGGAAGGCCGCCGTGTTGGAGCCGGCGAGTTCCGGCACGTCGAGCGCCTCGAAATGGCCGGGGAGGGCGGAGATGAACCGGCGCTGCCATTCCGTCTCGCCGATCCCCGCATAATGGTAATCCATCAGCACCAGAACGGTCTGCCCCGGGACGAAAGAGGGTCCGAACGTCCGCATGACCTTGCGGAAGTCCGACTGCTTCTTCGATGCGTCGTCGATATAGATCCCGATCGGCCCGTCGTTCCAGCGGGCCTGCCTCAGCTCGCCGGCGCGGAAATGGATCTCGGTGCCGAAGGGGCGCAGGGCGTCGCGGACCAGGGGCAGCGTCTCGTGCAGGGGCGTGACCTGCCAGCCCTGGCGCGCCGCGAGCGGCACATGGGAGGGCCGCGCCATCCAGCGGTCATAGCAATAGATCGGCGGGACAGGGTGACCGGCCGCCCGCCGCTCGGCCAGCGCATAGGCAAGCTGCGCGGTGCCCGCACCGAGCCAGACGCCAACCTCCACGATCGCGGTGCCGGCGGGCACCTGCCGGGCGAGCATACGGAAGTAGGGGCCGAGTTCCATCCCGCCCATCGAGGGAAAGGTCCGGCTGTGGGCGTCGAGCGCCTCGAGCGGGCGGTCGGGCGGGGCGGGCGGCAGATGGACCGTCCGCGTCGGCGCGAGCTTGTGCAGGCCGGTGGACCGGGCGAGCCTGCGCCAGAGCGGCGCCTTTCCGGCTGATTGCTGCACTCCTGCCCCCCCTTTGCCGCCGGCTGACGCCCGCGCCCCGGCATGATAGGAAACAGCTGCGTCCCCGCCGGGTCAATCTCCGGCCGCACGCCCCCGTCTCGCCGACCTCCCAGCGGAGCCGACCCATGAAGGAAATCCTCGCTCAGCTCGAGCGCAAGCGCGCCAATGCCCGCCTCGGCGGGGGACAGAAGCGCATCGACAGCCAGCACGCCCGCGGCAAGCTCACGGCGCGCGAGCGGATCGAGGTGCTTCTCGACGAGGGGTCGTTCGAGGAATACGACATGTTCGTCGAGCACCGGGCGACCGAGTTCGGCATGGCCGAACAGAGAGTGCCGGGCGATGGCGTGGTCACCGGCTGGGGCACGGTGAACGGGCGCAAGGTCTTCGTCTTCAGCCAGGATTTCACGGTGTTCGGCGGCTCGCTCTCCGAGACGCATGCGAGGAAGATCTGCAAGATCATGGACATGGCCGTGCAGGTCGGCGCGCCCGTCATCGGGCTCAACGATTCGGGCGGGGCGCGCATCCAGGAAGGGGTGGACAGCCTCGGGGGCTATGCCGACGTCTTCCTGCGCAACGTGCTCGCGAGCGGCTGCGTCCCCCAGATCTCGGTCATCATGGGGCCGTGCGCCGGCGGGGCGGTCTACTCGCCCGCCATGACCGATTTCATCTTCATGGTGCGCGACACCTCCTACATGTTCGTGACCGGGCCCGACGTCGTGAAGACGGTGACGGGCGAGATCATCACCCATGAGGAGCTGGGCGGGGCCTCGACGCACACCGCGAAATCCTCCGTCGCCGACGGCGCCTACGACAACGACGTCGTCGCGCTGAAGGAGATCCGCCGGCTGATCGATTTCCTGCCGTCCTCCTCGCGCGAGAAGCCGCCGCGCTGGCCCGCGCAGGACGATCCGCTGCGCACCGACGTCTCGCTCGACACGCTCGTGCCCGACAGCCCCAACAAGCCCTACGACATGAAGGAGCTGATCCTGAAGGTCGTGGACGAGGGCGACTTTTTCGAGATCCAGGAAGCCTATGCTCGGAACATCATCACGGGCTTCGGGCGCATCGAGGGCTCGACGGTGGGCTTCGTCGCGAACCAGCCCATGGTCCTCGCCGGGTGCCTCGACATCAATGCGAGCCGCAAGGCCGCGCGCTTCGTGCGCTTCTGCGACTGCTTCAACATTCCGATCGTCACCTTCGTGGACGTGCCCGGCTTCCTGCCCGGAACCGCGCAGGAATATGGCGGGCTCATCAAGCAGGGCGCCAAGCTGCTCTTCGCCTATGCCGAGGCGACGGTGCCCAAGGTGACCGTCATCACACGGAAGGCCTATGGCGGGGCCTATGACGTCATGGCCTCCAAGCACATCCGCGCGGATGTGAACTATGCCTGGCCGACCGCGCAGATCGCGGTGATGGGCGCCAAGGGCGCGGTGGAGATCATCTTCCGCGAGGACATCGGCGACAAGGAGAAGATCGCGCGGCGCACCGCCGAATACGAGGCGCGCTTCGCCAACCCCTTCATCGCCGCCGAGCGGGGCTTCATCGACGAGGTGATCCTGCCCCATTCGACCCGCCGCCGGATCGCCCGGGCCCTCGAGATGCTGGCGACCAAGCGCCAGGACCTGCCGCCCAAGAAGCACGACAACATCCCGCTCTGAGGCGCTTCCGGGGGTCCGGTGGTGACGCCGGCCCCGCTGGCCTGTACCATTGCCTTCCATCATCCAGGGAGGTGACCATGGTGCTCGACAGGCTCTTCGGCGGCGGCCGCAGGATCGAGCTGCCGTCCACCCTCTCCGAAAGCTTCTTCAACCGCTATTTCGCGGGCCTCACGCGCGGCGTGAGCCGGCCGGACGCCCGAACCTGGCGCACCGTGCTCGACCTCGTCGACCGGCTCGAGACGGGCTCGGACCTCAAGGTCTGGTTCATGGGCTTTCTCGAGCGCACCGGCCGCAAGGTCCCGAGCGCGGAGGAATGGGCCGAGGTGGTGCGCGAGGTGGACCGCGTGCAGGTCGACGAGCGAACGATCCCCAAGGCCTGGAAGGAGACGCTCGCCGAGACGCGCAATGTCCGCATCGACGTCGCCGGCGCCGGGAAGACCTTCA
This sequence comes from Alphaproteobacteria bacterium, assembly GCA_013389075.1. Lineage (GTDB taxonomy): Bacteria > Pseudomonadota > Alphaproteobacteria > JACAEB01 > JACAEB01 > JACAEB01. Next base: position 26,075 of record JACAEB010000034.1, read on the forward strand.
CGGACGTCGCGAACCGCAAGAAGGGGGATTCGTGAGGCTCCCGCTCCGGGAGCCCCGCGCCGACACAACACGAAAGAGGGGGTGGACGGATGAAGGCGATTCTGAGGGATCTGCGCGTCTCTGCGCTGGCGATCGGAGCGGGGCTCGTCACCGCGGGCCTCTGCGCCACGGGCCTGTCGGCCGCCGAGAGGGTGACGCTCTATGGCGGCGACGAGATCGACGTTCTCGAGAACGTGCTGATCCCCAATGAGGGCGGCCCCCCCCCATCCCCGCCACCTACCTCTCCTTCGTCGCCCCCGATCTCGACCTCGCCACGCAGACGCGCATTGTCGACAGCGTCTTCGAGGAGGGCGCGGGCCCCGCGATGCAGCGGCAGAATTTCGTGGTCGGCGTCATCGCCGCGCCGCGGCCCGGCTTCACCCCGCAGTCCGATCCCGAGCCGGCCGTATGGCAGTATCTGCGTCTTGCGGACGGGACCTGGAACCGGATCAACCAGGTCGAGCATCCGGTCGGCCCGAGCATGCTGATGGCCGAAACCGACGCCGGCCCGCGCGCGCTCGGCAACGGGACACAGCTCATCCACGAACTCTCGCTGGTCGGCCACATGATGGTCTATGCCGAGGACGGCATCATCGACATCAGCCACATGGCGGCGCCCGGCGCCTCCGCCGAGCAGATGCAGATGGCGGCGCTTCTCGTCGCGCTGACCTATGGGCCCAGGCAGATCGATGCGCACGTGCTCAGCGCGGGCATGTTCGCGGTGATGGAGCGCAAGCGGCAGGCGCGCTTCCACTTCCTCCCCACGGCGATGGTGATCATCGACAAGCAGAAGCGCGATCCGCGCGCCCCGCAAGGCCAGCCGCCCGGCCTCACGGTCAGCCTCGCGGACGCGGTCGCGGGCGCGCGCTTTCCGCAGGACACCGACCTTCTGGCGGAGGCGCGGATCGACATCCGGATGACGGAGGGGACCCCGAACTCGGCCTTCAGCTATGGCGAGGGAGAGGCGGATGGGGATGTGATCCGGGCGAGCCTCGTCCGGACGCTGGAGGGGCGGCTCGCCGGCGATGCCGTCCTCAGACATGCGCGCTGACCGGAACGGGGAGGACAATCCATGATCATCCTTGCACAGATGACAGCACGATGTGTCGTGGCGCTTTCGCTCCTCGCCGCCGTGGCACTCGCTCCCGCGCCCTCGGTTGCGGCCGACCGCTTCACCCTGATCGATGGCGACACGATCGACATGGTCGGGGCGACCGGTATCAGGTCGCACGAGACGGGAATGATCGTCGGCGTCGTCACCGTCTCCTTTCCGTCCGGCCAGACCGACATGGCCGAGCGGAGCCGGATCATCGACAGCTTTTTCGAGGAGGTCGTGGGACCGTCCCTGCAGACCCAGCACATCTCCGGAGCGGTCATCGGCGAGCCCCAGCCGGCGCGTGCGCCGGAGGCGTCCGCCACGCCGCTCACCTGGTCCTACGTGCTACAGCGCGACGGCACCTGGCAGCGCGTCTCCCAGCTCGACCATCCGGTCCTGCCGGGCGCGCTTCCCGTATCCGACGGCTCGCCACTGACCCTCAAGAACGGGATGGTGCTTCAGCACGAGCTGACGCGCACGGGCTACTCCATGATCTTCGGGGAGCAGATCATCTACGACATCGGACACGCGCCCCCGACGATGTCCGAAACGGAGATGATGCAGTTGATGCTGGCGCGCCTGACCGGAGACGGGCCCCGGCTGATCGAACGGGCGGGGCTCGACGCGGGCCAGTTCATCATCACCATCGGCAAGCGTCGCTCGCGCTTCGATTTTCGAGATGCCTTCGTCGGCGTGCTCGACGGCAAGAACCGTCTGCGCGACGGCGCGCCCCTGCCGAGCGGAGCCGCCGGCGTCAGCTATTCCGCCCTGACCGGCGGCGTGGGGCTCGGCCACGATACCGATCTTCTGGCCGATGCCCGACTGTCCGTCACCCGGTACGAAGCCGGCGCGCCGGCCCTCATCCGGCTCACACCGCCCGAAGAGGCGGGTCCGCAGCCGGAGTGGGTGGCACGCCTCGTCGAAGACGCCGGGCGCCCC
>JACAEB010000125.1 GCA_013389075.1 Alphaproteobacteria bacterium
GATCCTGCGCGAGGCGCGCGCGCCCGCGGGGCTCGGGCCCGCGGTCGAGGCCGCCGCCGCCGAAGCCGCCGGCCGCATCGCGGAGGCGCTCGACTATGTGGGCGTGCTCGCGGTCGAGCTCTTCGTCGAGGCGGACGGCACGCTGCGGGTTAACGAGATCGCCCCGCGCGTCCACAATTCCGGACACTGGACCATCGAGGGGGCGCAGACCTGCCAGTTCGAGAACCACGTCCGCGCCGTGATGGGCTGGCCGCTCGGCTCGACCGCCCTTCGCGGCACGTCGGTGATGCGCAATCTTCTGGGTGCGGAGGCCGAGGCCTGGGCCGAGCTCGCCGCCCGGCCCGGCGTCCATCTCCACCTCTATGGCAAGCGCCGCGTCGCCGAGGGTCGCAAGATGGGCCACGTCACCGAGATCGGGCCGCTCCCGCCGCCAGTCGCGTGACGATTTTATGACGTACACGGAGCGGGTGATGGCGCGCGAATCACTCTAAGCTGAGCCCCGGTCGATCCCGCGTGCCACAGGGTCCCGGGATAGGCGAAGTGATCCTTCCCCGCGCCTTCTGCCCGAGGAGATCCGGTGGCCCGTCGCGTCTTCTGGGCTTGCGCCCAACCCGCCCGGACAGCCCAGCCCGCCGGATCGCGCCTCCGGCGCCCTCTCCCGCCTCCGCCGTCCCCTTCGTCCGCGGCCGCCCCTCCGGGCGGCCGTTTTCGTTCGCACGCCTTTTCCCCCCTCGCGTCACAGGAGGACTGACATGGCCAAACGGTCTCGCCGCCGGGCAAATGCCGCGCTCGCCCATGACGATCAGCCGCGCCCCCACGGGAAGGGGGCGGAAGTGCATGCGCTCTTCGCCCATGGCGGCTGGTCCCCCCTCGACGACAGCCAGCGGGACCGGCGCTTCGTGCGCCGCGTCCGGCCGCTCACCGCCAACCAGAAGCGCCTCATGGAGGCGATCGACGGCGGCAGCCTCGTCGTGGCCGCGGGGCCTGCCGGCACCGGCAAGACCTATCTCGCGATCTCGAAGGCGGTGGATGCGCTCGAGGAAGGCCGGGTTGCGCGCATCGTCCTGTCGCGGCCGGCGGTGGAGGCGGGCGAACAGCTCGGCTTCCTTCCCGGGAACCTCGAGATGAAGCTCGCGCCCTATCTCCGCCCGCTGACGGATGCCCTGTCCGACCGCCTGGGCGCCAAGCGGCTCAAGGCCCTGATGGCCGACGGCACCATCGAGATCGCGCCGGTCGCCTTCATGCGCGGACGTACGCTGAACAATTCCTTCGTGGTGATCGACGAGGCGCAGAACTGCACCTATCCGCAGCTGAAGATGCTGCTGACCCGCCTCGGCTGGAACGCCACCATGGTGATCACCGGAGACCCCGACCAGAGCGATCTCCTGCCCGAGCTCTCGGGCCTCAGGACCCTGGTCGAGAGATTGCGCGCCCTGCCCGACGCGGCGGTCGTCGAGCTCACCGACAAGGATGTCGTGCGCCATCCGCTCGTGGCGGCGATGCTGACGGTACTCTGAGGGGGCGAGGCGGTCGCGGTCTTCGGCTCAGAAGACCGCGATCTGCGTGACCACGAGAAGGCCCGCCGCCACCGAGCCGAGATAGGCGAGCTGGCCGGTCCGCCGGGTGGCGTAGGAGGAGGGGTCGCGCCAGAGGCTCCCGATGGCCTGTCCGAGCGGCATGCCATCGCGGGCGGCCAACTGGGAGGCGGTGTAGAGGGCAATGCCGAAGAACACGGCGAAGAAGCCGTCGGAGGCCGCCAGCGCGCCGAGCTCGAAGCCCGCAATGCCGACCAGGATCGCCACAAGCGCCACGATGTTGAAGATCCTGTACCGCATCGGCCTACTCCACTCGTCCCCATGCCGGCCCACCCCGGTCGGGGTGAGCTTCGCTGCAGTGCGAAAGCTAGTAACGGGTGTTACCAATTACAAGCCCCCGCGGCTGCGCACAGCCTGCCGTCATGCGCTTTACGAAGGGTTGCCGTGCCATCGGCTCGGGTCCGGATGCGCCCCGCGGGCGACCCGCTCATGGTGCTGGACCCCGCCCATTCGCGGGTGCAGCATGCCTGACCGACCCGCACCCCTCGCCGAAAGGAGTCCGACATGCTCAAGGGCAAGACCGCCATCGTCACCGGCTCAACGAGCGGCATCGGCCATGGCATGGCCACGGCCCTCGCCGCCGAGGGCGTCAATCTCGTCATCAACGGCATCGAGCCCCCCGACCGGGGCGCGGCCATCGCGGAGGGCTTTGCCAAGACCCATGGGGTCGAGGCGATCTATTCCAATGCGAACCTGATGGAGCGGGAGGGCTGCGAGGCGCTCGTGCGCGCGGGCGAGGCCCGTTTCGGGGCGATCGACATCCTCATCAACAATGCCGGCGTCCAGCACGTCGCCCCGATCGAGGATTTCCCGCCCGAGAAATGGGACGCCATCATCGCGCTCAATCTGTGTTCGTCCTTCCACACGATCCGCACGGCGCTGCCGGGCATGAAGAAGAAAGGCTGGGGACGGATCATCAGCCTCGCCTCGGCGCACGGTCTCGTCGCCTCCCCGTTCAAATCGGCCTATGTGGCGGCCAAGCACGGCGTCGTCGGGCTCACCAAGGTGGTGGCGCTCGAGACCGCCGAGCTCGACATCACCTGCAACGCCATCTGTCCGGGCTATGTGTGGACCCCGCTCGTCGAGAAGCAGATCGACGATCAGGCCCGGGCCCACAACATCCCGAAGGACCGGGTGATCGGCGAGGTCATCCTCGCGCCCCAGCCCAAGAAGCGTTTTGCCCAGGTCGAGGAGATCGGCGCGCTCGCCGTCTTCCTCTGCTCGGACGCGGCCGCCTCGATCACCGGGGCCGCCCTGCCCGTCGATGGCGGCTGGACGGCGCGATGACGGCGCTTGAGCCGGCCGCCGCGCCGGAAAAGGGGGCGGGCGTGAAGACCGTGTCGCTCGCCCTCCAGGGCGGGGGTGCCCATGGCGCCTTCACCTGGGGCGTGCTCGACCGGCTGCTCGACGAGCCCCGGCTCGCCGTCGAAGCCCTCACGGCCACGAGCGCGGGGGCCGTCAACGCGGTCATCTTCGCCGAGGGCCTGAGGACGGGCGGCCGGCCAGGCGCGCAGGCGGCCCTCGCCGAGCTCTGGGAGCGGATCGCGCGATCGGCCGTCTTCTCCCCGCTCGCCTCCACCCCGTTCGATTCGTTCCTGCCGGCGGCCCTTCGCCGGATGATGCCGGGCCGGATCCTCCTCGACATCGCCTCCCGCCTCATCTCGCCCTACCAGTCGAACCCGCTCAATTACAACCCGCTGAGGATCCTCCTCTCGGACATGGTGGACTTCGCGGCGCTGCGCGGACACTGCCCCGTCCAGCTGTTCCTGTCGGCGACGAATGTCCGCAGCGGGAAGATCCGCGTCTTCACGCGCGAGGAGCTCGACGTCGATCACGTGCTCGCCTCCGGCGCGCTGCCCCTGATGTTCCAGGCGGTGGAGATCGACGGCGAGGCCTTCTGGGATGGCGGCTTCATGGGCAATCCGGCCATCTTCCCGCTCATCTACAACTGCGCCGGGACGGATGTGATCATCGTTCACATAAACCCGATCGAGCGCCCCGACCTCCCCCGGACAGCCCCCGACATCCTCAACCGCATGAACGAGATCACCTTCAACTCCTCGCTCATGCGCGAGATGCGGGCCATCGAGTTCGCGATCCGCCTGATCGACGAGGGCCGGGTCGTCGACAACCGCCTCAAGCGGATGAAGATCCACTCGATCGAGGCGGACGAGGTCATGCGCGGGCTCGGGGTCGAGAGCAAGCTGCACCCCGACTGGGGCTTTCTCCAGGAGCTGCACGCGGTCGGGCGCGAGACGGCGGAAGCCTGGCTCGCCGCCCATTTCGACGCGATCGGGACGGACTCGTCGGTCGACATCCGCGCCCGCTTCCTCTGAGCCGCCTTGAATTGGGCGCACCCGCATGCAGGATGAGCCCCTTGTCCCGGGACGCCGGCACGAGATTGGCAAAGAGGGCGGCATGACGCGCCAGACGCAATCCCGCAACGAGATGGGCGAAGAGATCGTCGAACGGCCGAGCTGGCTGCTGCCGGCCATTCTCGGCGCGATCACGGTCGTGATCTCGCTCGTCTTCCTCTACCGCTATTTCGGCCCGACCGTGGACGATCTGGCCGGCAACACCCCCACGGCCTCGATCGCGACGCGGCCCATCGCCATCTCCATCGGCGGGCACCGCATGGTCATACCGGAGAACTACACCCAGTTTCCGCGCGACCGGAAGGCCGGCGAAAGCTCGGGCGTCTCGCTCTATGCGCTCCTGCCCCGCTTCACGCCCTTCACGCTGCGCACCGAGGACGAGTTCGCCGACAACGGGCCGGACTCGCGCGTCATCCACATCAAGATCGAGGCCTTCCGCTCGCCGCTCAGCGAAGAAGAGCGGCTCGAGCGCATCTATCTCGGCCGTGTCCGCGACGCCTCGGGCCGGCTCGGACCCGCCCAGCTCATGCGCTACGAATTCGCCGACCAGAGCGGACGGTTCGGGACCGAGGACCTGTTCGTGGGTCAGCTCTCCGACGGCACGCGCGCCGTCTTCATGTGCGTGAAGGAAACCGCCGTCATCGAGAACCCGAGCTGCCGGCGGGACTTCTCGCTCTCCGACGGGCTCGAAGTGCGCTACCGGTTCAAGCGCTCGCGGCTCGAGGACTGGCGCGAGATCAATGCGGGCGTCGTGGCGCTGATCGAGGATTTCCTCGCCGCCGGCGAGACGCAGGCGCTCGCCGGGCCCGGCGGCTGAGCGCCCTCACCCGAATTCCAAAGGCGGATTTTCGGCCTCTCCCCTCTTGGCGGCTTGTCCGCCTTTCTTTCTTCTCCCCTCTCCTGTGGGAGAGGGCCCGGGGTGAGGGTGCCTCGGACGCGGACGTGCGGGTCTGTCGCGACGCTGGTGGGCCCTCACCCGAAAACCCGAAGTCGGATTTTCGGCCTCTCCCAAGGGAGAGGCGAAGGACGCTCACGGCAATTTTCTTCCTTCCTTCCTTCCTTCCTTCCTTCCTTTCCTTTCTTCTCCCCTCTCCTGTGGGAGAGGGGCCCGGGGTGAGGGTGCCTCAGGCCTCCGCCGTTTCCTCCGCAGCCGGACGGATGGCGACGCTTTCCCCGCAGCCGCAGGCGTCGGTCTGGTTCGGATTGTCGAACACGAAGCCCGATTTCAGCTTGTCGGTCCGATAGTCCATGACGGTTCCGAGGAGGAACAGCACCGCCTTCGCGTCCACGAAGATGGTGACGCCCTTGTCCTCGACCACCTCGTCGAGCCGCTCGCGGCCGCGGGCGTATTCCATCGTGTACTCCATGCCCGCGCAGCCGCCGTTCTTGACGCCCACGCGCAGGCCGACGATGTCGCCGCCCGAGGCCGCCATGATCGCCTTGACGCGCTCCGCGGCAGCATCGCTCAGGGTAATGACTTTGGGTCTTGGTCGTCTTTCGGCCATGGAGGCCTCCCTCGTCAGAACATGTTCAGCTCGAGCCGGGCTTCCTCGGACATGCGCGAGGGGTCCCAGGGCGGATCGAAGGTCATGTTCACCTTCACCGCCGACACGTCGTCGAGCCGCAGCATGGCGTCCTCGACCCAGCCGGGCATCTGCCCCGCGACCGGGCAGCCGGGCGCGGTCAGCGTCATGTCGACCTCGACCCGCACGCGCTCGGGTTCGAGCGCGTCGGCGGCCACATCGATCTTGTAGATGAGGCCGAGCTCGTAAATGTCCACCGGGATCTCCGGATCATAGACGGTCTTGAGCTCCCGCACGAGGCGGTCGCGCAGATCCTCGAGCCGCGCGGGATCGAGCGCGGGCGCGTCCGTCGGCGGCAGATCCTCTGTCTTCGTCTCGGTGCCGCTCACCTTGTCCTCCTCATGACAACATGGTCCGCGCCTTCTCGAGCGCGGCCACGAGTGCGTCGACCTCCCCGCGCGTGCTGTAGGCCGCGAAGGACGCCCGCGCCGTCGCGCTGACGCCGAACCGGTCCATCAGCACCTGCGCGCAATGATGCCCCGCCCGCACCGCCACGCCCTGGCGGTCGATGATGGTGGCGAGGTCATGCGGATGGGTGCCCTCGATCACGAAGGAGACTATGGCCCCCTTGCCCGGCGCGGTGCCGATAATTCGCAGGCCCTTCACGCTGCCCAGCGCCTCGCTCGCATAGGCGAGGAGCCCCGCCTCATGGGCGTGCACGGAGGACCGCCCGAGCCGGCGCAGGAAATCGAGCGCGGCATGCAGGCCCACGGCTTCGAGAATGGCGGGCGTTCCCGCCTCGAAGCGGTGCGGGGGGGCGTTGTAGCTCACCCCCTCGCGGCTCACGACCTCGATCATCTCGCCCCCGCCCCGGTAGGGCGGCATGTCGGCGAGGAGATCGTAGCGGCCATAGAGGAGCCCGATGCCCGTGGGCCCGTAGAGCTTGTGGCCCGTGCAGACATAGAAATCGGCGTCGATCGCCTGCACGTCCACCGGCAGATGGACGGCGGCCTGGGAGCCGTCGAACAGCACCACGGCGCCCGCCTCATGGGCGCGCCGCGCGATCTCGCGGGCCGGCGTCACCGTGCCGAGCACGTTCGACATATGGGTGATGGCGACGATCTTCGTGCGCTCGGACAAGAGCTCCGTGAACGCCGCAAGATCGAACGCGCCGCTCTCCGTCACCGGTGCCCAGCGGATGACGACACCCTTCTCGCGGCGCAGGAAGTCCCAGGGCACGATGTTCGAATGGTGCTCCATCTCCGAGAGGATGATCTCGTCGCCGGGCGCAAGGCGCGGACGGCCATAGCTCGCCGCCACGAGATTGATGGCGTCCGTGGCATTGGCGGTGAAGACGATTTCCTCCGGACGCGCCGCACCGAGAAAGCCGCGGGCGGCCTCGCGCGCCGCCTCGAAGGCGTCCGTCGCCTCGTTCGACAGCGCATGGAGGCCGCGATGGACATTCGCATAGGCCGTCTCGGCGGCCCGGGCCATGGCCTCGATGACGGCACGGGGCTTCTGCGCCGAGGCCGCGCTGTCGAGATAGACGAGCGGCCGGCCATGGACCTTCCGTGCAAGGATCGGAAACTCCGCCCGAAGGGCCTCGACATCCAGCCGGTGGGCAGGGGCGTCGAGGCCCACCAGTCCCTCGATCATGCTCATGCGGGGTCCTCCCGTCCTTGCAGCCGCTCCAGCGCGGCGCCGGCCAGTGCCTCGAACCGCTCGCAGGCCGCCGTGCCGAATGTTCCGCCCACCGCCTCACTCACCTCTCCGAGGAAGGCTCGGACGAGGAGGCCCCGCGCCTCGGGCTCGGGCAGGCCGCGGGCCATGAGATAGAAGAGCTGATCGGCGTCGAGCTCGCCGATCGTGGCGCCGTGGCTGCATTTGACATCGTCCGCGTGGATCACGAGCTCGGGCTTGAGATCGACCTCGGCGCGCCGGTCGAGGAGAAGCGCCTTGGTCAGCATGGCCCCGTCCGTGCCTTGCGCGTTCCGCTCGACGGAAATGCGGCCCTGGAACACCCCATGCGCCTCATCGCCCGCGACGCCCTTGACCGTCTGCGCCGAGCGGCAGCGCGGAACGGCGTGGCGCATATAGCTCGTCGTGTCGGTGAGCCGCTCGCCGCCGACGTGATAGCCGCCATGGATGGTCGCCTCGGCGCCCTCCCCCGTCAGGTCGAGATCGATCTCGTGACGCGACAGGCCGCCGCCGAGCGTGAGGAAGCCATGGGTGTAGGACGCGGCCCGCCCGACGCGGCCGCGCAGGAGCGCGATATGGGCGAGGCTTTCCTCCGCCGTCTGAATACGCAGATGGGCAAGGCGCGAGGAGGCGGCGAGCTCGACGCCGAGATGGACGAAGGCGACGCCCGCTCCGGCACTCTGCCCGATCTCCTCGTGCAGCACGGCCTCCGCGCCCTCCTCGAGCCGGATCAGGATGCGCAGCGCGCGGCTCGAGGGTCCCGCGCCCTCCGCCAGATGGCGAAGCACGAGCGGCGCCTCGAGCCTCACCCCTTTCGGCACGGTGAGGGTGAGCCCGTCCTCGGCGAGCGCGGCCACGACCGCCTCCACCGGATGGGGCGCCGGCCCCGAGAGGGTGAGCGCACCGGCCTCGCCGGCGGCGAGATCCTCCGCGAGCGACCGGATGCGGACGGCCCCGAGGGGCCCCTCGACCGCGATCCGGGCCGGCGCGGGCGGGGGCAGGACCCCGAGGCGGGATCTGAGATCGGTGTAGCGGAAGGCCTCGACCCGCCGTCCGGGCAGCCCGTCCCGCTCC
>JACAEB010000008.1 GCA_013389075.1 Alphaproteobacteria bacterium
CCTCGGGGAGGCGCCCGCCGCGCTCGCCAGCGCCTCGACACGGCCCGCGGCGGCGATCTGCGCGCCGCGCGAGCGTGCGGCGGTGGCCGATCCGTCCCGCGATTCCTGAGAAAGGACGACATGGCCAATTTCAGCTTGCTCCTCGGCGCGCTCGCCTATTGCGGGTCTCCGCCGGTCCCCGGCGCCCTCACCTGGACCCTCGATCCCTGGCTCGTCCTCGCCTGGGGCAGCCTGACGGCCCTCCATCTCAGCCATCTCGCCGCCGGTCGGCCGCGTCGCCTCGCCCTCGCCGGCTATGGCATCGCCCTCCTGGCCTTCGTCTCGCCCCTGTGCAATCTCGGCGTCGCCCTCTTCTCGGCGCGCGTCGCCCAGCATGTCGTCCTCATCCTGATCGCCGCGCCGCTCATCGCGGCCGCAACGCTGCCCGAGCGCGGACGGCGCGCGCCGGTGGGGGTGGGGCCGCTCGTCCTCGCCTGCGGCTTCTTCACCGCCTTCCTCTGGGCCTGGCACATGCCCGGGCCCTATGACGCGACCTTCTTCAGCGATCTCGTCTACTGGGCCATGCATCTCAGCCTCTTCGGCAGCGCCACCGTGCTCTGGCGGCTTCTCATGGCGGGGGGCGTGCGCCAGCCGGCCATGCTCGTCACCGGGCTGATCGCCGGATTCCAGATGTCGCTGCTCGGGTCGATCCTCGCCTTCGCGGATCGCCCGTTCTTCGCCGTGCACGCGGCGACCACCGCGCCCTGGGGGCTCACCCCGCTCGACGATCAGGCCATCGGCGGGCTGATCATGTGGGTGCCGGCGGGGCTTCTCTCGGTCGGCGTGGCGCTCTATGCGCTCGGCGCCCATCTGCGCCGGCTCGAGGCCGCCGAGCCCGATGCCCCGGTCGTGCCCCTCGCTCCGGCCGCCTATGTGCAGAACGGGCCGATGACGGTGGGCAAGGTGTCGAATATGGCCACGGCCAGAAACAGCGATGCGTTGATCAGTCCCCAGTAGGCGACGAATTCGGCGCGGCCCTCGCCGATGTCGATCAGCATCGACTGTCCCTACTTCGCCTTGCCGCGCCGGAGCCGCCGCCAGTCGCGCAGGGCCAGAAGGAGGAGCCCGATCAGCGCCGCGATGACCGCAAGGTCGAGGACGAGGATCCAGTCCTGCACCCGGGCGGGGTCGGGCCGCCAGCCCATGGGCTCTCCTCGCGGCCCGCTGCAAACCGCCGTCGTCAGAAAGAACTTGAAGACGAGCCGCGTCCCCCACAGCGGAAAGGGCAGGAGGACGGGCAGAAACTGGCTCAGCCGTCCCACCTCGTGGCGATCGGCGGCGGGATGGGGAATGTCGAGCGCGGAGAAATGGTCCGGCATCGTCTCACCTCAGGAGATAGGGCGACAGATAGAGGCTCGCGAAGACGAAGAGCCACACGACGTCGACAAAGTGCCAGTAGAGCGAGACCATGACCACGGGCTCGTGCCGCGCCTTGCTGAAGTAGTTCCTCAGCGTCCAGATTAGCATGGCGGCAAGGAGGATCAGGCCGAACACGACATGGGCGACGTGAAAGCCGGTGATCGTGTAGAAATGCGCCGCATACGCATGATCGTCGATGCCGTATCCCTTGTCGGCCCACTCCTTGATCTGGATCGCGAGGAAGAGGATACCGAGCGCGAGGCTGGCGGCGGTGCCGAGGGCGAGCCCCCGCCGGCTGCCGCGGCGCTTCATCGCGCGCTCGCCGAGCCAGAGCGTGATGCTGCTCGCCGCGAGGATCGCGGTGTTGGGGCCGGAGAGGGCAAGGGTCGGCAGACCCTCCGGCGGCCAGGCCCGCCCCGCGCCGAAGGCCGAGTAGAAATAGGCGAAGAGGAGCGCGCCGAAGAGCGCTGCCTCCGTGGCGACGAGGCCCCAGAAGCCGAGCAGGCCCATGGAATGGGGCGAGATGTTGCCGACCGGTAGGGGATGGAGACCCCCGGGGGACGCCTGCTCAGCCATGAGCGGCCTCCTCTTCCGGCGGTTCTCGCGATCCGAATTCCGCCCGTGGCCAGATCCAGTGGATCACGACACCGAGAATGAAGAGCCCGGAGCCGAGCGCCACCCACCAGCCATGGACGAGCAGCGCCACGAAGAGCACCGCAAGACCCAAGGTGAGGAGGACCGGGTCGAGACTTGCGTGCGGCATCGGCAGGATCGCCTGCGGCTCGGCGTCGAGGGTCGAGCTCTTGAGCGCCTCATGGCCCTTGGCGAGTTCGAGGCCGCGATAGGGCTCAGAGCGGTGCGGCGTGTCGCGCAGCTGGTGTTCCCAGAGCGGATAACGGCTGCGGACGGTCGGGATCACGGCGAAATTGTAGGGCGGGGGCGGGGAGGTGGTCGCCCATTCGAGCGAACCTGCCGCCCACGGATTTGCGCCGGCGCGCCGCCCGCTCCGCAACGTGAGGAACACGTTCACCAGAAAGACGAGGACGCCGGCGGCGAATACGAACGCGCCGATGGTGGTTATCATGTTGAGCGTGTTCCACCCAAAACTCTCGCCATAGGTATAGACCCGGCGCGGCATGCCCCAGAGTCCCGTCAGATGCATCGGCAGGAAGGCGAGGTTCATGCCGATGAACATGAGCCAGAAGTTCCACAGCCCCAGCGTCTCGGACATCAGCCGGCCCGACATCTTCGGCAGCCAGTGATAGAAGGCGCCGATCACGGGAAAGACATTGATCCCTATAAGGACATAATGGATGTGCGCCACCACGAAATAGGTGTCGTGAAGCTGCCAGTCGACCGGCACCGAGGCCGTCATGAACCCCGACACGCCGCCGATGACGAACAGCACGATGAAACTCGCAAAGAAGAGGAAGGCCGTATTGAGAACGGGCCGCCCCGTCCAGATCGTCGCGATCCAGGCGAAGACCGACACGGCGCTCGGTATCGCGATGACGATCGAGGCGCCGCTGAAGAAGGAGAGCGAGATGCCCGGCAGGCCCGTCACGAACATGTGGTGCGTCCACACCCCGAAGCCGATCGCCATGGTCGCGACCGTCGCCAGCGCGACGAAGGTGTAGCCCACGAGCGGCCGGCGGCAGAGGACCGGAAGGGCGTCGGAGACCATCCCCATGGCGGGCAGGATGATCGCATAGACCCAAGGGTGGCCGAAGATCCAGAACAGGTGCTGCCAGAGGAGCGGCTGTCCGCCGGCCTCGACACGGAAGAAATCCGTGCCGAACTGCCGGTCCAGCCACAGGAGGAAGAAGGCGAGCGAGACGACGGGTATGACGAAGATGTTGGCGACCGATGCCGTCAGTGTGCCCCATATCAGAATGGGCATGCGGTTGATCGACATCCCCGGCGCGCGCATCTTGAAGGTCGTGACGACGAAGTTGATCCCCCCCACCGTGGTCGAGATGCCGAGAAGGATCATGCCGAGCGCGAGGAAGTCGATGTTCGGCCCCGGATTGTACTCGCGGTTCGCATACGGAACATAGTTGAACCAGCCATCGTTCGGCGCGGCGCCGACGAGAAAGCTCGAATAGATGAAGAGGCCCGCGGCGAGAAAGACCCAGTAGGACAGGGCGTTGAGGCGCGGAAAGGCCATGTCGCGCGAACCGAGCAGCAGCGGCCACAGATAGTTCGAGAATCCCGAGAGGATCGGCTGCGCATAGAGGAAGATCATCGAGATGCCGTGCATGGTGAAGAGCTGGTTGTAGGCCTCGGGCGAAAGCAGTCGGGCATTGGGCTGTGCGAGCTGTACACGCAGGATCAGCGCCTCGATGCCGCCGAGAAGCAGGAAGGCGAAGGCCGTGTAGAGATACCGTATGCCGATCTTCTTGTGGTCGGTGGTGGAGAACCACCATGGATCGTCCGTGGGGTTTCCCATCGCCGTCTCAGCCGCTCGGCGAGGGCGGGGTCCTCGAGGGCGTCGGCGATCCGCGGCACTCGGGTCGTGACAATGCCCGCCTACTCAGCGCAGCTTCAGTATATAGGCGGCGGGGAGCCGCGTCGCCTCGAGGTCGAGATCGGGATCCACCATGCGGTTGCCGGGCTTGGCCCTCTGGGGATGGCGGATCCAGTATTCGAGCGTCGTCCGATCGGTCACGAAGGTTCCGGCCGCGATGGTGAGCCGGCTCGCGACATGGGTGAGATCGGGTCCCGCGCTGCCGCCCGCCTCGGTTCCGCGGATCGTGTGGCAGGCGCAGCAATGGGTCATGACGATGCGCTTGCCTTCGGCGATCGCGGCGTTCTGCGGCTCGCTCGCGGGCAGCACCTGGCTCGCGCGCCAGGCGTCGAAGGCGGCCCCCTCCATCGCCACCACCACGAACCCCATGCGCGCGTGCTGCCAGCCGCAATATTCCATGCACTGGCCGCGATAGACCCCCGGCGCCGTCGCTTCGATCCAGGTCTCGTTGATCCGTCCCGGGATGAGATCGGTCTTGCCGCTCAGGGCCGGCACCCAGAAGGAGTGGATGACGTCCGTGCTCGTCAGCCGGATCCGGACGGGCACGCCCACCGGAATCCGGATCTCGTTGGCGGTGATGAATTCCGGGGTGTCCCGCGTCTCGTGATAGCGGATGCGCCACCACCATTGCCGGCCGTCGACAGTGACCGTGAAGGCAGGTTCCGCCGGCGGGCTGATGACGGCGGCGAGTACCCGCATGGTCCAGACGGCGGTACCGAACAGGACGATCGTCGAAAGCCCGACCCCGATGTAGATCCACCGCATGCCGGACCCCGTGCGCGCGACGGGCGGGATGGGACCGCCGGAGGGAACGCGGCGCAGGAGGATGCCTGAGACCACCAGCACCGAGATGATCGCCGTCACGAGAAGAGAAATGATCAGAACACCCCAGGTCAGAGGCAGGACCTCGAGTGCGTGCGTGCCCTGGGCCGTCAGATAGTCGAGGGGGCGGGGAGGTGCTTCGCCATTCACCGCTTCGGGCCCGTCGGATAGGTCTTGCTGAACTGCTCGGCGATCTCCTCCGCGCGGGGGCCGCAGACCGGATGGCCATAGCCGCTGGCGCTCGTCAGCCGTCCGCTCGCGGGGTCGACGATGATGTCATGAATGATATTGTCGTTGTTCTGAGGGCTTACGCCCATGGGCACGTTGTCGAGGGCGAGCGCCGAGCGCAGCTTCCAGGCGACGACATGGTCCGTACACGATTTGTCGCCGCTGAGGCCGAGGCCGCCGAGGATCCTGCCCTCGCCATCATAGAGGGCAAGCCCGCCGCCGAAGAGCGTCGTGCCGCCCACGCGCCAGCCGATCAGCGGATCGGACGGCGTGCCCCACGCCCCGGGAGGGCCGCGATACACGCGTTCCTCGACGAGCGGATTGCCGGTCTCGAGCGCGTAGAGGCTGTTGCCGGGCTGAGAGGGAAAGTAGAGATTGGCCGTGGACAGAGCGAAATTCGGCAGGCTGAAGGCGTTCGCCGTGAAGGCCTTCTTCGCGGCGATGGCCCGGCTGCCGATCCATTGCGCGTCATAGCTCTGGCCGGAGCGCGCGACGGCGCAGACGGCACCCGAGCGGTCGACGAGCACCGCCCACATGTGGTTGCCGAGCCCGCCATTGGCCGTGCTGTTGCCCGGTTTCACGATGTCGCCGAGGGCCGATGCGAGCGTGCCGTGATCGGGCAGGGCAGAGCAGTCGGCGGCGGGGGCCGATGCCTCCCCCCGGCTCACCCGCTCCTCGGGCCTGCCGCCGTCCTGGGCGGCCACGACGGTCGGCAAGCCGGCGCTCACGAGAAGGGCGAGGGCGCGGGCGAGCGCACGGATGCGGATGATCATCGGTCAATCCTCACTCTGGGCCGCGCGCCGAAGGCGCGAGCGTTTGGATTCGCGTCCGCCCTCGAGGCTGAAATAGAGCGCCACAGCGTTGATTTCACTGTCGGACAGCGTCTGGGCGATGGGCGACATGATGGGGTGGTAGCGTTCGCCCGAGCGGAAATGCCGGAGCTGCTCGGCGAGATAGGACGCGTGCTGACCTGCCAGCTTGGGGAAGGTCGGATTGTCCGTGTTCCCCAGGGGGCCATGGCAGGCAACGCAGCGCAGGGCGACGCTGGCGCCGGCCTCGAGCGGAACCTCCCGCAAGGGCGGCAGCCCGGCAGGCTCGGCACGGCTGGGCCCCGGCATCAACGGCATGGCAAGCAGGCCCAGTCCGAAGACGCCAAGCACGGCCGTCCGCTGCGCGTTGTTCATCGTCCGGGCCCTTTCCTGGACTGCTGGGGGCCGAAGGAGACCGGCGGGAGCCTTTGGACGACCGTCTGCCTCCCAAAAAGATGCGCACGCGTTCGGGCGCCCCCTCGGGACCGCGGTCTCTCCGATTGCTGGAACAAGGTCCTCCGCCGGCGGTTCCGCAAGTTCTGCCGAAATTGAGGGCTGCGGGCGCGCGTCAGGCCGCTCGCGGGTCTGCCGCGACCGAGGGGAAAGCCAATGCGTCCGATCGTCCTTGCCGCCATCCTTGCGTGTGCCGTGGGGACGTCCGCCAGCGGACAATCTCTCGAGGAGCTGTCGCGCGACGATTCGCAATGGGTCATGGCCGGCAAGAACCATCGCCTGACCCGCTTCAGCGGGCTCGATCAGATCAGCTCCGAAACGGTGGGCGATCTCCAGGTCGCCTGGACTTTCTCCACCGGCGTCGTGGCGGGGCACGAGGCCGCGCCGCTCGTGATCGGCGACACCATGTACATCGTGACGCCCTGGCCGAACATCCTCTATGCGCTCGACATTCGCGATGGCTCGCTCAAATGGCAGTTCCACCCCAGGACGCAGCGCGCCGCGAAGGGGGTTGCCTGCTGCGACGTCGTCAACCGGGGCGCGGTCTATTACGACGGGAAGATCATCTTCAACACGCTCGACAATCACACGCTCGCCGTCGATGCCGAATCCGGCGAGCAACTGTGGAAGACCAAGCTCGGGGAGATCAACCGGGGCGAGACGATGACCATGGCCCCGCTGGCCGCCAAGGGAAAGATCTTCGTCGGCAACAGCGGTGGCGAGATGGGGGTACGCGGATGGCTCACCGCGCTCGACGCCGACAGCGGGCACATCGTCTGGCGTGCCTATTCGACGGGTCCGGACGAAGACGTTCTGATCGGCTCCGATTTCCGGCCCTACTACGCCAAGGACAGGGGCGAGGACCTCGGCGTGAGGACCTGGCCGCCCGAGCGCTGGAAGATCGGCGGCGGAACCGTCTGGGGCTGGATCTCCTATGATGCCGAGCTCGATCTCCTCTATTACGGGACCGGCAATCCCGGGCCCTGGAACCACACGCAGCGGCTCGGCGACAACAAATGGAGCCTGACGGTCTTCGCGCGGGATCCCGACGACGGCATGGCCCGCTGGGCCTATCAGATCGAGGAGCACGATCTCTTCGACTATGACGGCATCAACGAGAACGTCATCCTCGATCTCGAGATCGACGGACGCCTGCGGAAGGTCATCGTCCGCCCGGAGCGCAACGGCTACATGTACGTCATCGACCGCGCGACCGGCGAGGTGCTGTCGGCCGATCCGTTCGAATACATCACCGTGGCGCGCGGTGTCGATCTCGAGACGGGCAAGCTCCAGAAGATCGAGGCAATGCAGCCGGTGGAGGGGAAGATCACGCGCGACATCTGCCCCGCCGCGCCCGGCGCCAAGGATTGGCAGCCTACGGCCTATTCCCCGAGGACGGGGCTCCTCTATGTTCCGCACCAGCACCTGTGCATGGACATGAAGATCGCGGAGACGGGCTACATTGCGGGCACGCCCTATTTGGGCGCCGAAGTGGAGATGTATGCCGGCCCCGGCGGCTATCGGGGCGAGTACATGGCGTGGGATCCGGTCGCGCGCGAGAAGGTCTGGGCGATCCGGGAGGATTTCCCGGTCTGGAGTGGAACCGTCGTGACGGCCGGGGACATCGCCTTCTATGGGACCATGGACCGCTGGTTCAAGGCCGTGGACGCCCGCTCCGGCGACCGCTCTGGCAGTTCCGCACGGGATCGGGGATCATCGGGCAGCCCATCACCTATGCCGACAGCGACGGGCGGCAGTATGTGGCGGTGCTGTCGGGCGTGGGCGGATGGTCGGGCGTGATCGTGCCCGCCAATCTCGATCCGGAGGTGCCGTTCGGGGCGCTCGGCTTCGTCGGCGCCATGCAGGACCTTCCCGAGAAGACGGCGGCGGGCGGCCAGCTCTACGTGTTCGCGCTGCCCGATCGCAGCCGGACGATGCCCGCGACCAGGCCGACGCCTCTCCTCGAAGGCCCGTCGGCGCCCCCACTGGGCGAGGGCCAGCAGACCGGGGATCCGGAGAGACATGATCCGCCAGCGGAGGGAGGGCGCTCGCCATGATGCTCTTGCGACGTCTCGCAAGCCTTCTCGCCGTCCTTCCCAGCCTTCCCCTGGCCCTCGCGCATGCCGAGGCGCCGCTCCCGGCTGCGCGCCTGCCCGGCCCCGATCACCCCTTGCGGGTCTGCGCCGACCCCAACAACCTGCCCTTCTCCAATGCCGCGGAGGCGGGGTTCGAGAACGAGGTCGCGCGGCTCGTCGCGGAGGAGATGGAGGCGCCGCTCGTCTATGAATGGTGGGCCCAGCGGCGCGGCTTCATCCGGAACACGCTCAAGGCCGGCACATGCGACGTCGTCATCGGCGTGCCGGCCGGCTACGAGCTCGTCGAGACGACGCGCCCCTATTACCGCTCGGGCTATGTCTGGGTTTACCCGCGCGCCCGCGGGCTCGACCTGCGAGACATCACCGATCCCCGCCTCAGGGAGCTGAAGATCGGTGTCCATCTCATCGGCGACGACGGCAGCAACACCCCGCCCGCGCATGCGCTCGGCCAGCAGGGCATCGTCGATGGCGTGCACGGCTATCTCATCTATGGCGACTACCGGTCGGCCGATCCGGCCGCCGAGCCGGTGCGGGCCGTGGCGCGCGGCGAGGTCGACGTCGCGGCCGTGTGGGGACCGCTCGGGGGGTATTTCGCCCGCAGCGCGGCCATCCCGCTGGCGGTGATGCCGATCTCCGAGACCGGGGAATTCGCGCCGCTGCGCTTTCGCTTCGCCATCGCGATGGGCGTGCGGCACGGCGACGAGGAACTGCGGGCGGCGCTCGACGGGATCCTCGCGCGCCGTGAGGGCGACATAACCGCCATCCTCGCGCGCTACGGCGTGCCTCTCATGCCTGCCAGGGAGCGAAATGTGCCATGAGGTCCGCCAGCCAGACCATCCGTACAGGGACGAAAGTCCGCTCGCGTCCGCCGCTGCGAAGGTCGCCCGCCGCGCGCTCCGCGCTCCTCACCATCGCCCTCGCCGGCTGCGACGTGCCGACCGCGTCGAATGCGCCGGGAGCGCGGGAGGGGTCGGTTCTCGATCCGATCGGGCGAAAGGACATCGTCTCGCTCGACGCGTCGGTGAGCTACCCGGCGCCGGCCAACCGGGTGGTCTCGCTCGAGCGGCTTGCGCACGTTCCGGTGACGGAGCTTCTTCCCGGTGCTGCCTTCATCGACCCGTCCATCGATAATCCGTATGCAGGCAATCCGGATGCGCTCGCGGCCGGTCGCAGGCATTATTCGGCCTTCAACTGCGCGGGCTGCCACGCCCCGCTCGGGGGCGGTGGCATGGGTCCCTCGCTCAGCGACGACAGCTGGATCTACGGCTCCGATCCCGCGCAGATCTATCTCTCCATCATGCATGGCCGCCCCGAAGGCATGCCCGCCTTCAGCTCCATGCTGACCGACCAGATCGTCTGGGAGCTCGCCGCCTATGTGCGGTCCCTGAGTTCGATCGACGACTATGCCGACAGGGCGGGCTTCAGCGAAAACGTCTCCGGCTATCGGGCGGGCGGCGAGCGCAACGAGTAGCGGGCGCTCGCAATGTCAGTCCGCATACGCTCGAACGCCGCCGCATAGGCAAGGCGCGGCCGCCAGCCAAGTCTCTCGCGGATGCGGCGCGAGTCGAACCGGTTCGCGAAGCCGACGAGATTGAGCCCCTCGAGCGAGGGGAGGGCGGGATCGCGCGGCGGGATCAGGCGGGCGGGGTCCTCGTTGGCGCGGGCGAGGGCCAGCGCGGCGTCGAGGTCGAGCCTCGGTACGGGGGGCCGTCCGGCAAGGCCCGCCATGTCGTCCATGAACCGGCCCCAGCTGATGCCGCCTTCATCGCAGACGTTGAACACGGCACCGCTGGCCGAGGGATGCGTCGCGGCAAGGAGGATCGCGTCGGCGAGATTTTCCACATGCACGAGGCCCGCATCGTTGGTGTCCGCCGCTCCGAAGGCGGCTCCCCCGGTCGCGCCGATCAGGTCAAGGAGACGGTCGCCCCAGGCGCCGCCCCCGCCCAGCCCATAGACATTGGCCGGCCGCAGGATGCAGATCTCGAGGGCCCGCTCGCGTGCGAAGGCGAGCGCGATCCGCTCCTGCTCCTGCTTGGCGCGGCCATAGGCACCCTGGAAGGCGCCGAAAGGGTCGTCCTCGCGGCAGATCCCGGACTGGATCCGGTCGCCATAGACGGCGATGGAGGAGGTGACGACCAGCCGGGCCCGCGTCACCGCCGCCACCTCGCACGCGTTTCGGGTGCCGCCCGCGATAACGGACCACTGGCGGTCATAATCGCCGGCAAGGCCGACGACCGCCGCGAGGTGAACGAGAAGGCTGGCTCCGTCCGCGGCAGCCAGCAGCCGGTCCCCGTCCGCAATGTCGCCCTCCACACACTCGATCCGCCCGGCCCAGTCGGGCGGGGCGGGGGCGCCGGCAAGCGCGAAGCTGCGGACGCGGAAGCCGGCCGCAAGCAGGCGCGCGGCGACGTGGCGGCCGATGAATCCGGTGCCGCCGGTGACGAGGGCGAGGGGAGGCTTGCTCATGACTGAACTATTGTTTAGTCTCCTCCCGGATGCAAGCAGGCGTGCGGGCCCCTGTGGCCCCGCCCCATGACCCGCGCGGAGGACGTGCGATGACCACCGCCAGCGACATTCCGGTCCGGCGCATGGATTTCACCTTTCCGGACGACATGGACCTCGTCTTCATCGAGGGAAATCCGCGTACGTCCTTCTTCTTCCTGGGCTCGTGGATGATGCTGCCCTATCTCGAGCCCTTCCTCATCCGCACGATGCAGGCGGCGCTGCCGAAAATCTCCGATCCCACCCTCGCCGAGGAGCTTCGCCGCTTCTGCATGCAGGAGGGCCAGCATTTCCGTCAGCATGCGAAGGCGAATGCCGTGGTGAAGCGCGTGCATCCCTCCGGTCCGCGCCTTGCCGCGCTCGAACGCGAGGTCGAGGCGCTCTTTGCGCGCTGGAGCGAAACCAAGCCGCTGCGCTTCTGCCTCGCCTATGCCGAGGGCTTCGAATCCATGACCTCGGCCGGGGCCCGCACCCAGATCGAGCTCGACGTGTTCCGGGAGATGAAGGAGCCGATCCGAAGTCTCATGCTCTGGCACATCATGGAAGAGCTCGAGCACCGCACGGTCGCCTTCGAGGTCTATGAGAATGTCGTGGGCAGCTATCTCTATCGGCTCGTCGTGGGCCTCTGGGCGCAGATGCACTATCTCGGGCTGTGCCGGAAGTTCACCCGTGCGATGGTGGAGGCCGATCCCGAGACGGTTGCGCGCCATGACGGGCCGGACGCGCGCCGGCTGCGTCGCCAGGCGGGCTGGACCTATCTCAAGATGGCCCTGCCGCGTCAGCTCGCCACCTACCTGCCATGGTACAATCCGCGCAAGCTGCCGATGCCCGAGCGCTTCGAAGCAGTCCGCCGCAGCTTCTCGGACGCCGCCGCAAGCGTCCAATAGCCACCGACCGCGAAAGGAAGCCCCCATGTCCCACTCCTCGTCGGCTCCGGTCCCCGATGGCAGGCTGGCCGGCTTCATCGGGCGGATGAGCAGTCGTCCTCTCGTGCCGGCGGCGCCCGAGGCCGGTACGCTTCATATCGGGACGGACGATCTTCCCTGGCTCGATGCGGGCGATGGCTCGGCGCTGCAACTGCTCCACGTCGATCTCGACCAGGGGCTCTGGATCTCCAATACCCGACTGGCGCCCGGCTATCGGGTGACCACGCATTTTCACACCGGCTTCGTCTACGCCGTGACGCTTCAGGGCAGCTGGTACTATCTCGAGGCGCCCGAGGCCGTGAACCGGCCGGGATCCTACCTCTTCGAGCCCGCCGGCTCGCGCCATACGCTCGTCACGCCGAAGGACCAGTCCGGTGACACGATCGTGTGGTTTGCCATCTATGGCGCCAATATCAATCTCGACGCGGACGGAAATGTCCTGTCCATCATCGATGCGCGCACGGCGCTCGAACTCTATCGGGGCTATTGCGACGCGTTGGACCTCGATTGCAGCAAGCTCATCGTCAAGGGCGCGTGAGGCGATGGCGCTGCAGGGCACCATGAAGGCGGCGGTTCTGAGGGACCGGGCCTTTCACGTCGAGCAAAGACCGGTACCGGTTCCAGGACCTGGCGAGGTTCTCGTCCGGACCCGAGCCTGCGGAATCTGCGGCTCGGACCTCCATTTCTTCAAGCATGCCCACGACATCCTCGAGCGGGCGGCATCGCTCGGGGCGCCAACCGAGGACATGAGGCGGGGCCTCGCCGCGGGACTCGTGCTCGGGCACGAATTCGTCGGCGAGATCGTCGCCTTCGGTCCGGATACGGAGCAAAGGCTGCGTGTGGGCGACCGCGTGTGCTCGATGCCGTTCCTCAGCCGGCAGACGGGTACCGTCCTCCTCGGGTCGACCCCGGAGGCATCGGGCGCCTATGCGCAATATCTCTGCCTGACCGAGGCGCTCCTCCTCAAGGTGGACGAGAGCCTTCCGGACGAGGCGGCGGCGCTGACCGAACCGCTCGGCATCGCCATCCATGCCGTCAATGCGGCTCGCCCGGGCCCCGATGACACCGCGTTCGTCGTGGGCTGCGGCCCGATCGGGCTTGCCATCATCGCCGCCCTGAGGCTGCGTGGCATCGGACGGATCATCGCCTCGGACCTCTCGCCGGGCCGACGACGGCTCGCCAGGGACCTTGGTGCGGACGAGGTGGTGGACGGACGAACCGCGAGCCCGTTTGCGGTTGCGGGCGTTGCCGCGGGGGGCGGGGCGGTCGTGTTCGAGAATACAGGTGCCGCCGGCGTGCTCGGACGCGTCGTGCTCGAGGCGCCGGCGCGCGCCCGCATCGTGGTGACGGGCATCGCGGCGGGCGAGGAATCCTTTCTGCCCATGGTCGCGATCACGAAGGAACTGTCGCTCTCCTTCGTGATCTACTACACGCCGTCGGAGTTCGCGGAGGCCCTCGATGCGCTCGCCGGCGGGCGGGTGAACTGGCGCCCTCTGATCACCGGCAAGGTCGGCCTTGCAGGCGTGGCCGGCGCCTTCAGGGATCTCGAGGACCCCGAACGTCATGCCAAGATTCTCATCGACCCCTGGGCCTGAGGCCATTCCGGGTGCGGAGCGACGCGGCCTGAGCGCGGGCGCCCTCGAGAGTTCGATTCATGAGATGGGGAAGGGACCGGCCGTCCTCTGCCTCCACGGATTCCCCGACAGTCCCGCGACCTTTCGCTCGCTGCTGCCGCGGCTCGCCGATGCCGGCTTCCGGGGGATCGCCCCTGTCCTGCGCGGCTACGAGCCATCCTCTCAGCCTGCGGACGGAGATTATGGAATCCGCGCCCTGGTCGACGATGTCTAGGCGCTGATGGGAGCGCTCGACCTCGCCGATGTCCATCTGATCGGCCATGACTGGGGGGCGAGCATCGCGGTTGCGGCGGCGTGCCGGCTCGGCGGCCGCATCCGTTCGCTGAGCCTCCTCGCCGTCCCCCATCCCGTTCCCTTCGCGGCGGCGTTGACGGCCGATCTGCGCCAGTTGCAGCGGTCCTGGTACATGTTCTTCTTCCAGATCCCCGGATTGTCCGAATACGTCGTCCGCCGGGACGACTTCGCCTTTCTCGAGCATCTGTGGCGGAGCTGGTCGCCGGGCTTCGAGCCGCCCGAGGCGGTCCTTGCGGAAATGCGGCGCGTCTTCGCCGAGCCGGGCGTGGTCGAGGCGAGCCTTGGCTATTACCGCGCGGCCCTCGGAGCGCGGGGCGGCGCGCCCGATCCCTACTCGCCTCCGGTCATGGCACCCACGCTCGGCCTCTGCGGCGCGCAGGACGGGTGCATCGGCGCGGACATCTTCCTCAACTGTCTGCCGGCAGAGCGCTTTCCCGGTGGCGTGCGGGGAGAGTGTATCGCCGGAGCGGGCCACTTCCTGCATCTCGAGGCGGCGGAGGCCGTCGAGACGCGCCTTCGCGACCATCTCGCGCGCCACCGATAGGCAGTCTATTCGGCGGCTCGGCTCGCGACGCGGGCCTTCAGCGCCTGCCGGTCCAGCTTCGCATTGGGCAGGAGGGGAAGCTCGCTTTCGAACGAGAAGGTCTTGGGAATCTTGTAGTTCGCGATCCGCTCCCGGAGGAAGGCCTTGAGCTCGTCTGCCGTGAGGCTGGTGCCCGCCACGGGCAGGACGAAGGCATGGCCCACTTCCTGGAACAGCTCGTGCGGGACGGGGACGACGACCGACATCTGCACCTTCGGATGCTCCGCGATGGCGTGCTCGACCTCCAGCGGATAGACATTGTATCCGCCCGACTTGAACATTTCCTTCAGCCTGCCGACGAAGCGGATGTTGCCATCCTCGCGCAGGGACCCAAGATCGCCCGTGCGCAGAAACCCGTCCGGTGTGAACGCCTCGGCCGTCGCCTCCGGCCGGTTGAAATAGCCCGACATCACGAAGGGCGCCTTCACCTGGATCTCGCCGGTTTCGCCGGCCGGGCAAGGCGTTCCGTCATCGCGGCCGATCCGGATGACGGCGCCCGGAAGGGGCTTGCCGATCGTGGCCGACATCACCTCGAGGCTGGCGTCGTCGTCCGTCCGTGTGACGATTCCACATGTCTCGGTCTGTCCGTAGACGCAGTGCATTCGAGCGCCCAGCGGAACGATCCGTGCGAGGACGGGCTCGGGCGTGGCGGCGCCCCCGAACACGATGAGACGCGTGGAGTGGCCGCGGCCCGACATGTAGCCGGGGCTCGACAGCATCATCATGAAGCCTGTCGGGCTCGAGACGAGATAGCTCGGCC
The DNA here is from genome assembly GCA_013389075.1 of Alphaproteobacteria bacterium. Lineage (GTDB taxonomy): Bacteria > Pseudomonadota > Alphaproteobacteria > JACAEB01 > JACAEB01 > JACAEB01. Next base: position 15,033 of record JACAEB010000008.1, read on the forward strand.
TCTCGCGGGCGCTGATCCGGCCGAGCTCGTCGAGATCGACGCGATGATGAAAGATGATGCGTCCTCCATAGGCGAAGACGTTCATGCAGACATTGTTCAGCCCGCCGACATGATTGATGGGCGCAGGACAGACGGTGCTCTCGAGCCCGTCCCCCATCCAGTCGCGGTTGGTGAGCGCGGCCGACACGATCGCCCGGTGTGACAGCATCGCGCCCTTGGGCCGGCCCGTGGTCCCCGACGTATAGACGATGACCGCGATATCCTCCGGCGCGACGCCGGCACGCTCGGCAGCGAGGCGCTCGTCCGAGATGGCCGCACCCCGTCCCCGGAAGGCCTCAAGGCCTGGATCGGCCTCCCCGGCCGTTCCGAGGGTCACGAATTCAGGCGGGGTCGCCGAGGCGGCGGCGAGCTCGGCCCTGTAGTCGCGGCCCTCATAGGGCGCGCGCACGAAGACGAGCTTCGGCGCGGCATCATTAAGCAGGAAGCTGTACTCCGTCCGCTGATAGCGGGGATTGAGCCCCATCCAGATGGCGCCCACCGAGACCGTTGCGAGATAGGTCTCCCAGAACTGGAGGCCGGGAGGGGCGAGCGTTGCCACGCGATCCCCCTTCCTGATGCCGGCGGCGAGGAGGGCGCGGGCAAGCCCGTCGACGCGGGCGGCGAGGAGGCCATAGCTGAGGCGGCAGTCATCCTCGACCGCAGCCTCACCATCCGGACGCCTTTCGGCGTGCAGGGTCAGAATGTCGTGGATGACGCGGCAGTGATCGGACATATGCTCAATCCATCCGGATGCGCTCGCCATGGCGCAACCCCAGTGTAAAGCAGGCGCATTCGAAATTCTGCCCTATTGCGTGGGACTGATCAAATGTTTAATCTCGGAGGGCTGGCCAAGGGCCGGGTCCTGCAAGGGCACACAAGATGCCCCACGCAGGGCTGTTCGCCGCCTTGCGGGGAGTCGTCCTCGGGCGGGTGGATGAGGGGAAGGAAACCATGCGAGCCCGCACCAGACTTCTGATCTGCGTCTGCGCGTCGGCCGTCCTTGGCGGTGGGGCCGCCAATGCAGCGGTGGACGAGATCCGCGTCACGGCACAAAAGCGCGAACAGGCGCTGAGCGAGGTGCCCCTGGCCGTCCAGGCGATCACCGGCGAAGAGCTCGAGCAGATCGGGGCCCGGCAGATTTCTGATGTGGTGGACTTCATCCCCGGAGCCTCCAGCGTCTCGCAGACCGCGCCGGGCTTCGAGACCATCCAGATCCGAGGCATTTCCAGCGGCACCACGGCGGATGCGACCGTCGGCTATTATGTCGATGAAGTTCCCTTCAGTGTCCCCAATCTCCAGCTCGCGCCGCCGTCACGGCTTTACGACCTCGAGCGGGTCGAAGTCCTGCGCGGCCCTCAGGGTACGCTGTTCGGGCAGGGGTCGATGGGCGGGACCATCCGCGTCATCACCGCTCAGCCGGACCTTCAGGACTTCCGCGTGCGCGGCCGGGCCGAGCTGTCTGACACGGAAGGCGGCGATCTCAATCATTCGGTCGAAGGTGTGGTCAATTTGCCCATCGTGCGCGATCGCCTCGCCTTGCGGGTGTCCGGCGGGATGGAGCTGCTGAGCGGCTACGCCGAAAGTCCGGATTTTCCGGGTGAGGATAACCTGAACGAGAGCGAGTCCTGGAACGTTCGCGGCAAGCTGCTGTTCCGCCCGACCGAGTCCGTGGATATCACCCTGAGCGCCTGGCTCATCGACAACGACACCGACTTCTTCAATACGCTCCAGTCTGTCGATCCGCCCCGGATCGAACGGACGTCGGGCGTGCGCAGTTTCATCCGTACACCCGTCGAGTTCTATTCGGGCGTCATCGACTGGGACCTCGGCTGGGCCAGTCTCGTCAGCGCGACGTCTTACATCGATCACGAGCTCGACTTCGTCGCCGGGGTGCCCTCCGGCTTCTTCGACGTCGTCAACGACAGCCTCTTCCACACGACCTCCTTCGCGCAGGAGGTTCGTCTCGTCTCGGACGATGCGGGAGCTCTCGACTGGATTGGCGGCGTCTACTATCGCAAGGCGAAGATCGAGTCCGACATCGTGTTCGACATCACCGGCTTCGGCACGTTCATCGACGATATCGGCGAGATCGACACCAAGTCATGGGCCGCTTTCGGCGAAGTCTCCTATGAGCTTTTCGGCGGCACCGTGGTCCCTCTTGTGGGTCTGCGCTATTTCGAGGACGACCGGTCCGGATCGGGCTACAGCCGCCTGACCACACTGAGCACGCAGAGCGAAAACGTGTTCGAGACCCTCAATCCGCGGTTCAACCTGTCGATCCGTCCGCATGATGACGTGCTGATCTTCGGCAATGTCGCCAAGGGGTTCCGGAGTGGCGCGGTCCAGACGCAGGCCCAGGCAACGGCCGCGAGCCTGTTCCTCGGCATCCCCGTGTCGACCGCGATCGCCCCGGACGAGCTCTGGAGCTACGAGCTCGGAACGAAGCTGCGGCTTCTGGGCGGAAGCCTGCGTCTCGACGCGTCGGTCTATTACAATGACTGGTCCGACATCCAGACGCAGTTCACGGCCGGTGCCTCCGTCGCCCTCGCGAATTCGGGCGAGGCCCATTCGCTGGGCCTTGATCTCGCACTCCTCTGGGAGACCCCGCTCGACGGGCTGACGCTGCAGTTCGCCGGAAACATCAACGAGTCCGAGTTCGACGAGGTCGATCCGGCTCTTGCGGCGACCACGGCGCTTGCGGAAGGGGGCCCCATTCCGAACGTGCCCGAGAGCAATTTCACGCTCTCGGCGAATTTCGTCCGTCCCCTGCCCAACACCTCCATGGATGGCTTTGCCTATGCGGCCTATGCCTATCGGGCGGATCAGATGGACGCGGCCTCCGGCCTCAGATCCGACGCGCTCAACGACGTCTCGCTGCGGATCGGTCTTGAGGGCGACCGCTGGCGTGCCACCCTCTTCGGCGAGAACCTGTTCAACGAGGACGATGTGGTCGTCCGGTCGGCCGACGCCGCGCAGATTCTCTACCCGCGCCGCATCGGTGTCAGCCTCGAGGTCGACTTCCAGTAGGTCGGTGTTCCTCCGCCCTCGGAAGAGCCTGCGTCGGCAGGCTCATTTTTCCGGGGGCGGACGGCGCCGCCGCGTCGGCCGCGGGCTTGGCCTCGCCGGTGCGCCGCCGGACCACACGCCACTGGCGAGCATGTGGGAATAGGCTTCGTGACGGCGGCGCCAGAGGTCGCGGTCGAAGCCCGAGCGGCCCAGAATGCGCTTGATGTAAGGGTCAAGCAGCAGCGTGCCGACCTGAAGATAGATGATCAGGAAGGGAAGCCACAGCCGGTCGACCTCCGGCGCCACCCCGCCAGCGGCGTCGACCCGGTCGATCGCCGAGCGAACGATGTCGTAGTAGCGCCGGAAGACCTCCGCTCCCCAGTCGCTCTCCTCGAGCAGCGCGCGCCTGAGATATTGGGCGAGCAGCGGCCAGTCGTCGACATGGCGGGAGATCCACGCCTCGATCCACTGGGAATATTCCTCCGCACTCGTCACCTCGGCCCCGACCCGCGTGCCTTCGAGGTACGCCGCCTCGAACACCTCGAGGAAATGGGCGTCCACCTGATCGCGCAGCCCGTCCTTCGATCCGAAATGGTGATTGATCAGGCCGACGGACACGTCCGCCGCGGCGGCGATGTCGCGGACGGTCACGCTGTCGAAGCCCTGTTCGCCGAAGAGGCGCATGGCGACGAGCAGGATGCGGTCGCGGCCCGATTTGGGTTCGAGCCTGAATTTGACCACGGCATTGGACATGGACCGATCCGGATGCTGGAGGGCTGATGCTGAACACAACACCAAATCGGGGCGCTTTCCGCAAGCAGGCGGCCGCGCGCGGCTCCGGCCTTGTCAGATGGTCTGCGCGGGCGCTAAACATACGTTCAGCTCCGGCGTCGACCAAAGTGGCGCCCCCCACGGCGCGAAGCGGCCATCGTCCCGATCACCCGGACGCTTTGAGCTGACCGGGCGGATGCCTCGGCAGGCGTGAGCGGCCCGGTATTGATCCGGAGCGCTGCACCGTGAAGGGTGGAGCCATGACGGCATGCAGATGCACCGGCCACCAGCGGCTCGAGGGCCGAGGTCGGGGGGAAGACCGGGCATGGCGAGGATGAGCATGGGCGCGCACATGGGCGCGGCAGGCCGGCTCGAGACCATAGGGGCTGATGATGGCGGCGAAGCGGGAGGATACGAAATGAACGAGAGTGCAATCCGCCTATTGCGGGAGGGTGCCATAGCGCGCCTGCACATCAACCGGCCCGAGCGGCGCAATGCCGTGACGGGGGAGATGATGGCCGAAATCGAGCGCCTTGCGCGCGCCTTTGCGACGGATACGCACACGCGGGTCGTTCTGGTCACGGCAGAGGGCAGGGACTTTTCCGTCGGGGCCGACCTCTCCGAGCCGCGCGTTCCCTCCGGTGACGGCGCGCCCACGCTCCTCGCTCGGCTGCGTCAGGCCGAACTCGGCGCGGCGATGATGCGGGCACTGATGGAAATTCCGCAGCCGACCATCGCCCTCATGAAGGGTGTGGCAACCGGCGCGGGGGCCTGCATCGCCTCGGCCTGCGATTTCCGCCTTGCGAGCGACACGGCCCGCGCGGGCTATGGCGAGGTCAAGCTCGGGATCAATCTCATGTGGCGGGCGCTGCCTTTGTGTACCCATCTCGTGGGGCCGGCGCGCGCCAAGCGCATGATCATGACCGGGCAGCTCTTTCCCGCGCCCGTCCTCAAGGAGTGGGGCTTCGTCGACGAGGTCGTGGCCGAGGAGAGCCTCGTGGCGAGCGGCGAGGCCTGGGCGGCCCAATATGCGGCGCTGCCGCCCATCGCGGTGCAGATGATCAAGCGGTCGGTCAATGCCGTCAGCACGGCGCTCGACGCGGCCATCATGCACATGGACACCGATCAGTGGATGCTGGCGAGCCAGACCGAGGATTTTCGCGAAGGCGTCACGGCCTTCTTCGAAAAGCGGCCGCCGGTCTTCCGGGGACGCTGAAAGCCGGCATCGCCCATGCCGCACTCCCGTCGCCACGCGAAGGGATGGCTCCCCGTGTGCAACCCTCTTCACAACCGTTCTCGTTCTCCGGCTGTTAACCGAAAACCGTTGTGATTTAATAACCTATCAAAGAGCATGTGGCCCCCGGCAGGCCGGAAGCCCCGACAACCCTATTTTCCTACCGACCTTACCAAAAGGAGTGTCGCAAGTCGAGTCGTGAGTTTGTCGCAAGTTGTGTCACAAACCTGTCGCGAATTCAACCGTGGTGTCCGTCGATCAGGTTGGTGCCGACGTCGGCACCCGCCGCCCTTCTAAACCCTTGTTGGGACAGCGTTTCTACACCGCCATGCGAGCATGGGCAGACGTTGGTAGATTTGCACCTTGCGACGGGCACTTTCAAATGGCTCCAATTCCTTTCATTTCAAGGAATCTCAAGGGGTTCGAGCATCCCCTGGACCCCCCTTCACCACCTCCGCGCTCGCGGAGGCTATTGAGGAG
>JACAEB010000116.1 GCA_013389075.1 Alphaproteobacteria bacterium
CGAGGGCCTCGTCGAGGTGCAGGACGAGGGCTCGCAGATCCTCGCAGAGCTCGTCGGCGCGCGGCCGGGGGACCGCGTCGCCGATTTCTGCGCGGGCGCGGGCGGCAAGACGCTCGCCATCGCCGCCGCCATGCGGAACAAGGGCACGCTCGTCGCGACCGACACGCTCCCCGGCCGGCTCGAGCGGGCACGGCTGCGCTTCCGGCGGGCGGGCGTGCACAATGTCACGACACGGAGCCTTTCCTCGGCCCGCGACAAATGGGTGAAGGGCCACAGGGGCGATTTCGACCGCGTGCTCGTGGATGCGCCCTGCTCGGGCGTCGGTGCCTGGCGGCGCAATCCCGATGCACGCTGGAACCGGCTCGGCCCCGACCTCGCCGAGCTGATCGCCCTGCAGGCGGACATTCTCGACAGCGCCGAGCGGCTGGTCCGGCCCGGCGGCCGCCTCGTCTATGCGACCTGTTCGCTTCTGCCCGAGGAGAACGAGGCGCAGGCTGAGAGGTTTCTCGCCGCCCATCCCGAGTTTCGGCTCTGTCCGCTGCCGGCCGTCTGGGCCGAGACACTGGGCGGCCCGCCGCCGGTGGAGGGGACCTGTCTGCGTCTCACGCCCGCCCGTCACGGCACGGACGGATTCTTCGCCGCCATTTTCGAGCGCGTCGCGGACGGCGTGCCGGGCGAGGACGGCTAGGCCGGACTGGTCCGCCGGGCGGAAATGCCGCCGCGCAGCAGGGTCGCCACGGCCTCGGGCAGGGGGCGGGGCTCGTGATCGTTCAGCCAGAGCCTCAGGAGAAGCCGCCGCCGCTCCGGCTCCGGATGATCCTCGAAGCGGTCCCGCTTGTGCAGGGTCAGGAGATTGCTGAAGACGACGAGCTCGCCGGGCGCCAGCCGCAGATCGACCCGCAGGGCGTCGTCCTCGGCGTAGCGCTCGAGGAGGTCGATCGCCTCGATCTCCCGCGCGCTCAGCGCGATCCGGTTCTTCGCCGGCGCCGTGCGGATGGTCTTGCCGTTGTAGCCCGAGCTGAGATGCCCCTCATGATAGAGGAAGACGGGCCAGCGCGTCGGGCTCGTCTCCCGGCCGGTGCCCTTCTCGCCATAGCCGCGCAGGTCGTTGTAGAAGCCGCGATAGAGCAGGGGGAGGAGATCGGGCCGGGTCTCGCGCAGGATGTTGTGAATCGTCCCGGTACTGACGAGCGAGGTCGTTCCCCCGCTCTTCGCCGAACGCAGGCACAGGAGCGAGGAGAGATCGCACCCGTCCGAATGGGGCCGGAGTTCGTCATTCGACATGTAGCCGCGCGCGTTCGGGTCGATCGCGTAGTCCTGCCCGACATCCATGACCTCGCCGATGAGATCGCCGGCGACGTTCTGGGACTTCAGCGTCCCGAGCGCCTCCCCGAACCACACATAGCCGCGCTCGATCTCCGGACGGTTCATCTCCTCGATCGGCCAGCCGGTGAGGAGGAAGAGGCCCCGCCCCCGGCGCAGCTCGTCCGCCACCCGGTCGAGCCGGGCCTCGAGATGGGGGGCAAGGCGCCGCCGGTCCTCGGGGCCGGGCGGGGGCGATGGCAGCCGCGCGATCCGCAGAATCTCGGCCCGTTCGGCATCGGTGAGCCGATGGCGCCAGCTCGTGTCGGACGCGAGGTCGGCCGCGCGCCAGCAGGCCGGTCCCGTGAGGGGCGCATCGAGCATCGCCCCGGGTCGATCGTCGGTCATTCCGCTTCCTCCCGGTCTTCCGCCTCTTTGCGAGGTCGGGCATGAGGGAAGTTAGCCACGAACCGGCGCACGCGTCATCGCCCGATGCATCTTTGCGGCCCCCGCGTGCCGGCGCCCGTCGACTTGACGCAGCCGTCATCCATTGGCGATGGTTGCACCAATAACGGGTGGCCGGTTGCAGCAGGACCGGGACTTCGGGGTGGGGGCATGGAGCAGCCGGACCGGGCCGCGCCGGGAGAGGCGGGGGACGCACGCAGTGCGGCCGCGATCTGGGCTCATCGGCGGCAATGGCCGGAGCTGAGCGCCTACCGGCTGACCGCCCGCCTCGCGCGGCCGGCGCTCGTGCTGCTCGTCCTCGGGCTGCTTCTGGCACCGGGCGCCATGCTGGCGGCGGGCCTTGCGGCCTGCATGGGGTTTCATCTCGTCGACCTCGCCTTCACGCTGCGCATCGCCATGGCCGGCCGCGGCGGCGTGCCCCTCCGGCCGGGGCCGTGCCTGCCGGACGAGGCGCTGCCCGTCTACACGCTGCTTCTGCCCGTCCATGACGAGGCCGCGCAGATCGACCCCCTGCTTCGGTCGATCGACGCGCTCGCCTATCCGCGCGCCCGGCTCGATGCCCGCCTCCTCGTCGAGGCCGACGATGCCGCGACGCTGGCGGCGGCGCGGACGGCGGTGGCATCGCGGCCGCATGTGACGCTGGTCCGCGTGCCGCCCTCCCTGCCGCGGACCAAGCCCAAGGCGATGAACTACGCGCTCGCCGATGTCCGGGGCGCCTTCCTGACCATCTACGATGCCGAGGACCGTCCGCATCCGGACCAGCTCCGCCGCGCGGTCGAGGCCTTCGCCGAGGGCGGGCCGGCCCTCGCCTGTCTGCAGGCCCAGCTCGGCTATCACAATGCCGGCCGGAACTGGCTCACCGGCCAGTTCGAGCTCGAATACCGGCAATGGTTCCAGCTCTTCCTGCCGGGGCTCGCCCGTCTCGGCCTGCCGATCCCGCTCGGGGGGACGTCGAACCATTTCCGCGTCGATGTGCTGCGGCGGCTGGGCGGCTGGGATCCCTTCAACGTGACCGAGGATGCCGAGCTCGGGCTTCGCCTCGCAGAGGCGGGCTATCGTGTGGGCTGCCTGTCTTCGCTGACCGAGGAGGAAGCCTGCTCGCGCCTCGGGCCATGGCTGCGCCAGCGCACGCGCTGGACCAAGGGCTATCTCCAGACCTTTCTCCTGCGCTGCCTCGATCCGCGCCGGCATGTCCGGCGCATGGGCCTGCGCGCCTATGCCGCCGCGCAGCTCTTCCTCGGCGGGCGGATCGTCGCCGCGCTGATCAACCCGCTGCTCTGGCTCGGCCTCCTCTCCGGGATGCAGGCCGCCACGCCCGGTTCGCCCCTGACGCTCGCGGGCGGGATGGGGCTGTCGACCCTCGCCATGATGGGCCTTGCCGCCATCGTGCCGCTGCGCCAGCGGGCGAGGGGCCTCCTCTGGTTCGTGCCGACCCTGCCTCTCTACTGGGTGCTGGGCGCGGTCGCGGGATACCGCGCGCTCCTGCAGCTCTTCATGGCGCCCCATCTGTGGGAGAAGACGCCGCACGGGCTCGACGGGCTCGCGCGTCCCGCCCGGCGGCCTCCCGCGCGGGCGGCCCTGCCGGCGCTCGGTCTCGGTCTTCTCGCCGTGCTTGTGACCCCCGGGCCGGCCGTCGGCGGCGCCTGGACGCGCGAGCGCGGGGACGCCCTCCTGATCTCGGAGCTGCGCCGGCTCGGGGCGGGCGAGCGCTTCGACGCGGCCGGGCAGCCCGAGGCGCTCGCCGCCTATGAGAAGCGCGAATTCGACGTGTACGCCGAATACGGCCTGCGCGACTGGCTGACCGGGGTGGGCACCCTCCTCGTGCAGACGGTCGAGGCGGAGGGGCCCTCGCCCTCGGGGGAGCGGGTCGAGCTCGGGCTCGGCGCGCGGGTGCGGCTATTCGAGGCGGCCGGCGTCGCCCTGGCCGCCGAGGGGCGGATCCTCGTTCCGAGCCGGGGGCTCGGCGGTGCCTCCGAGGCGCTCGAGAGCGGGGAGCCGGAAGTCGAGCTGCGCGGCCTTCTCGGTACCTCCTACGAGGCGTTCGGCCGGCCGGGCTACAGCGAGGTGCAGGGCGCCTGGCGGCCGCGGACGGGCGCGTTCGGCGATCTCGTCGAGGCGACGGTGTCGCTCGGCTATTCGCTCACCGATCCCATCGAGGTGACGATCGGCGCGCGCCGGCTCGCCGAGCTGTCGGGGACCGAGGATCCGGCGATCGCGAGCTTCCTCGAGGTGAATGCGGGCGTCCGCCTCGTGCTGGGGCCGCGCTGGTCGATGCGCCTGACGGCCCGCAAGACGCTCGAGGGACGAAACGCGGTCCGCGAAGCGGGTGGCGGAATCGCCCTCTGGCGCCGCCTCTAGGAGGATGACGCCGGCGCGCGGCCCGACCGGACACCTTATTCGCAGGTGCCGCATGATGTGGGATGCACCTTCCGTTCTGGAGGTCTGGGGTGCGCGCGCGGGTGTCGGCCAGCGGCCGGTTCGGGCTTCCTGCCATCATCGTGTCGCATCCGGACGGGAATGTCGGACCCTCGGGCGTCGGATCGCCGGGAGAGGCTGACTTTCCCGACGCGAAGTGTATGTCCCTCATGACCCCCCGCCAGCCGGCATCCGCCTGCCCGGGGGCACAGCAGATGGAACCGCGCATGGAGCCCTCGACGCCCAAAGAGCCCCGGACACGGCGCGCCGTGAAGCGCGAGGCTCTTTTTACCTTTGGTGCGGCCCTCGGCCTGGCGGGACTTCTCGTCGGCGGCTATCTCTGGCTCTGGCCCGGGTCGGGAGGGGATGCCGGGGCGCCGGGCGCCGCCCGGGGCGAACGCGCCGCGCGGGCCGTCCCGGTGGTCGTGGCCGAGATCGAGTATTCCGATTTCGTGGACCGGATTGAGGCGCTGGGCACGGCGGGCGCCAATGAATCCGTCACCCTCACCGCCAAGGTGTCCGACCAGGTCAGCGCCATCCATTTCACCGACGGCATGCTGGTCGAGGCAGGGGACGTGCTGGTCGAACTCGCGAGCGACGAGAACGCCGCCCAGCTCGCCCAGGCGCGCGCGAGCCTCGACGAGGCCGAGAAGGCCTATCGCCGCATCCTCGATCTCGAGCAGCGGGGCACCTCGACGCGCGCCCAGCTCGACAGCGCGCTCGCCCGCCGGAATGTCGCGCAGGCCCAGGTCGAGGCCATCGAGGCGCGCCTGGCCGACCGGATCGTGCGGGCGCCCTTCTCCGGGGTGCTCGGCCTGCGGATGGTCAGCCTCGGCACGCTGATGCGTCCGGGGGACGTGATCACGACGCTCGACGACATCAGCCGCATCAAGGTGGATTTCTCCCTGCCCGAGAAGTTTCTCACGGCCGTGGAGCCGGGCCAGCTCATCGAGGCCAAGGCGGCGGCCTATGCGGGCGAGACCTTTCGCGGCGAGGTCACGGCCGTCGACACGCGGGTCGATCCGGTGACGCGCGCGGCGACGGTGCGCGCCGAGATCCCGAACGAGGACCGCCGTCTCAAGCCGGGCATGCTGATGATGCTCGAGGTGCTGAGCAACCAGCGCCGCTCCATGACCCTGCCCGAGGTCGCCGTCTATCCGGTCGCCGACCAGAACTATGTCTGGGTGGTCGAGAACGGGCGGGCCAAGCGGCGCGCGGTCGAGACGGGCGGGCGGCGCCCGGGCCTCGTCGAGATCCTCGCCGGCGTCGCGGAAGGCGAGAAGGTGATCGTCGAGGGTGTCAACCGCGTGCAGGAGAACCGCGCGGTCGAGATCCTCAACGCGGCGGAGGACAGCGCGGAGAAGACCGCGGGCCTCGGCAGCGAGGGGGCTGCGCTCACGCCATGATCCTCTCGGACATCTCCATCAAGCGGCCCGTCTTCGCCACCGTCGTCTCGGTGCTGATGACCGCGTTCGGCGCGCTCGCCTATCTGTCGCTGCCGCTGCAGGAGAACCCGGACGTCGAGTCGAGCTTCGTCTCCATCGAGACCTCCTATCGGGGCGCCTCGGCGGGGATCATCGACAGCCGCATCACCGAGATGATCGAGGACCGGGTTGGCGGCATTTCGGGGATCAAGTCGATCCAGTCGCGCAGCCGCGACGGACAGTCCGAGGTCAATCTCGAATTCGAGCCCTCGCGCGATGTGGACGACGCGGCCAACGATGTGCGCGACGCCATATCGCGGATCCTCGACAACGTGCCCGACGGGGCCGATCCGCCTGAGATCGCCAAGGCCGGCTCGTCCGACGACACGGTGGCCTACTACCACCTCAATTCGAGCACGATGAACAATCTCGAGCTCACCGACTATGCCGAGCGCTTCATCGTCGACCAGTTCGCGGCCATCGAGGGCGTGGCGCGCATCCGCGTGTCGGGTCAGCGCTACGCCATGCGCATCTGGCTCGACCGCCAGGCGCTGGCCGCGCGCGGGCTCACCGTCACCGACATCGAGCAGCGCCTGCGCTCGGAGAACATCGAGCTGCCGGCCGGCTCCCTCGAATCCACCTCCCGCGACTTCACCGTCCGGGTCCCCCGCGCCTATCGGACGGCGGACGATTTCGCGAGCCTCGTGATCCGGGAGGGGCGGGACGGGCATCTCATCCGCCTCGGCGAGCTGGCCGAGGTGGTCCTCGCGGCCGAGGAGAACCGCATCCTCTACGAGGGGAACGGCGAGCCCCAGGTCGGCATCGGCATCAATCGTCAGTCCAAGGCGAATCTCATCCAGGTGGCTGCCGATGCGGCCGCCGTCGCCGAGCGGATCCGGGCCACCCTGCCGCCGGGCATGACGCTCGAGAAGAACTATGACGAGAGCGAGTTCGTCTCGGCGGCGATCCGCGAGGTCTATGCGACGCTCGCGATCGCATTGCTCCTCGTGGTGCTCGTCATCTATCTCTTCCTCGGCTCGGTGCGCGCGGCGCTGATCCCGGCCGTCACCGTGCCGATCTGCCTCACGGCGAGCTTCCTCGTGCTCGCGGCGGCGGGCGCCACCATCAACATGATGACGCTGCTGGGGCTCGTGCTCGCCATCGGCCTCGTGGTCGACGATGCGATCGTGGTGCTCGAGAACGTGCAGCGCCGGATCGAACTTGGCGAGCCGCCGCTGATCGCGGCCTATCGCGGCACGCGGGAGGTGGGGTTCGCGGTGGTGGCGACCACGGTCGTGGTCATCGCCGTGTTCGTGCCCGTCATCTTCGTCAAGGGCGTCGTGGGCCCGCTCTTTGCCGAGCTCGGCATCGCCGTGTCGAGCGCGGTGGCCTTCTCGACCCTGGTCGCGCTCACCCTGTCGGCGATGATGTGCTCCAAGCTCCTCAAGCGCGACGAGCGGCGCGGCACGCTCGCCATGCTCTTCAGCCGGGGCGTCGACCGGGCGAGCGCGGGTTACGGGCGCGCCCTCGAGGCGGTCGTCGACCGGCCGCTGATCGCGACCGCGCTGATGGGGGGCATCTTCGCGGCCGGCTTTTATCTGTGGACCGAGCTTCCGCGCGAGCTGATGCCGAGCGAGGACCGCGGCATGGCCTTCGTCAACATCAACGGGCCGGAAGGGGCGGGCTTCGACTACATGCTCCCCTACACCCGCGCCATGCAGGAAAAGCTCGAGGAGCTCCGCCAGCAGGGCGCGATCGAGCGCTATTTCATCCGCCAGCCCTGGGGCTGGGGCGGCAACTCGTTCAACAGCGCCGGCGCGATGGTGACGCTGCCGCCCTGGGACAAGCGGACCGTCTCGGGCGAGGATTTCGTCTCCGACATGAACGCCTTCCTCGACCGCATGCCGGGCGTCCAGGGGCGGGCGGGGATGCGCGGGGGCTTCTCGCGGGGCGGCGGGGAAAGCGACGGCCCGCCGGTCAATTTCGTGATCGGTGGCGGCACCTATGACGAGCTCGCCCAGTGGCGCGACTATGTCCTCGAGCGCGCCGCCGAAAACCCCGGGCTCATCGGGGTGCGGTCCGACTATTGGGAGACCCAGCCGCAGATGGACGTGCAGATCGACCGCGAGCGCGCGGCCGATCTCGGCGTCTCGATCGAGGACATCCACCGCACGCTGCAGACCATGCTGGGCGGACGGCGGGTCACGACCTTCGTCCTCGATGGCGAGGAGCGTCCGGTGATGGTGCAGCTGCGGCCCGAGGACCGGGCCCAGCCCAACGATCTTGCCAATATCAACGTGCGCGCCGACCGGACCGGGGCGATCGTCCCGCTCTCCTCGCTCGTGACCCTCACCGAGTCGGGCAAGGCGCCGAGCCTCAACCGCTACAACCGCATCCGGGCCATCACCATCACCGCCAATCTGGCCGAGGGCTACACGCTCGGAGAGGCGCTCGAATTCCTCGACAAGGTCGTGCTCAACGAGCTGCCCGAGGGCGCGCGCATCGACTACAAGGGCGAGTCGCTCGACTACAAGCAGTCGCGGGATTCGCTCGCCTTCACGCTGGCGCTGTCGCTGCTCGTCGTGTTTCTCGTCCTCGCCGCCCAGTTCGAGAGCTTCATCCACCCCTTCGTCATCATGCTGACGGTTCCGGTGGCCATGCTGGGCGCGCTCGCGGGGCTCTACGTCGCGGGCTCGACCATCAATGCCTACAGCCAGATCGGCATGGTCATACTGGTGGGACTTGCCGCCAAGAACGGCATCCTCATCGTGGAGTTCGCGAACCAGCTCCGGGAGCGCGGAGAGGCGGCGCGCGAGGCGCTGATCTCGGCCTGCCGGACGCGCTTCCGTCCGATCCTGATGACCGGCCTCTCGACGGCGCTCGGCGCGGTCCCGCTGATCATCGCCGACGGGGCCGGCTCGGCGGGCCGGATGACGATCGGCGTCGTCATCTTCTCGGGTGTCCTCTTCGCGACCTTCGTCACGCTGTTCATCGTGCCGGTCTATTACAACCTCCTTTCGCGCTTCACCGGGGCGCCCGGCCGCATCGCCCGCGAGATCGATGCCTTCGAGGCCCGGCCCGGCGCCGCCGAGTGAGCCGCGCCGCCCCCGTGCGGGCCCCGGCGCATTGACGCGCAGGGCGCGGCGCGCCAGAACCACCCCGAAGAGCCGGATGGCCGCTGGTATGGTTCTTGGATCGGACCGCCATCGGCCCCCGCGCCGAAAGACCCCCGCCCCGGGGGCATGGAGGACGAAGAGCGCCCATGACCGACACGCAGAGCCCGACCGCCGCCGACCCGACCATCCGGAGCGGCTATACCGTCGACATCCGCTTTCCGTCCTCCTTCGGCGCCTATCAGGCCCCCGCGCACATGGCCTGGGCGACGGCCACGCTCGACCGGCCCATGAGCCCCGTCGACGGTCCCTTCACCTATTGTGACCTCGGCTGCGGCAACGGGATGACGCTCAACGTCATCGCCACCTCCTATCCGGAGGCGAGCTTCTACGGCGTCGACATCAATCCGGGCCACATCGCGGAGGGGCGCAGCCTCGCCGAGCGGGGCGGGCTCAGGAACGTGACCTTCGTCGAGGCGAGCTTCGCCGATCTCCAGACGCAGGACCTGCCGCAATTCGACTACATCACCATCGCCGGCATCTATTCGTGGCTTTCGGGCGACATGCGGGCCGCGATCACGCGCTTCCTCGAGAGCCACCTCAAGCCGGGCGGCTATGTCTACATCCATTTCGCCGCGCTGCCGGGGTCGATGAACAGCGATGCTCTGTACACGTTCATTCAGGCCGTGGCCGAGCGGGTCCAGGGCGGCAGCGTTCCGCGCTTCACCAAGGGTGTGGAAGTGGCGCAGTCGCTGGCCGGCGTCGGCGCGCTCTTCTTCCGCGCCAATACGGTCGCGCAGCGCCATCTCGAGCATATCGTGTCGGTCGACAAGCAGGGCATGGCGCACGAGGTGCTGAACTCGCGCATCCACAGCCTCTATCACTTCGAGGTCCGGCGCGAACTCGCCAAGGCGGGGCTCGACTTCGTCGGGCACGCGAACCACGAGCGGAACTATCCCGAGCTCTCCATGGCGCGCGAGCTGACGCCGCCCCTCGAGGCGATCGCCGCCGAGTTCGGTCGCGACTCCGCGCTCTACGAGACCGCGAGCGATTTCGTGCTGCAGAGTTCCGTCCGCTTCGAGATCTACCGCAAGGCGGGGGGCGAGGAGAGGGCCGGCTTCGAGGCCGCCGAGGGCCTCTTTCTCCACCGGTTCACCGATGGCGACGAGGGCATCCAGCGCCAGAAGATGACGGCCCGCACCGGCATCGACTTCCTGACCCCGCCGATCGGCACGGTGCTGAAGATCGTCGGCCGGCGGTCCATCGCCATTCGCGACGTCTTCGGGCATCCCGCGCTCGAGAAGTTCGACCGGGCGGCGATCCGCAAGGCGATCGAGAAGATCGTGGCGACCAACCTCGCCAATGTGCTGCTCCGCCCGGCGCCCGAAACCGTCTACGAGCCGGGCCTGAGCTACCGGTTCATCAGCCCGCTGAACGCCATCGCGCTCGAGGAGCACGTCCTCTCGCCCGATCCCATCCCCTTCGCGTCGCCGGTGATCGGCACGCGGCTCCTTCTGCCGCGCATCGACCGGGTGCGGCTCCTTGCCATACTGGGCGGCAATCTGGGGCCGGTCTGGAAGAAGTTCCTCGACGAGAAGACGAAGGTCACGGGGCCCAAGGGCGAGCCGGTGACGAGCTTCGAGGACTTCCGCGACACTATTCAGGCGAGCCTGCCCGATTTCGCGAAACAGGCGATCCCCGAGCTGCTGAGGCTCGGCATTCTCGAGCCCGTCGAGAGCTGACGGCCAGGACGGGCCGGCGCCTCGTCCGGTCCGTCCGTCACCGCGGGGCGCCCGCGGCGCGCGCGGCCGTCCCTCAGAAGGCCGCCCGCAGGGTCAGGAGGACGACGGGTCCGGATTCCTCGACCTCGGTCTCGTACTCGTCCACGGCTCCGCTGTCGAAATAGGTGAACTCCTCGAGCTTCTCCGCATCGAGAAGGTTCGTGCCCGACAGGCGGAGGACGAAGCTGTCCCCGAAGCGCTTCTCGACGAAGGCGTCGAGATTGCCGTCATAGGAGGTGATGGCGATCTCGTCCGGAACATGCTCCTCGCTCTCGCCGCGCTCGGAATAGGTGGCGCCGAAGGCGACGCCAAGGCTCGGGACGTTGTGGATGAAGCCGACATTGAAGATGTAGTTCGGCTGGTTCTGGAACTGCCGGTCGCGGCCCGTGTCCGGGTCCGTGATCTCGGAGTCGAGCCAGGTGAGGTTGCCGAAGAGGCCGGTGTTCGGCAGGCCGATGAAGCCGAGCGGGGCCGAAAGGTCGAACTCGACCCCGTAGGTCTCGCCATTGCCGACATTTTCGGCCGTGTACAGAGTGCCGGGGGCGAGATCGGCGATGCCGACGAGCTCGATCACGTCCTCGATGTCCCGGTAGAAGACGTTGATCCCGACGATGCCGTTGCCGACGATGCGCCGCTCGTAGCCGACATCGAGGCCCCAGGCCTTCTCGGCTCCCAGACCGGGATTGCCTTCGAATTCGTCGTCATCGCGCGGGCCGTCGATGGTGACCGGGTTGAGGAGGTCGAATTCGGGCAGGCGGATCGTCCGCGCGATCGAGGCGCGGAACTGGTCGACACGGGTCGGCGTGTACCGGACGTGCAGCGAGGGCGCGAACTCCCAGTCATTGCTGCTGCCCTCGCCGAGATCGCCGTCGATGTCGGCCTCGAGCTCCCGGTCGAGATATTCGCCCCGCAGGCCGGCCTCGGCATCGAGCGTCGGAGTGAGCTGCCACTTCGCCACGACGAAGGGGGCGGTCCGCCATTCGACGATGTCGAACGTCGCGTATTCCGAGTCGCTGTCGTCGAGCGCGCCGCCGACATATTCCCGTTCGAACGCCTGCAGCTCGAAGTCGCGGTCCTTGCGGAGGATGTCGACGCCGACCTTGATCTCGCCGGTGGCCCAGGGCTTGAAGCTGTAGTCGATCCCGCCGGACAGTTCCTGATCGGTGTTGTCGAGGATCTCCGTCGCGAGGGTGAGCTCGTCATCGCCGGGGCCCGGGCCCTCGAACGCCAGCTCGCGCTCGGATTCGGCGATGTCGTCGACGAAGGTCGCATAGCCGAGCGACAGGCCGAGCGTGCCGCCGCCGAGAGGGAAGCTGCCTTCCCCGTCGAGCCCGCCCGAATGCTGGTCGATGTCCTCGAGCTGATCGGCCGTCTCGACGAGCGTGCCGCTGTCGAAGGCGAGGGCCGCCTCGCGCTCCTCGCGGTCGGTGAAGACGTAGAAGCCGGTCAGCCGGCCGGTGCCGGCGCCGAGCGGGAACTCCATCTCGCCATTGGCGGCGTAGTCATCGCCCTCGCGCGTGTCGTCCTCGAAGATGCGCTCGCCGGTGAAGGTGTTGGTGTCGTCGAAGAGCTCGGTCACCTTCTGCTTGGGATTGCGACGCTCCTGGACGTCGAGCGAGCCCCACCAGGTGATATCGCCGGCGCGGCCGCCATAGCCGACGGCGGCCGAGCCGCGGACTTCCTCGTCGTCGTAATAGGCGCCACCCAGGCGGGCATAGCCGCCCTCGAGGGCCGCGCCGTCCTTGAGGATGATGTTCAGTACACCGCCGATGCCCTCGCTGGTCATGTCGGCGCCCGGCGAGCGGATGATCTCGATGCGCTCCACGAGTTCGGCCGGGATGCGGTCGACGAAGAAGGTCCGCTGACCGTCATCGGCGCCCGAGCCCGGAATGCGGCGGCCATTGATGAGGATCTGCGTGTAGGACGAGGCGAGGCCGCGCAGCTGCGGCGCGTCGTACTCGCCGATGTCGCTCGTGAAGGCGACGCCGGGAACGCGCTTCAGCATCTCGCCCACGGAGATGGGCTCGAAGCGCTGGAAGAACTCGATGTCGTAGCTGAGGACCGGGTTCGTGGTTTCCGTCCGGTTGCGGAAGTCGATGTCCGGATTGACCACGATCTCCTGGATCGGCTGCGGGTCCGCGCTCGCGGCGGACGGAAGGGCGATGCCCGCGCCGATGACGCCGCAAACGCCATAGACAAGACCCGCCGCGCCGGTCAGAAGCCGTCCCTTCATCCGTCCACCCATCATGTCCCACCCGATTGTCGCAAGCTCTCGATCCGGCGGCGCATGGCGCAGCCGGTCGCAGCATCCCAGTGTCAAGGCGGAAAGATCAGATCCCCGCCACCCCGCGCCGGACCATGATCGAAAACGGTGACTAGCCCGTGACAGCCGGCGCCTTACGGAGCGCCGGGCTCGAGGATGTCGAGGATCTCGCCCAGCGGCGCGAACTTGAAGTTCTGGGTCTCGGCCGGCCCCGTGTTCTCGTCGTCCTGGGCGATGAAGATGCCGTCCGGAAAGGCGGGCCCGAGCGGCCCCGCATGGACGTCGATGCCGTCCGTATGCGTGACGCCGTCGGTGCCGTGATCGGCCGAGCCGCCGATGGCGAAGACGCCGGCATAGGCGTTCTCGCCGGTCCGCCGATAGGCGCGATAGGTGGACTCCCCCTGCGCCGAGACCAGCACATAGCCGCTCTCGGGGCCGGTCGCGAGGATCGTCACGCCTTCCGCATCGGCGGGGATGCGCCCCCTGGGCGCGACGGCGTCGACGAGCTCGGGCGGGGCCGGATCGGCGGGATCGGCCGGCAGCCGCCAAAGCCCGACCGTTTCCTCCGCCACATAGAGGCGCCCGAGCGCGTCGTCGAAGGCGCAGCCCTCCGTGATCGAACCGAGGGTGAGCTCGCGGGCGAGCGTGCCGGCGACGGTGCCGTCCGCCCGCGTCTCGAGGCGCCAGTGGCGCAGCTCGCCGATCTTGCTCGTGGCGAGGACCTGCGTCCCGCCGGCCGGGTCGCGATACAGGCACACGCCATAGACTTCCTCAAACCCGGTCTCGATCCGTCCCACCGGGTCGGGGCGGAGCAGCCGCTCGCCCGCGTCGAAGCGGAACAGGGTGACGGTATTGTCCGTGCGGTTGGAGGCGGCGACGAGGGGGGCGGGCGCATCGGGGAAGGCGAAGTCCTCGCGCAGGTCGACATTGTTGAGCCGGCCCGCCGGCAGGAACTGCCGCACCTCGCCCGAGAGATCGTAGAGATAGAGCCCGCCCTTCTTCTGTGTGCCGAGGATGAGCGAGCGGGCGGGGTCGGCGCGGTCGACCCAGATGGCCGGGTCGTCGGCGGCATCGCCCTCCTGGGGGAAGGGCTCCGTCTCGACGGTCGCCCGGACGAGCGGCACGTCGGCCGGCGGCCCCAGGGCGGCGGGCTCACAGCCGGCGACCATCAGGCCAAGGAGGATGGCGGCCGCGGGGCCGGCGGGAGATGACGGGTGCATGGGCTGTCCTTTCGGTCCGGATGCCGCCACCCCCGTGACGACGGTCGGCAGGCTTTAGACGAGGTTCGTGTCGGCCGGATGACCGCGCGGGGCAGGCCCGTCACGGGCGCCTTGCGCGCGCCGTCAGGGGGGGGAGGACGACGCCAGGGCGGGCGCTCAGCGCCCCGCGTCCCCGGCTTCCTTGGCGCGCGCGCCGGTGAGGATGTGGGTCATCGCGTAATTGCCTTCATGGCAGGCATATTCGTAGACCGGCCCCTCGGTCCTGTGGAAGCTCAGTTCGGCCGTCCAGTCGCGCGTATAGAAGACGGGGTCCTTCACCGTGAAGGCATAGACGATCTCGTCCTCGGCCGTGCGGGTGAAGCGCTCGATCACCACCGCGTCCGGCGAGAGCGGGAAGGAGCCCTGCGGCCCCTGGAGCGGGTGGATCTGCCGCGTCTCCATCACCAGCGTGTCGCCCTCCCACCGCGCGATGGTGTCGCCGAGCCAGGGACGGATGGCGGGCGGCAGGTGCTCCCCGCCGATGCGGGCGATGCGGGCGTCGTGATTCATCTCGACGAGGATCACGAAATGATCCGCCGTCTGAACGAACTGGTAAGTGTTGTTGTAGAGTACCGAGAGCATGCCGGGGCCGCCCGTATTGCCGAAGCCGATGAGGCAGCGCTCGGCGAGGCTCATGGCCTCGGGACCCTCATTGCCGCCCTCGCCCGTCACATAGCGCAGGAAGCTCTTCTGGCGCCGGGCGAGGATCCCGCCCCGGTCGCGATAGGGCAGGCGGCCATCGGGCGGGTCGATGATGTAGGAGGTGCGGTACTCCCCGTTCACGCGGGCGAGGGTCTGGCCCGGATCGACCCAAAAGCTGTCATAGCCCTGAACGCCGAAATCCCGGCTGCCCTTGGGCGGAGCCCCCTCATTGGGGTCCACGAAGTCGCTGTCGTCGCGCTGCTCGGCAGAGACGCCCGCGATGGACATGGCGGAGACGATCGCGGCGGCTTCCTCCGCGCTGACCACGAGCTTGCCGATCCCCTGCGGCCGCTCGAGATTGGTCAGCGAGATGTTGGTCCAGATGCCCTGGAAGTCGGGCCGGCCGTCCGGCGTCCGCGGCGGGTCATAGGCGCGGGCGGGGGCGGCGGGGAGGCTGAGGAGGGCGAGGGCCGCGGCACAGAGGGCGAGTAGGGGCAGGCGGGGTGACATGGCGCAGGTCCTCCTCAGGCGGTCTTTTCTCTCGAACGGCCCGCGCCGCCAAGGCCCGTCGCGCCCGGCGCGCGCCGCCGCTCAATCGAGGCGCTTGAGCTCGCTGTAGTCGCCCCGGACGCGCAGGGTAATGGGGACGGGTGCCGCGTCGCGGTTGCGCCAGTACCAGCCGTGATTGCCGGTGAAGGCGGCCTCGATCACGCCCGCATCGCCGCTGACGCCGCGGCCCTTGCGGTAGCTCATCTCCTGATCGCCCTCGCCGTCGGCATGGAGGTCATAGTTGACCCGGCCACCCTCGGCCGTCCAGGCGAAGTCCGCGCGGGCGCCCTTCTCCATCACGAGCTTGATCTCGGTGCCCTTGGAGGGCTCGAGCGTGAAGACGACCTCGTCGGTCCAGCTCTCGCCTTGCGGCGATCCGGGCGTGTTCGCGCGGGCCGTGCCGAGGACGAACTCGCCGAGGAGCGTGGCGAAAGCGCCGGGCCGCGTGTCGGCGGCGCGGCCGTGGTCCTCCTCGGCTTCGCGCGCGAGCTGCTGCTTGATCTCGCCCATCTCGGCGAGGCCCAGAAGGCGGCCGATGCGCGTGGGGTCGTAGCCATATTCGGCCGGCAGGATGATCGTGACGAGAAGGATCAGCGCGGCGACGAGCGCGAGCAGTGTCGAGCGGATGAGCTGGGCCGAGCTCGGCAGGTCTTCGCGGTTCGGCTTGTCGGCATTGTACATGGTGGGTTGCCTTTCCTTACAGGGACCGGATGAAGCCGGCGATGTGGAAGCCCATCAGGGTGAAGCCGGCACTCATGATGACGACATTCGCCGTGTAGGCGTGGCGCAGGAAACCCTCGCTGAGCCGCCACCAGCCCATGGCGATGAGAATGGCCGAAAGGGCCAGCAATTGTCCAAGCTCGACGCCCACATTGAAGGCGAGGAGGTTCCAGACGAGCCCCTCCCGCGCAATGTCGTAGTCGATGATCTTCGAGGCGAGGCCAAGGCCGTGGAAGAGCCCGAAGATCAGCGTCGCGAGGCGCGTGTCCGGCTGCACGCCGAACCAGCGCTGATAGGCGCCGAGATTGTCCAGCGCCTTGTAGACGATGGACAGGCCGATGATGGCGTCGATGACGTAGCTGTTGATCCCGAAGCCGAGGAGCACGCCGAGCAGCATCGTCGTCGAATGCCCGATGGCGAAGAGGCTCACATAGAGGGCGATGTCCTTCATCCGGTAGAGGAAGAAGATCACGCTCAGCAGGAAGAGGATGTGGTCGTAGCCCGTCACCATGTGCTTGGCGCCGAGATAGAGGAAGGGGCCGAGATGGACGCCGTAGATCTCCTGGATGTAGCCCTTGTCACCCTGCGCCACGGCATGGGCGAGGGCGTCCCCGACCGGCAGGCCGAGGACCGCCAGCGCCAGCAGGGCCGACAGACGACAGGTTCCACGGATGTTCGTTGTCCCCGCTCCCGGTCCGGCGAGGCCGCGCGGACCCGCCTGTGCGAACTGGTGCCGGGTGAGGGATTTGAACCCCCGGCCTTCGGTTTACAAAACCGCTGCACTACCGCTGTGCTAACCCGGCGCCGGTCTTCGTCCTAGCGGATTTCGCGGCGCATGCAAGCCGGCTCGCCCCTCAGGCCGGGGCGTAGCCCTTGAGCCAGGTGCCGCGCGCCTGCCAGACCGCGCGCCAGTTCGCGAGCGCCTCCGCGCGGGCGGGGGAGGGGCGCAGGCGGGCGAGGACGCTGAGCGCGAGGACGCGGATCAGCGGCCAGGCCGCGAAGAGCCCGAGGGCGAGCCAGCGGGTGGCGGGCGGGAAGTGGCGGCGGATCAGCTCCACCTTCGCCGTGAAGAGGCGGATGACCTTCTGGGCACGGACCTTTTCCGAGGCTCCGCCATAATGGATGATCCGCGCCTGCGGCGTGACGCGCGGCCGCGCGCCCTGCGCCCGGGCGCGCAGGCAGAGGTCGGTCTCCTCGCCATACATGAAGAAGGCGGGCTCAAAACCCCCGAGCGCCTCCCAGAAGGACCGCTCGATGAGGAGGAAGCAGCCGGTGATGACATCGACCGCGCGTTCGGTGTCGCGCTTCCAGCCGCCATAGAGCTCCGAGTTGAGGACGGGGCTCGCCGGGAAGAGGGCGCTCAGCCCCGTCGAGCGGCAGAAGAGGTTCCAGAGGCTCAGCCGGCGATAGCAGTTGGTGGGGTTGAGCGTGCGGTCGCCGTAGAGCGTCTGCCCGCCCCAGATGCGCGCCTCGGGCCGGGCCTGCGCGAAGGCGAGGAGACGGTCGATCGCGCCCTCGAGCACCACCGTGTCCGGGTTGAGGAGAAGGAGATAGCGCCCGCGCGCCTGCCGGGCGCCGAGATTGTTCGCCCGCCCGAAGCCGATGTTCTCCGCAAGGCGGATGAGCCGGGCCTGCGGGATCTCGCGCGCGATGGCGTCGGCCGAGCCGTCGGCCGAGGCATTGTCGACGACGATCAGCTCCATGGGCGCCGACGTCTCGGCGAGCGCCGAGCGCAGGGCGGCGAGGGTGATCTCGCGGGTGTTGTAGCTGACGACGAGGACGGTGACGGCGGGCTCGGCGCCGTCGGGCAGGCCGCGGGGCGGACCGTCCGGCGCGGTCCGCAGGGCGGCCTCCTCGCTCATGGACATGTCTGCATCGGACGTCATGCGCCGCTTACGCACCTTTCTCGGGGGGAGGCCCTTCTCACAACAGAAGCCCTCGGGTCGCGTTCGCTCTTTTACGCTAAAAAGGGTTCGGATTTGATGACTCGCGCCGCCGGCGCCGCGCGCGTCGGGGGGCGAATCGGTACGGTCCGTGCAGGCGCCACCCCTCGCTTCCCGCCCCGGCCGCCTTCGGAGCCCTGCCGTTCATGTCCTCGTCCTCCCCCTCGCGCGCGCCTTTCGACCCGGTCATCATGATCGGCATGCACCGCTCGGGCACCTCCGCCCTGACGCGGGCGCTCGAACGTCTCGGCCTCTTCGTCGGCGCGGCCAAGGACGTCAATGACGAAGCGCTGTTCTTCCAGCGGATCAATGTCTACTTCATGGGCCATGCCGGCGCGGGCTGGACCACGCCCGAGCCCTTCGAGGCCCTGCTCGCCAATGCCGAGCTCAGGGCGCTGCTCGCCGATTATGCGCGCCAGCGCGTCTCGGGGCCGGGCACGATCGGGTTTCTGGGCTGGCAGCGCGCGCTCGGGGGCACCGATCTGCGCAGGCGCACCCGGCCCTGGGGCTGGAAGGATCCGCGCAACACCTACACCCTGCCGCTCTGGCTCGATGTCTTCCCCCGCGCGCGCGTCGTGCACATCCGCCGCAACGGGGTCGACGTCGCGCTCAGCCTGAAGAAGCGGGAGAGCGAGATTCTCCGTGCACGGGCGGCCCGCTACGAGCGGCGCAAGGCCCTCTACCGCCTGATCGACAAGAGCGGCAACTTCGCCCTCTCGGCCGGCTTTCCCGATCTCGAGACCGGGTTTCGCCTGTGGGACCGGTATCTCAGCCGCGCCGATGCCCATTGCGCGGAGCTGGGCGAGCGGGCGCTGACGCTCAATTACGAGGACTTCGTCGCCGACCCGCTGCCCGGTCTGAGGACGCTGGTGCGGTTCATCGGTCTTGATGCGGATGCTGATTCGATCGCGGCGGAGGCGGAGCGTCTCGATTCGGGACGGGCCAATTCCTATCGCAGCTCCGAGGCGTGCGTGCGCTTCGCCGAGGCGCATGCCGACATTCTCGCCCGGCACGGCTACACACCCTGAAAAAACAACGGCTTGAGCGCCCATTCCGTCCACGGACGGAGACTTGCCGGAAGCTGACGGACAGATGAACTCTCTGTAAAGAAACCTATTTCGACTTCAGGCATTGTTCATGCTACGACCACCTGAACGAGAGGCCGGTCAGGCTGGCTGTCCGCAACGGGCAGGTGGGGTGCACTTCCCTGAAATCGTTCCAGACGGGGGCTTTCTCCATGAACTGCAGAAACGGCAAGCGGGCGCTCGCCTTCGGCGCGGCCTTCACCTTCATCGCCGCCATGGCGGGGGCGGACCCCGCCGAGGCCGCGACCCAGCGCTACTTCGTGGTGGACGGGACCGGCAGCACCCAGATCCAGCCGCTCACGGGCGTCGAAACGCTGGTGCAGCTCTATGGATACAACACCGGTGTCCAGGCTTCGGCGAACACGCCCTACGACATCGAAGAGACGAACCAGAACACCCAGACCTTCTTCCTCTTCCGCTCGACGACCACCGGGGATCTCGGCCTCTTCTCGCTGGCCGGGGCGACGGTGAATGGCGGCTATGCCCAGAGCTCGGGCTCGCTCACGGGTCTGCCTCTGTCGACGACGCTCGCCGTGAAGGACGATCCGGGCGGAACGCTCGACAGCTATGTCCTGTCGGGCAGCACCTTCACCTATTCGAACCGCTCGGCGCCCAACAAGACCGACGGCTTCGCGCTGGGCGGGCTCGCGGGCCAGCTCTTCTCGATCACCTCCTCGATCGGGCCGGGCCTCAACATCGACAGCATCCGCATCGCCACCCGCCAGGGCGGCGGGGTGGGCTATTTCACGCTCTCGAACGTGCTGCCGGGCGGCAGCTTCGAGATCGTGGCCTCGCTCGTTCCCGAACCGGCGACCTGGGGCCTGATGATCGCCTCCTTCGCCCTGATCGGGGGCACGGTGAAGCGGCGCGCGCGCGCCGTGTCCGGGGCGGCCTGACCGCCGCCAGCCCGGCCGATGATCCGAGCGCCGCAGCCTTGCCGCTGCGGCGCTTTTTCGTGCGTTTCGCGCGCCGGGGCCGGCGACCGCCGGCTTAACGGCGCCTTGAAACTCACCGGCTAGGGTCGAGGGACGCGGCGCGAGGAGACGGGCAGGGAGGCCATGGAGACCTATTTCGACTGGATCACGGTCCTTGCCTTCATGATCATCGCGGGCACCTTCTTCTATCGTGTCCGGGCGGAGGATCCTCCGCTCGTTCTCTATGTCGGGCTCAGCATCGGCTGCGCCATCGCCAACTGGCTCGGCAATGAGGGACATGTCATTCCGGCCTTCGTCGCCATCGGCGCGGTGGTGGGGGGCTATCTCCATGTCGGCTGGTCCGAGCGCCGGCCCGGCCGCGGCTGACGCGCGGCCGAGGGGGACGAGGTGGGGGAAGCGGCGATGGACGAGGCCGGCGAAGACGGGAGGACGGCGGCCGGGGGAGAGGCCCCGGAGATCAGCGTCATCGTTCCCCATTACAACGACACGGCCCGGCTCGGGCTCTGCCTCGAGCGTCTGATCGCCCAGAGCGTGCCCGCTCCGGACTACGAGATCATCGTCGTCGACAATGGCACGCCCGGCGGGCTCGGGCCGCTCGTGGCGCGTTTCCCGCAGGTGCGCTTCCTCGTCGAACCGCAGAAAGGCGCGGCCCATGCCCGCAACGCCGGGGTCGCCGCCGCGCGGGCGCCAAGGCTCGCCTTCATCGATTGCGACTGCATCCCCGAGCCCGACTGGCTCGCGGCCGGCCTTGCGGGCCTTGCGCAGGCCGATCTCGTGGGCGGCTCCGTCACCGTGACCTGCTCCGATCCGGTCCGGCCGAGCCCCGTCGAGCGGTTCGAGCGCATCTTCGCCTTCGATCAGGCGCGATACGTGCAGGAAAAGCACTTCTCGGTGACCGCGAATCTACTAACACATCGGGTGGTGTTCGATGCCGTCGGACCCTTCCGCGACGGCTATCCCGAGGATGTCGACTGGTGCCACCGGGCAAGGGCCAAGGGCTATCGGCTCGCTTACGTGGAGGCGGCGCGCGTCTCCCATCCGGCGCGCCGGAGCTGGGCGGAGCTCGAGAGCAAATGGCGCCGGACGAGCCGCGAGGCCTTCCGCGCGGCCCGCGACCAGCCCGGCTGGCGCTGGCGCTGGCCGGCGCGGGCGCTCCTGGTTCTCGTCTCGCCCTTCGCGCATGCCGGCCGCGTTCTGGGCTCGTCCGAGGCCGGCGGACCGCTGGCACGGATCGCAACGCTCCTGGTGCTGTTTCGCCTGAGGCTGTTTCGAGTCCGCTTCATGCTCGCCCTTATGGGAAAGCGGCCTTGATGCGGTAAGATGGCCGGAGTAACAGGCGTGCCAACAGGCGGGCGGGCTTCGTTCACGGCCCGGCTCGGTTTATGCACAGGCTGTCCCGTGCCTTTTCCCCAAAGGGGGGGATCGTCGGGGGGCGGGGCCGGACGGCGAGGCAAGGGATTGTGACAGGGGTACGGGCGTCCGGAGGGGACTGCCGGTACAGATGCGGGGTCAGGCCCGCGACGCGCCGCCCGCGAGGCGGCGATGGCCTGCCGGGCGGTCCTCACCACCGGGAGGCGAAGCGTCCTGCAGGCAGGGCGCTGCGAAAGAGGGCTGAGTGTGATGCGTAGTCGTGAGGACGGGAACCGCCGGACGGTCCGGGAGCTTCGCCCGAGCGGGGCGGGGAGCGTGAGCCGCATTGCCCTGTGCGTCGCGCTGGGCGCGGGACTGCTGATGCCGCAGGCAGCGGCGGGGGCGCAGCTGCGCGGCTCGATCTCCGCGAGCACGCAATATGACAGCAACCTCACCAAGGCCGCGGACGAGGACGAGCTCGCCGCCATCTACGGCACCGACCGCCAGCTCTACGACCTCATCAGCACCATCGGCGCGGGGGCGAGCTACAGCCTTCAGTCGAGCCGCTCCGCCGTCTCGGCCAACGCCTCGATCAACTACACGAAATATCTCGAATATGACGAGTTCGACGCCGGCGGCGGCCAGGCGGGGCTGAACTGGACGCTCGACGTCACCCCGAACTGCAACACCGGCCTCAACGGCACCTATTCCCTGCGGCAGAGCAGTTTCGACGAGAACCAGGTCCGCAAGCGGAACCTGCAGAGCCGGTACGCCGTGCGGGTGCAGGGCCGCTGCCTCATTCTCGGCCGCTTCGACACCGTCGCCTTCGCGGGCTACGACCAGGCGACCAACGAGGCGGAGATCCGGCAGAGCCAGGACCGCGAGCAGTATGTCTATGGCGGCTCGTTCGCCTATCGCACCGGGCGGGGCAATCTGTTCGGCGTGCGCGGCCAGTACCGGGAGAGCAAGTTCCTCAACCCCGACCCGCTGGCCACCCAGAGCCTGGACTTCACCGTCTCCCAGCTCACCGCCTTCACCCAGCTCGCGCTCGGCTCGACGCTGTCGCTGTCCTTCGATGCCGGCCATTCGCGCAGCGAGCGCGAGGGGGCGAGCTCGGCGAGCTCGCGGCCGTCCTATGCCGCCTCGCTCTCCTGGTCGCCGACGGCGCGGACCTCGCTCAGCTTCAGCGCCAAGCAGACCATCAGCGAGATCGAGGACCGCCTGAGCGCCGCCCGCGAGCGGCTCGATTTCGCTCTCGGCGTCAGTCATCAGCTCACGGGCCGCATGTCGGCGCGCCTGAGCGGCAACTACACGCAGGACAAGGTCCTCAACGACATTGGCGAGGTCGACCTTCTGCCCACCAATCTCACCACCGACGACGAGGAAGAATCCGTCCGCGCGTCGCTCGGCCTGTCCTATTCGCTGACGAGCCGCGTCGGCCTCACGGGCGCCCTGACCTATGCCCAGCGCATGTCCGACGTGGCGCTGCGGGAATATGAGAGCTACGGGGCCAGCCTGTCGCTCACCATCGCCCTCGGAAACTGAGCGGAGCCGATTTGACGCAGCACAGCCCCAGACCTGCCGACGCCGCCCCGCCCGTCCGCCCGGGGCGTGCGCGCCTTGCGCACATGCTCGCCCTTGCGCTGGCGCTCGGTCTGGGCGCCTGTCTTCCGGATACGGACAAGTCCGCCGAGGGCGAGGCTCGCAAGGACGAGGACGGTCAGGTCGTGGCGCGGGTCGATGGCGAGGAGATCACCATCCACCAGGTGAATTCCGAGCTGCAGCGCAGCGGCCTTCTCGGCTCCGCCGACGAGGCCGCCCGTGACGCGGCGCTTCAGGCGATCGTCCGGCGCAAGCTGCTCGCGAACGCGGCGATGGCCGAGCGCCTCGACCGCAATCCGCTCGTCGTCCACAATCTCGAGGCGGCGCGCGACGCGGTGATGGGCGAGGCCTACATGATGCAGGAGCTCGCGGTCGTGACCGAGCCCTCGCTCACCGAGATCGACGACTTCATCGCCCGCAATCCGCTTCTGTTCACCGACCGGCGCAGCTATGTCGTCCGGGTGATCGAGATGCCGTCGGAGGCGTATACGGACGAGTTCGTTCCGCTCTTCGACGAGACGCCCGATTTCACCGCCTTCAAGCGCGAGCTTCTGGGCGCGGGGGTCGCCTTCGACGAGGCGCGGTCGATCCGTCTGTCCTCGGATTTTCCGGAGGCTGTGCGCGAGCGTCTGGCCCAGCTCGGTGTCAACGACAATCTCGTGCTGCGCACGCGGAGCGCGACGCAGATCCTCAAGGTCGAGGCGATCACGCCCATGCCGCTCAGCACCGAACAGGCGCGCGTGGCGGCGCGGTCGATCCTGCTCCAGGACCGTCTGCGGCGGACGGCGGGAACGCTCGACCAGGCGCTCGCCGCGAAGGCGGAGATCGCCTATTACGGCGCCTTCGACCACCTGAACCCGCAGGCGGACGAGCCGGCGCTCGAACGCATCGGCCCGCTCGATCCCGATGGGGCGGCGGCCGGCGAGCCGGGCGCCGAAGCCGGAGCCGAGGCGGAGGCGGGACCGGAGGCCGAGGCGGAGGACGCGAGTGCCGTGCCCGCCATCCGCGGCGCCGCGGCCGCCGACACCATGTGATTGGCCGGCGCGTGGCCCTTGGGGCCTGCCGGCGTGGAACGGAAGAACGCCATCCGGTGTTCGCAACTGGAGACCAGCGATGACCCCGACCCGACAAAGCGACATCATGGACAAGACGCAGCGCGGCGGCCTCGGCCTGATGGCCCTGGCTCTCCTTGCCTGTCTCCTCGGCGGCCTTCCCGGCAGCGGCCGCGCCCACGCGGCGGAGGGCCCGGCCTACCGGCTGGGCGAGGGCGATGTCGTGTCCATCAACGTGTTCCAGCGGCCCGATCTCGCCGCCAGCGCCCGCATCGGGGCGAGCGGGGAGGTGTTCGTGCCCATGGGCGGGCATGTCCGTCTCACCGGCCTCACCCTCAAGGAAGCCGAGAACCTCGTCGCCGACGCCCTCCGCAAGACCGGCGCCATGCCCCGGCCCGAGGTCGATCTCCAGGTCTCGACCTTCAACTCGCAGCTCGTGTCGGTCTTCGGCGCCGTGAACAAGCCCGGCCGCTATGTCCTCGACCGCGCGACGAGCATTTCCGAGATCCTCGCCATGGCCGGCGGGCCGGCCGGCCAGCAGGCAGGGCCCATGGCCTTCATCACCCGCATCGAGGGGGGTGAGACCAAAAGGATCGAGGTCGATCTCGACTCGATCATTGAAAGAGGCAAGCGCTCGGACGATGTCCTTGTGCAGGGCGGCGACATCGTAACGGTTTCGGAAGCACCGATCGTGTACCTCTATGGCGCGGTCAATTCGCCCGGGGCCTATACGATCGAGCCCGGAATGAGCGTGATCCAGGTGCTTTCCCTCGCGGGAGGCGTGGCGCAGGACGGGTCGGATTCGCGACTCGACGTGCGCCGGCGCGATGGCGATGGAAAACTCGTGGAGATCAATGTAGATCTGTTTGACGCGTTGCAGGACGAGGACATCCTGATCGTTCGGAAGAGCATATTCTGAACGGAGTATCGCGGCTGAGGTGGGAGCCGGAATGGGTATCAATCAGCTTATCGCCATTCTGTGGGCGCGGCGTCTGATCATTGTCGGTTGTGTTATCGTCCTGGTTGCAATAACCGGCGCGATTACGTACTCCATTCCGAAGCAGTATGAGGCCACGACCAAGGTTCTGATCGACTCCAACGAGAAGAACCCGGTCTCCGATCAGGTGGAGCAGCGGCTCCGCCTGACCGAGTTCCTGGGCCGCGAGACCGCCCTGATCACCTCCAAGCGCGTCTCCGAGCAGGTGGTCACCGATCTCAAGCTCCAGGACCGGCCCGATTTCCAGAAGGCCTATCTCAGCGCCACCAAGGGCACCCAGCCCATCGAGGACTGGATCGCCGGACGGCTGCGTCAGCAGATCTCGGTCTGGCCGGCCGCCAAGGAGTCGGCGATCCTGATCACCGCCCGGGCCACCGATCCGGCGACAGCCGCGCGCTATGCCAATGCCTTCGCCGAGGCCTACATCACGACCAGCGTCGAGCTGCGTCAGGGCGCCGCCGAGCGCAAGTCGCAGATCCTCGACGAGCAGCAGCCCGAGCTCAGCGCCAAGCTCGCCGAGGCGCAGCGCCGGCTGCGGGCCTTCCAGGAAAAGCACGGCATCGTGGGCGCGGGTTCGCTGTCTGAGGAACAGGCGACGCTGACGCGGCTGACCACGGATGCGGCCGACGCCGCCGCCCTCGCGCAGAACGCGACGCTCAGCGCCAAGCTGTTCCACGAGGCTCTGGATGGCGGGCGCGAGATCAATTCGCTGCCCGAGGTCCGCGCCAACCCCATCATCAGCCAGATGCGCGCCAATCTCGCGATGGAGAACGCCAATCTGGCCGACACGCGCGCGCGGTTCGGCACGAGCCACCCCAATTACACGGCCGGGCTCGCCCGCAAGCGCGCCATGGAAGACGAGATCCAGTCCGAGTTCCTGAAGATCGGCAAGGGTCTCGATCTCGCCGCCGAGAATGCGCTGCGCCAGGTCGAGGACGTCAACAAGAACCTCGAGAAGCAGAAGCAGCTCGTCGTCGCCCTGCAGGAAGTGCAGAACGAATACGACGTCCTGTTCCGCGAGGTGCAGTCCCGCCAGGCCATCCTGTCGCGGGTCATCCAGCGCGGCGGCGAGGAGAGCCTCGACAGCCGGCTCGACAACATCAGCGCGATGATCATCTCGAAGGCCGAGGCGCCGGGCGCGCCCTCCTTCCCGGACGTCCAGCTCAATATCGCGCTCGCCACCGTGATGGGCGGCGGGCTTGGCGTGCTGGTGGCTCTCCTGTTCGAGTTCCTGAGCCGCCGCATCCTGATCGATGAAGATCTCGTCTACGCAACGGGAGCGCCGGTGCTGCTTGCACTGCCGCGAAGAACAAATGGATAGGGAAGGGAGTGCGCCCAGCCGTTCGGTGCGGGAGCGAAAGGTAGTCCGATGAACCGACCGACCCTAAGACCCGACATGTCGGCGCACGAGCCGCCCGCCCATACGGAGCGGCTGGGCGAGATCCTCGTGCGCATGGGGGCGCTCGCTCCCGCTGACGTCGATCGGGTGGTGCAGGTTCAGGCCAAGACCGGCGGCTCGTTCGGCCATGTGGCCGTGCGCCAGTCCCTGGTGACCGCGGACCAGGTGCGCGCCGCGCTCGCCCATCAGTTCGGCTATATGAGCGCCGACGGCATCGACGTGCCGCAGGGCATGTCGCGCGAGCTCATCATGCTGTTCGACACGATGGGCCGCAGCGCGGAGCGCATCCGCATCCTGCGCTCGCATCTGATGATCCACCATTTCCAGAACGGCGAGCGCATGCTGGCCGTCACCGGCATCGGCGACAATTCCGGGTCGACCTATATCGCGGCCAATCTCGCCACCTCGATCGCGCAGCTCGGCCGGCGCGTCCTGCTCATCGATGCGAACCTGCGCGCCCCGCGGATGCGTCAGCTCTTCGGGATCGACAATCCGCTCGGCCTCTCGGACGTGCTCGCCGGACGGGCCTCCGTCGACAATGTGATCATGTCCAACCTCATCGAGAACCTCGCCATCCTGCCGGCGGGCACCATTCCGCCCAACCCGCAGGAACTTCTCGGATCGCCGCGGTTCCAGGAGATGATGGCCCAGTTCAAGAGCGTGTTCGGCGTGATCATCATCGACACCTGCGGCGATGAAGGCATCGCGGACGCCGAGCAGGTCTGGAACGAGGCCCGCAGCGTGCTGCTCGTCGCGCGGCGCGGCCGCTCGCGGTACAATCACGCGCGGCGGATGGCCGACGGGATCCGCGCCATGGGCGCGACGGTTGTCGGTACCGTGATGAACGGGTACGCGGGACCGGCACCCAAGCGCCGCCGGGCCTTCTGAAACAGCGCTCGGCGCGACCACGGGGCGGCAGACGGCTTTGGCGGTCACGGCACAGCACCAGCATGGCCATGGCGAGGCACGCGGCGCGATCGCGCCGCTTCTGCCCGGGCTCGCCGCGCTCGCCCCGGTGCTCCTGTGCCTGTCTCTCCTCTACGGGCTGACGATCCTCGACCTTGCCCGCGAGGTCTGGCCAGACCCCCAGCAGGGGCACGGCCCCTTCATCCTTGCCATCGCCCTCGGGGCCGCCGCCGCCCGCATCCGCCTCTTTCTCGGCATCGAGGGGAGCGCGCCGGTCGCGGGCACGGCGGTACTGCTTCTCGGGCTCGCGGCCTATGCGCTCGGCCGCTCGCAGGAGATCCTCCTCTTCGAGACCGCGTCGATCCTGCCCGTCATCGCGGGGTCGGTTCTCATCCTCAAGGGCTGGCCCGGGTTGAGGCTTCTCTGGTTTCCCGTGGTCTTTCTCGGCTTCTGGATCGTCTGGCCGGGCTGGCTCATCGACGGCGTCACCCAGCCGCTGAAGATCCTCCTCTCGGACGCGACGGTCGAGCTCCTCTACCGGCTCGGCTTTCCGGTCGGGCACAGCGGGGTCGCGATCACAATCGGCGCCTATCAGGTGCTGATCGCCGATGCCTGTTCGGGGCTCAATTCGCTCCTCACACTGACGGCGGTGGGGGTCCTCTATCTCTACATCTGCAAATACCGGTCGCTGACGCGCAATCTCGTGATCCTCGCAGCGCTCGTGCCCATCGCCATCTTCGCCAACTGGCTGCGCGTCATCGCGCTCACCCTGATCACCTATGCCTTCGGCGCGGAGGCGGGCGAGGGCTTCGTGCATGATTTCACCGGCCTCTTCCTCTTCTCGACCGCCCTTCTCGGCGTGCTCGCGCTCGATGGTCTGATCGGGCTCGGCGGGGTGTTCTCGCGCGCGCGGCGGGCCGGGCCATGAGGGTGGACGGAACGCTCCTCCTGCGGGCCGGCGCCATCGCCC
Organism: Alphaproteobacteria bacterium; assembly: GCA_013389075.1. Classification (GTDB taxonomy): domain Bacteria; phylum Pseudomonadota; class Alphaproteobacteria; order JACAEB01; family JACAEB01; genus JACAEB01. The sequence goes on from JACAEB010000116.1 coordinate 28,173, forward strand.
TTCTGATGCTGGGCGCGCTCGGCGCCACGGCCGCGATCACGCCGCAGTCGCGGGCGCTGTCGGCCGACAGGGTCGCAGCTCTCGGCGAGATGCTGCCCATGGCGTTCGGCGACTGGCGGCAGGCCGAGGACCTGACGGTGGTGCTGCCCGACCCCCGTGTCCAGCGCATGGTCGAGACCCTCTATACCGAGACGGTCGCGCGGACCTACGAGAATGCCGAGGGGCGGCAGATCATGCTCGTCCTCGCCTATGGCGAGGACCAGTCCGCCCAGCTTCAGCTCCACCGCCCCGAGACCTGCTACCGGGCGCAAGGCTTCACCGTGCGCGAGACCGGGCGGCCGGCGCTGGCCATCGGCGGGGGCGTCCTGCCGGTCAAGCAGCTCCTCACCGAGCGGCCCCTGCGCCGGGAGCCCGTCACCTACTGGATGCGGGTCGGCGGGAGCGTCGTGACGGGGGTGGCCGACCGTCAGTGGGCGAAGCTGTCGGCGGGCCTGTCGGGCACCGTGCCGGACGGCATACTGGTGCGCGTCTCCAGCCTGTCGAGCGATGCCGATCAGGCATTCGCCCTGCAGGCGGACTTCATCCGGGAGCTCCTTCTCGCGCTCGATCCGGCCGGACGCCGCCTTCTTCTGGGGACGCAGGCCGAGCGCGTGGAGCCGCCGACACGGGCGGTCGAGGGATAGGCAGGGGCCCCGTGACCATGTCGCATGAGGGGACGGGGACGGCGCACGGGCGCGTAAGGGAGCCTTCACCCGGCCGTGCCAAAGTGGAACCTCGCCCCGGCCGGCGGCTTGCCATCACGGGGACCGGGCAGCCGGGGCACACAGAATCGTGGCATTGGCCCCGGAGCGTCCCGCCTCGGGCCCTGCCGGAAGGGCCTTTGGCCGGGGTGGCACGGGCAGGACGGTCTGCGCCCTGGGGCGGGGGCGGTGCGTGAGACAGGAAGGGTCCGAACCGGTGAGTGAGGGCAAGGGTCTCGGGGCTGCCGGAGTGCCGGCGGCCGATCAGGGAGCCGCTTCCGGCGTGGAGGCGGCCCTGCCGGCTGCGGTCGAGCGCTTTCTCGAGCGGATCCCGCCCGGGGCGCGCGGCCTCAAGCGCCTGCTTCGGCGCGGCGTGCGGCTCGGCCTCTCCCATCGGGCACTCTTGGAGAAGGCCGCGCTGGCCCTGGGGCTCAGGGGGCTTGCGGCGGTCTCCTCGCTTCTCCTCAACATCATGCTCGGCCGCGCCCTCGGGCCGGCGGGCCTCGGCCTCTATTTCCTCGCCACCACCATCGCCCGCATGCTCGGCCTGGTCGGCACCTGGGGGGGCGAGCAGTCGAGCACCCGCCTCGTCGCCCGCGCGCGGGCGCGGGGGCGCCATGACGAGGCGCGCGGCGCGGCACAGACGGCGATGATCATCTGCGGCGCCGGATCGACCGTCATGGCGGTGCTGCTCTATCTCCTCGCCGGACCGATCGCCGTCGGCATCTTCAACAATCCCGATCTCGTGCCGGTGCTGAAGGCGGTGGCGCCGCTGATCGTGCTGCACGGCTTCACCCTCGTCATCGGCGGGCTCTTCGTCGCGGTCGAACGGGCCGGGCTCGCCGTGTTCATCAACGCGCTCGGCGCCCCGCTCGCGGGCGTGATCATCTATGGCTTCCTCGTCGGCGAGCGCACGCTCGGAACCGCCATCCAGTCCGTGCTGATCTCGACCGCCCTGACGGGGCTCGCGGGGCTCGCCCTCTGGGCCGTGATCGCGCGCAAGGCGCTCGGGAGCGGGCAGGCGCCGATCGATTTCGGCCCGGCCTTCAAGAGCGGCGTCCATCTCGTCCTCGTGACCCTGGTCGCGCGGGCGCAGGAATGGATGACGGTGATCCTCCTCGGCATTCTCGCAACGGCCACCGAGCTCGCCCAGTTCTCGCTTCCCAACCGCATCACCGGGCTGATGATGATCATTCTGATCGCCGTCAACATGACGGTGCGCGGCCGCTATGCCTCGCTCCACGCCACGGGCGACACGGCCGGGCTCGAGCGGCTCGCGCGGGTGGTGAACGGGCTCACCATGGTGCTGGCGGCGGGGCCGACGCTCGTCCTTCTGGCCTTCCCGGGCTTCATCATGGGCCTCTTCGGCGACGGGTTCGTCAGTGCCGCTCCCATTCTCCAGCTCCTCGCGGTGACGCAGTGGTTCGCGGTCTCCATGGGATCGGTCGGCCAGCTGCTCCTGATGGGCGGGCTCGAGCGCGTCGCCATGCGCATCTCGGTCGGCTGCGCCCTCCTGCTGCTGGTCGCGCTCCTCATCGCCATTCCGGTCTGGGGCGCCATCGGCGCGGCCGTGGCGGCGGCGCTGACGACGGTAATCCAGCGGATCTGGACGACCATGGCCGTGCGACGGCACATGGGCATCCGGCTCGGGGTCACGGCATTCTTCTGAGGCGGGGCCCGCGAGGGGCGGTCAGGCGGCGTAGGCCGGATCGACCTCGAAGCCAAGGGCCCGGACGGCTTCGATGTCCCGCGCCGCGAAGGCCTCGGGGGGAGCCGCGCGATAACGCCCCATCGAGCCCGGTTCGCGCGGCAGCCCCGCGAGGCGGTCGCGCTCCTGCGGGGGCAGGGAGAGGCCCGCAAAGGCGAGGATCTCGTCGACGGCGGCGCGTGGATCGGCGACGAGCGTCTCGAAGCGCAGCACGAGATGCCGGCCCGGTAGGGCGCGGGCCGAGAAATCCAGCGTGCGCTGATTGGAACGGACCCAGTAGGCGAGGCTGCGGCGCGGGGCATCCTCCGCCCCCGTCCCGTCTATGCCGAAGAGCGGCCCCCAATTGTAGAGCTGCTGCTGGTTGCCGCTCAGCGCCATGTCGAGCCCGTGCCGCATGACGTGGATGTAGCGCAGGCCCGGAAAGGCGCGCGCGAGCTGCGGCAGGAAGATGTGGGCGTTCGGCTCCTTGAAGCCCCAGCCGAGCCGGTCGTCGGGCAGCGTGAAGGGCAGGAGGCCCTTGCCGAGGCGAAGATAGGGCCAGAGGCCCTTGCCCGACCCGTTGGGGGCATGCCCCGTCCGCGCCATCGCCGCCGCCTTGCCGAGCAGGAAGGCAAGATCGCTCCCCGAGCGCGCGGCGGGACCGAAGAGGCCGGCCTTCAGCAGGCGGAGTTCCGTCTCGAGCGCGGGAAGCTCCGCCTCCGGAGGAAGCGGTCCCGTCCCGAGCAGGCCGCGCTGCTTGAAGAGGAGCGTGAACCAGAGATTGTCGAGCGGGCCGTTGAGGTCCCGCCCGATATAGAGCCCGGCCTCGGTCAGGATCTGGGCGACGACGCGCGTTCCCGATCCGCCGCCGCCACCGACCACGAGGGGAGGGGTGTCCGCGACGGGCGTCATGACCGCGGCCCCGATCCGTGCGGCAGGAGACCCCGCCGGTCGAGGTCGAGCGCCACGAGCGCGGTGCCGCAGACCATGAAGAAGATCGGAAAGTTCGCGTCGATCGACAGCACGAGCTTGACGATCGCAAAGCCCATGATCGCGCAGGCGAGCGCGAGCAGGAGGTGACCCTCCGGCCCGTCGCGCGAATAGGATCGCAGGAAGAGCTGATACATGAGCAGGCCGAACAGCGTCACCATGGCGATGAGGCCGGGAATGCCGGTATCGAGCACGATGTTGATGTAGTAGCAGTCGACCGTCAGGTTCTTGAAGGTGCGGTAGCCGAGCACCTGCAGCGCATTGCCCGCGCCGTATCCCACGACCGGGCTCGCCGCGATGCGGGGGATGGCCTGCTTCCACTGGTCGATCCGGTGCTGGCTCGAGGCGGCCGTCGACGCGGTGTCGCCCTTGGCGATCTTGGCCGTCGCGGCGAGGATGGCCGGCCCCCCCATGGCGAGCCCCCCGGCGATGAACAGGGCGACGAGAACCCGGTAGCGCGAGAACGGGTTGAAGCGCTGGAAGCGCACGAGGCCGAGGCCGATGAACAGCGCGATCTCGAACAGGAAGGCCACCTGCGCGCTGCGCGAGTCGGCCGCCAGCACGGCCATCACGCAGGTCACGACGATCCCGAAATAGATGACCTGCATCAGGAAGTTGCGCGCCGTGATCAGGCGGTAGAGCACGAAGGGCACGCACAGCGCCACGAACTCGGCCATGGCGAGCGGATGGCTGAACGGCCCCTGGACCCGGTACTCGCCGGCGCGGAAGCGGCTCTCCTGGGCGATCATCGTCCATTCGGAGGAGATGGTCAGGAAGGCCGGCCAGTAGCGGACATAGGGGTTTTCCTGCTGCACCGCCTCGATGTTGGCGAGCACGGAGAGAAGTGTGACCGAGGCCACCAGCGCGGAGATGACCATCTCGATCCGCGCCCGCGAATTGATCACCACGCAGGCGATGATGACCGGCAGGAACCAGAAGAGGATCCGCTGCACCAGCTCGTAGGTGGTGATGTTCATGTTGTAGGCGAGCGGCGTCGAGGCGAGGAAGCAGACGAGGAGGACGCCCAGCGTTACGAAGACCGGCTTGTTGTTCCCCACGATGGAGCTGAGCTCCCGGCGCAGCACCATGGAGGTCGCGAGCTGCCAGATCGTCATCACGAGGATGGCGTAGAACAGCACCTTGGGAAGGCTCAGGACCGGCATGCCCGGAACGTCGATCCCGCCATATTGCGGCCAGAGCGACCAGACGAAGACCATGAAGGCGAGAAGGCCGAAGGTGATGGCGCGCGTGTGGCTGCGGTTCTGGGCGGGCACGGCGAGCAGCACGGCGAGCCCGAAGGGCGCGAGCACCACGATCGCCATCAGCGGGTTGAAGGTCAGGACGAAATAGCTGAGGAACAGCATGGCGAGCACGGCGCAGAGCACGAGCGCCACCACCCCCCAGGGGCTCGGCCCCCGGAAGGAGTGGTAGGTGGGGGGTGTCGGATAGACCCTGCCCCTCGTCGCCTCGTTCGCCATCGGCGCGGTGCTCCCCGGGTTCCTGACGGACCCGTGCCTTGTCCAAAGCCTCGCAGAGCTAGCAGACTCCGCGGTCGGCGATAAAGATCGCGCATCGCCGCAGCGCGCTCAAATCCGGTCCGTCGCGGCGAAGGTATCGGCCCCTCGCCGGGCGTCAGCGGGCCGGATCCTCGGCCGGCGCGCCCGTCTTCGAAACGGCGGGGAACCCCGCGAAGAGGCGCGCATAGGCCGCCAGCAGCTTGGGCGCCTCGTGCGGCCAGCTCAGCTCGGTCTCGACGCGCCGGCGGCCGAAGGCCCCCATGCGCGCGCGCGCCTCCTTGTCGTCGATCAGCGTCAGGATCTTGTCGCCGAAATTGGCCGGATCGCCGTTGCGGGCATAGAGGGAGGCCTCCTGCGCCGAGAAGCGGCCCTCGGTGAGATCGTATTGCACGATCGGCTTGCCGAGCGCCATGTACTCCATGATCTTGTTCATGGTCGACTTGTCGTTCATCTCGTTCGGCGTGTCCGGATTGACGCAGACATCGGCCGTGTTGAGCATGGCGAGGAGCGTGTCGTCCGGGACCCGGCCCGTGAAGGTCACATAGTCGGCGACGCCCATTTGTGCGGCGAGCGCCACGATGTCGTCGAAGGCCGGCCCGGAGCCGACGATGCCGAACTGGATGTCGGTCCGCCCGCGCGTGCGGACGATGTGCCGGACGCTCTCGAGCAGGAGGTCGAGCCCTTCCTGCGCGCCGATCACGCCCACATAGCCCACGAGATGGGCCCGGCCCTTCCTCAGGGCGGGGTCGGGGGGCAGGATCCTCAGCCGCTCGAGCTTGGGGCCGGAGCGCACGACCACCACCTTGTCGGGGTCCATGCGGCCGCGCTCGATGGCGATGCGGCGATAGGATTCGTTGGTGGCGATCGAGATGTCGGCGGTCGCGAAGCTCGCCCGCTCGAGCCAGACGAGAAGGCGCCAGAAGAAATCCCGGCGGCCGAACTTCGCCTCGTAGAGCTCGGGATTGATGTCGTGATGGTCGAAGACGAAGCGCTTGCCGAAGAGCTTGAGGACCGCGCCGATCAGAAAGATCGTGTCCGGAGGATTGCAGGCCTGAAGCGCGTCGATGCCGTGCCGGCGCCAGACCTTCAGTGTGAGGAGCGCTTCCCAGAAGAGCGCGCTGCCATATTCGAGCACATAGCCGAGCGCGCCCTTGGCCTCGAGCGGCAGCGGATGGCGATAGACGTGGATGCCGTCGATCTCCTCGTGGGAGGCTTCCGCGTCCTTGCCCTTGGGGCAGATCACGCTGACGGTGTAACCGGCGGCGCGCAGTGTCGTCGCCTCGGCCCAGACCCGCCGGTCGAAGGGCACGGGCAGGTTCTCGACGATGATCAGGATGCGCTGCATCGCTCGAACCTCCCCGGACGAGCCGGCCCTACCAGTTGATCCCGTCATAGCGGTCTCCGAGGCCGTCCGTGCCCGGAATGCGCACGAGGTCGACGAGCCGCTGATCGGCCCGCATCAGCCCCGGCACCCCGGCGAAGGCGGGGTCGTTGTTGCCGATCACGACGATCTCGCCATGGGCCACGGTGGCGGCGAGGTCCTCGCTCATCAGCTCGGCGATGTGCGGGATGACGCGCAGGATGTAGTCCTGATTGGCGCCCGTGAGCCGCGCGAGGTGGACGTTGCGGTCATAGAGGCGCAGCTCGCAGCCCTTGCCGATCAGCCGCTCGATCACCTCCACCTGCGGGCTCTCGCGCAGATCGTCCGTCCCCGCCTTGAAGGAGAAGCCGAGGAAGGCGATCTTGCGCCTGCCGGTGGCGAGAATGCGCTCGACGCAGCGGTCGATCTGTTCGCGGTTCGAGGGCAGGACGGAGTCCAGCACCGGAAGGGCGAGGTCGAGCGAGCGCCCCATATAGGTCAGTGCCCGGAGGTCCTTGGGCAGGCAGGAGCCGCCAAAGGCGAAGCCCGGCATCAGGTAGGTGCGGGAGATGTTGAGCTTGGTGTCCTGGCAGAAGATCTCCATCACCTCGTGGCTGTCGATGGAGAGCGCCTTGGCGATGTTGCCGATCTCGTTGCCGAAGGCGACCTTGAGGGCGTGCCAGGCATTGTCCGCATACTTCACGAGCTCGGCCGTCTCAACCGAGGTGACGAAGAGCGGTGCATCGAGCATGGCGTAAAGCTCGGCCACCGCCTTGCCGGTTTCGGGATGGAGCGAGCCGATCACCGTCTTGGGCGGATTGTAGAAATCCTTGACCGCCGTAGACTCGCGCAGGAATTCCGGATTGTTCGCGACGCCGAAATCGGTGCCGGCGGCAAGCCCGCTCGCGGCTTCGAGCGCGGGGATGACGAGGCCGCGCATGGTGCCGGGCAGGATGGTCGAGCGGATGACGACCGTATGCCGCGAGGACTTGCCCGCGATGGCCCGGCCGATCTCGCCGCACACGGCCTCGACCGCGCGCGTGTCGAGGCTGCCGTTCCGGCGGCTCGGCGTGCCCACGCAGACGAGCGAGATGTCGGTGGCGGCGATGGCGGCGGTGCTGTCGGTGGTGGCGCGGATGGCGCCGCGCCCGACGGCGTCCTCGATGATCTCGGGAACGCCGGGCTCGATGATCGGCGCCTGGCCGCGATTGATCAGGTCGACCTTGACGGGGCTCACATCGACGCCGACGACCTCATGGCCCTCCCTGGCGAGGCAGGCGGCCGTGACGGCTCCGACATAGCCGAGCCCGAAAACGCTGATCTTCATGCAGTCCGTCCCTTTTCCCTGACGCTACCGGCTCTTTTGCACTGCAACAAGCGCGCCATGCCTGTCCTAGAGAGGGTGTGGCTCCCGCCATGCGTGTCGGGGCATCCGGAGCGAGCCTCCCGCCAGCCTAGAGGGGAAAGATTGCGATCCGGTTCAAGGAGATGCCCCGACCACGGCCAACCCGGTGGAGGTCCGCCCGTTCCGCGCCGCGGCCCCGCCTCAGGGCGTCCCGTCGAGGTCGGGCCGGACATAGGGCGCGAGCATCGGCCCGAGGGCGCGCGAGACGATCTGGCTGCCCGTCCAGTTCACATGGGTCTCGTCGAGCCAGAGATGGCTCTCCTGCACCAGCGGATGGACGGTTAGGACAGGGCCGGCCCCGCCCCAGACAGAGCGCTCGGCGGGCTCGGGCGGCGCCCCGAAGCTCGGCAGGTAGAGGAAGACGAGCCGCGTCCCGTGGGCGCGGGCGAGGGCGATGATCCTGCGGATGTAGAAGCGGTTGGCGCCGAACTCGACCTCGGCGAGCGCCTCGGGGAGGAGCGGATCGTCGATGCCGGCCTGGAACCGCCGGGCGGCGGCCCTCAGCTCGGCCTCGGGCATGGTGCGGTCGCGGGATTTCCGGTTGCCCTCGGCATCGATCAGCACATCGCCCCGGTCGAGATTGGCGCCCGCATACTGGCCCGGCTCGAAGCGCGGGGCCGGCTCGAGGCCGACCGTCTGGGGCAGGGAGCGCAGGAACAGGTCGAGCTGGCGGCCGGGCAGGGCGACGAGGTCGCGCGCATAGCGCAGATTGCCGATGACCGGCGCCTCGAGAATGTCGCCCGCATCGGCGATGGTGGAGAACTGCGGGTGCAGGTGGCGTTCGGCGATCTCGGTCACCTCGAGGACGATGACGGGCACATCGCGCGATTCGAGCAGCTCCTTGACGAGCGCATAGTGCAGGTTCCGGCCCATCTGCGGCAGGTTGAAGTTCACCGCATGCGCGGCAATCCCCTCCCGCGCGAGCGCCTCCTCGACGATCGCGGTCTGGATGGCCCCGCCCGTGCGCGAGGAGCCAAAGAAGGCGACGTCGATGGGGGTCGGGTCGAAATGGATGCGCTCGTAGATCCAGCGCGTCTTCGGATATTGCTGCGTCTCGTCGGCGCGGATGTAGCGCAGATAGTCCGAATGCGGAAGAAGACACATGAGGACGAGCGTCGCCACCATGGAGAGCGCCGTCACCCCGGCGAAGGCCGCCGTGGTGCGCCAGCCGCCGGCAAGCCGCCCCGCGGGCGCGGCATCGGTCGTGGCTGTGGTGGGCACGGTGTCCATGAAGGGGCTCAGAAGTTGAAGTAGATGAAGATCTGCGGGCGCCAGATGAGGGCTATCACGAGCGCGAGCATCATGCCCGAGGCGATCGCGACCGGGACGCTCGCCGCCGGCAGCAGCACCCCGCCCCGCTCCGCCGCGAACCCCGCGCCCTGCGCCGCCGGCGGGCCGAGGAGCCAGCGCGGCCGGGCGAGAGGACGGTCCGGATGCGGATCATAGGCGATGAGCCGCAGGATGGGCGGGGCCCGGAAGGCGAGGAGCGCGGCGAGGGCGACCATGAGGAGGTCGGCCATGCCATAGGACGGGGCGGCCTCGCCCGGCGCGCCGCCGGTCATGCCCGACAGGAGCGTCAGGGCGCCGCCCACGCTCTCGGCCCGGAAGAACACCCAGGCGAGCGTGACGAGGAGGAAGGTGAGCGCCATCTTGGCGGCCGGCGGCAGCCAGCGGGGATCGCGGTCGAGGGCCGGGAGCCCCGCGCGCATCAGGTGGTTTGCGGTGATGAGCGAGGCATGGATGAAGCCCCAGATGACGAAGGTCCAGCCCGCGCCGTGCCAGATGCCGCCGAGCAGCATGGTGACGAAGATGTTCTGCAGGCGCGAGATCTCGCCGCGCCGGTTGCCGCCGAGCGGGATGTAGATGTAGTCGCGCAGCCAGGTCGAGAGCGTGATGTGCCAGCGCCGCCAGAACTCGATGATGGAGAGCGAGCGGTAGGGCGTGTCGAAATTGAGCGGCAGCTTCAGACCGAAGAGGAGGCCGAGGCCGATCGCCATCTCCGAATAACCCGAGAAGTCGAAATAGATCTGGAAGCTGTAGGCGAGGGCGGCGACCCAGCTCGCCCCCATGTCGGGCGCGTGGCCCGCCTCGGCGAGGCGGAAGCCCAAATCGGCGATGGGCGCGAGATTGTCTGCGATCAGAACTTTCTTGCCGAGCCCCACGCAGAAGACGACGAGCCCCAGCATGGGCGCCACCGGATCGAGCGGGCGATGGGTGAGGGCGGCGAATTGCGGCCGCATGTAGCTGTGGTGGACGATCGGGCCCGCCACAAGCTGGGGAAAGAAGCTCACGAAGAGCGCGTACTGGCTGAAGCTGCGCTCGTGGCTGCGGCTCGCATAGCAGTCGGCCACATAGGCGATCTGCTGGAAGGTGTAGAAGGAGATGCCGAGCGGCAGGAGGAGCCCGAGCGGCTCGTATGGCAGGCCCAGCGCCTCGGCCATGTTGCCGGCGAGGAAGTCCCAGTACTTGAAGAAGCCGAGAATGCCGAGATTGAGGCAGATGCCGACGATCGCGATCACCCGCGCCTCGGGCTTGGGGCGCTCGGCGCAGGCCGCGCCGAAATAGTAGTTCGCGACCAGGGTCACGATCAGGATGGCGAAGTGGAAGAGGCTCCACCAGGCGTAGAAGGCCCAGGAGGCCGCGATGAGAAGTCCCACGCAGGCGCCCCAGCGGCCGAAGCGACGTGCGAGGAAGAAGACCCCGAGCGTCAGCGGCATGAAGACGAGCAGGAAGATGTAGGAATTGAACAGCATGCGCGCCGGAGGTCCTGTGTGGCCGGACGGTGCGGCCGGGAGAGCCCGGGGGACGGAGGGGCCGGCCCGCCGCCCCCACTATCTCTCCCAACAATTACAATTGCGTTCAATCCCGCCGGTGCCGGCCCCTCGGGACGGGGACTTGCAGGGCGCGGGCCGGCAGGATACCCCCGGGGTCTCCATGACGATCCCCGGAGAGGGAGTACCCCGGACCCATGTCGCGCATCCTTATCACGAGCGCCTTGCCCTATGTGAACGGCGTCAAGCATCTGGGCAATCTTGCGGGCTCGATGCTGCCGGCGGATGTGTTCGCGCGGTTCTGCCGGGCCTGCGGGCACGAGACGCTCGCCATCTGCGCGACCGACGAGCACGGCACCCCCGCCGAGCTCGCCGCGGCCGAGGCGGGCGAGGAGGTGGCGGCGTTCTGCGCCCGCTGGCATGAGCGCCAGCGCGAGCTCGGGGAGGCGTTCGGCCTCTCCTGGGACCATTTTGGACGGACCTCGAGCCCGCAGAATCACGCCTTCACGCAGCATCTCGCCGACCGGCTCGACGCCAACGGCTATATCGAGGAGCGGACCATCCGGCAGGTCTATTCGCTCGAGGACGAGCGCTTCCTGCCCGACCGTTACGTGGTCGGCACCTGCCCCCATTGCGGCTATGACCGGGCGCGGGGCGACCAGTGCGAGAACTGCACGCGCGTGCTCGATCCCACCGATCTTCTCGAGCCGCGCTCGGCCATTTCGGGCTTGACCCGGCTCGAGGTGCGCGAGTCGCGCCATCTCTACCTGCTCCAGTCGAAGCTCGTGGACCGGCTGCGGCAGTGGATCGGCAGCCAGACCGAATGGCCCCATCTGGTCACCTCCATCGCCCTCAAATGGCTCGATGAGGGGCTGCAGGACCGGGGCATCACGCGCGACCTCAAATGGGGCGTGCCGGTCGCCCATGACGGCAAATGGGAGGGGCTGGCCGGCAAGGTCTTCTATGTCTGGTTCGACGCGCCCATCGGCTATATTGGCGCGACGAAGGAATGGGCCGATCTCGATCCGAAGGCGCGCGACTGGGAGCGCTGGTGGCGCCTGGGCAAGGGCGCGGACGCGGTCCGCTACGTCCAGTTCATGGGCAAGGACAACGTGCCCTTCCACACGGTGGGCTTCCCGGCGACCCTGCTCGGCTCGGGCGAGGACTGGAAGCTCGTCGACGTCATCAAGGGCGTGAACTGGCTCACCTATTACGGCGGCAAGTTCTCCACGAGCCAGCGGCGCGGCGTCTTCATGGACCAGGCGCTCGAGGTCCTGCCGGCCGATTACTGGCGCTACTACCTCACCGCCAACGCGCCGGAGGGCTCGGACAGCTCCTTCACCTGGGAGCATTTCGCGGCGACGGTGAACAAGGACCTCGCCGACGTCCTCGGCAATTTCGTGAACCGGCTCCTGAAGTTCTCGACCGCCCGCTTCGGCGAGACCGTGCCGGCGGGGGGCGCGCCGGGGCCGGAGGAGGCCGCGCTCCTGCCCGCGCTCGCCGCGCGCATGGCCGCCTACAAGGGCCATCTCGAGGCGATCGAGCTCAGAAAGGCTATGGGGGAGCTGCGCGCCATCTGGGTGCTCGGCAACGAGTATCTCGCGCGCGCCGCGCCCTGGGTGGCGATCAAGACCGATCCCGAGCGGGCGGCCATCATCATCCGGACCGGGATCAATCTCGCCCGGCTGATGGCGCTCCTCTCCTGGCCCGTGATCCCCGGAACGGCCGAGCGCATCCTCGCCGCCGTCGACCCCGCCCTCGCCGACAGGGCGGGCGGGATCGTCCGCTGGCCCTCGGGTTCCATCGAGGACGAGATGAGCCGGCTCGGGCCCGGCGCGCCGATCGCGGTCCCCGGCCTCCTCTTCCGCAAGCTCGACCCCGAGGAGGTGGCCGCCCTCGAGGCCCGCTTCGGCGGGGCGGACGCCGCGCCCGCGCCCGGCAAATGAGGTTGCCTGCCGCCGCCATCCCGCGCATCATCGACCTTCCTTCGGCGCGGGGGCGCCGGCAGAGCGAGGCGCGGGGCATGGGCGTTGGCAGGGACATCGGTCATGCGAGCCGGCGGGGCGCGGCGCTCCTGCTCGCTTCGGCGCTTGCGGTCGTGCTCGCAGGCGCTCCGCCCGCGCTCGCGCGGTCCCAGAGCCTCGACTATGTGGACTTCCTCGGCGACCGGGGAACGGATGCGCCGGGCGCCTATGTCGCGCGGACGGCCGAGCAATGGCTCGACCTCTGGGCCCTAACGGCCGCGACCCCGCCCCGCGGGCTCGGCAAGGGCGAGATCGCGGTCGGCATCTTCGCGGGAACGCGGCCCACGGGCGGCTACAGCCTCACCACGCGCAAGGTGATCGCGGACGGCGATACGGTCACGGTCGAGATCGAGGAGCGCCGGCCCTGGCCGGGTGCCGTCGTCACCCAGGCCCTGACCGCGCCCTATGTCATCGTCGTCTTCGACAGCGAGGCCGAGGAGGTGACGGTCTACAGCCGCACCGTGCCCGTGCCCCCGCCAGAGCGGCCCTGACGGTCCGGCGGAGGCTCCATGGCGCTGCCGCTGGGAGCGTTCCTGCCCTGGTTCGCCGTTCCGGCCAGCAATGCCGCGCGTTTTGCCATCGACACGGTCGGTGGGCGGATCGTCCTTCTCACCCTCCTCGGCCGGGCCGAGGCCCCCGATACCGAAGCGCTCGGCCGGGCCTTCCTCGAGGTCGAGGCGCCCTTCGCGGGCGAGCGGATCATCTGGTTCGGCCTCGTCACGGGCGCCCCTGACGCCCAGCCCGACTGGGTGCGCCAGCGCATTCCGGGCCGGCGCTTCCTCTTCGACACCGACGGCAGCCTCGCGCGCGAGCTCGCCGGGGCCGGGATCGAGGCGCCGCAGGCCCGGCCGGCGACGCTCCTTCTCGACCGGCTCCTGCGCCTGCGGGGGCTCGTGCGCCATGCCGAGCCCGCACTTCACGCGAGCGACAGCGTGCGCGGGGCCCGCGCCCTCCTCGCCGAGGCCGAGCGGCTCGATGCGGGGCAGGCCGCGCCGGTCCTGACGCTCACGGACGTGTTCGAGCGGTCCTTCTGCGAGCGGCTGATCGCGACCTATGAGGCCGGGCAGCCCGAGGAGTCGGGCTTCATGACCGAGGAGGGCGGGCGCACGGTCGGGCGCTATGATCACGGCTTCAAGAGCCGGCACGACCTTCTCATCGCCGACGAGGGCCTGCGGGCGGAGGTGCGGGCCCGCATATCCGCCCGCCTCGTGCCGGCGGTGCACCGCGCCTTCGCCTTCAAGGCCGACTATATCGAGCGCTATCTCGTGGCCTGCTACGATGCCGAGGCGGGCGGACGGTTCAGAGCCCATCGCGACAACACCACCGCCGGCACGGCCCATCGCCGCTTCGCGGTGACGATCAATCTGAATGCGGAGGACTATGAGGGGGGCGATCTCTCGTTCCCCGAATTCGGCCCCCGCCGCTATCGCGCGCCGACGGGCGGTGCGGTGGTGTTCTCCTGCTCGCTCCTGCACGAGGTGGACCCGGTGCGGCGGGGCCGGCGCTTCTGCTGCCTGCCATTTCTCTACGATGCGGCGGCGCGGGACATACGCGAGCGGAACATCGGCCTCGTGGGTCAGTCGCCGGCGGATCCGCCGCCCGCCACATAGAGCGCTACGGCCACCGCGTTCGAGACATTGAGCGAGGCGAGGGACCCGCGCGTCGGAAGCCGGGCGAGGCTGTCGCAGGTCTTGCGCGTGAGCTCGCGCAGCCCCGCGCCCTCCGCGCCGAAGACGAGGGCGAGCGGGTCGCCGTCGACGAAGGCGGGCAGGGCGGCGGGTGCGCCTCCCTCGAGTCCGATGACCCGCCAGCCGCTGTCCTTCAGCGTGTCGAGCGCGCGGGCGAGATTGACGACGCGGGCGATGGGGACGGCTTCGAGCGCGCCCGAGGCCGCCTTGGCGAGGACGCCGCTCTCGCGCGGGGCGTTGCGGGTGGTCATCACGAGCCCGAGCGCGCCGAAGGCGGCGGCACTGCGCAGGATGGCGCCGACATTGTGCGGGTCCGTCACCTGATCGAGCACGACGAGCGGGGCGCCCGGTGTTGCGGGGCTCGCGAGCGTGTCGAGCTCGGCATCGGGGAGCGGGCGCACCCGAATCGCCGCCCCCTGATGAACGGCCTCGGGCGGCAGGAGGCGCGAGAGCTCGCGCGGATCGACGAGGCGCACCGCCGGCTCGGCGAGGCCGAGCTCCTGCGCGGCGTTCCGTGTAGCGACGGCCTCGAGCACGGTCCGCCCGGGATTGGCGAGGGCGGCGCGCACCGCGTGCAGCCCGTAGAGCCAGAGCGAGTCGGGCGGCGCGGGCGGGCGGCTCCCCCGGGAGGGACCTGGGCGGGTCATGCGCGCGCCGCGGTCGGGGCGGCGAGCCGGCTCGTCAGCTCCGTATTGGCACCCGAGGGATCGGCGATGAAGGCGATATGGGCGATGCCGCGCCATTCCATGGTCGGCATGGGAACGCTGACGCCGTCGGCCGCGAGGCGATCGACCGCCTCGGGCACGGAGGGTACGGCGGCGGTCAGATAGCGGATGCCGGCGCGCGCGCTGTGGCGCTCGCCGGGCTCGGGCGCGGCCACGCTGTCCGGCAGGCCCCAGATGTTGAGCCGCACCGGACCCCAGTCGACCTTCTCGTTGCTGTGCCCGTCCGGATAGGGGAAATGGCCGATATACCGAGCCCCGAAGAAGCGCTCGTAGAAGCGGGCGACGGCCTCCGGATCATGGGCGGCGATGCCGATCTGCACCGCGGGGCCGGCCTCCTCGGGCCGCTTCATGGTGGCGAGCTCGACCGCATTGCCGTCCGGGTCGCGGATGAAGAGGGCGCGCGCGGCCTCCGTCTCGACGGCCCTTGAGGTGTCGATGCCGGCGGCGGCGAGGCGGGCGAGGCGGTCCTCATACCAGGCGGCGTCGCCGAGCAGCGTGAGAAGCCGCAGTCCGGGCGCGCGCGACAGGCCCCGGACGGGCGCGGGCGGGGGCTTCTTCAGGCAGAGCAGCTTGATGGTGATGCCTGCATGCGCATAGCGCCGGTTCACGCCCACGGGAATCTCGGTGTCGCTGACGGGAACGAGCCCCAGCACCTCCGTATAGAAGGCGCGCATGGCGGCCTCCTCATGCGGAATGAGGCCGAGCTCGGTGAAGCGGGCGGCGAGCGGCAGGTCGGTCATCGGGGGCTCCGGGTACCAGGGGGGACGGGGTGCGAGTGAGGCGGGAAAAAGATCCGGCTGCAACCCCAAATCCCGTATTGCATGTGGGCGGCTGTGCGCCTATAGTCCCGCGCTCACAGTGAGACTTGCAATGG
Source organism: Alphaproteobacteria bacterium (assembly GCA_013389075.1). GTDB lineage: Bacteria > Pseudomonadota > Alphaproteobacteria > JACAEB01 > JACAEB01 > JACAEB01. The sequence goes on from JACAEB010000116.1 coordinate 43,954, forward strand.
CCCTCACGCAGACCACCCAACCCATCCCGCTGCCCCGGGTGGTCGATGCGCGGGGGGTTTTTGTCTGTTTCGCGCGGTCCAGGCCAGGTCTTGGCAGCACAGGTTTGGCAGGACGAGTTTGACCAGTTTGGAGGAGTGCCCGAGTGGTTAAAGGGGACGGACTGTAAATCCGTTGGCTCAGCCTACGTTGGTTCGAATCCAACCTCCTCCACCAAAGCTTGGGCGCTCATTCACGGTAGAGAACCCACGATAGAGGACGCAGGACCACACCGCAAAGCCTCAAGGTGCCACCCGCTTGGGGCCGCGAATCGGCCCAGAGGGCTCCGGACCGCGGGTATAGCTCAATGGTAGAGCCACAGCCTTCCAAGCTGAAGATGCGGGTTCGATTCCCGCTACCCGCTCCAGCCCGGCCGTCGGCTCCGTCCTCGGGTTCCCGGGCGGGCCGTCGTGGCAGGTGAGGTCGACTGAGGCAGCGCGCCGCGCGCCCCGTCCCCGGGGTCCGGCCCGACAGGAATCGCGGAGAGACGAAGATGGCTAAAGAGAAGTTTGAGCGTACGAAGCCGCACTGCAACATTGGGACGATTGGTCACGTGGACCATGGGAAGACGTCCCTGACGGCGGCGATCACGAAGGTTC
>JACAEB010000071.1 GCA_013389075.1 Alphaproteobacteria bacterium
ATGCCACGCACCATGTCGCTCCCGACCACCGGGCCGAGGTGCTCCTGCGCTGGGGCGATGCCATCCTGCCGGGAGCCAAGGGGCCGTTCGGCTCGGGTCCGCGCGATGGCGCCGACCAGGCCAGGCGGTTCGGCACGAGCTGCGACTTCGTGGCCTTCATGCCGCTGCCGCTGGGCAGCGCGGCGAGCGATCACGGCCTCTTGTGCGTGAATCACGAATTCGCCTCCGGGCACATGATGTTCCCCAACTATGCCGACCGCGCCGCCGCCTGGTCGGGCCTGACCGAGGCCCAGGCCCGCATCGAGATGGAGGCCGTCGGCCATTCGGTGGTGGAGATCCGGCGGGACGAGGGGCGCTGGGCGCCCGTCGCGGACAGCCGCTTCAACCGGCGCTTCACCGCCACGACGCCGATGGCGATCACCGGGCCCCTCGCGGGCCATGAGCGGCTGTGCACGGCGGCCGATCCGACCGGGCGCGCGGTGCTCGGAACATTCGCCAATTGCGCGGGTGGCGTCACGCCCTGGGGCACGGTCCTTACGGCGGAGGAAAACATCCAGGGCCAGTTCTGGGGCGATCAGGCCAGGCTCGCCGAGCTCTCCCCGGGCGAGTTGCGCAACCATGCATCGCTCGGAATCGGCTTTTCGTCCGGCCCCGGAAAGCCGGTGCCGCCCCGTCACCCCTGGGCGCGGGTCGACGAGCGCTTCGACATCACCCGGGAGCCGCGTGAGCCGAACCGGTTCGGCTATATCGTCGAGATCGACCCGTACGACCCCGAGAGCCGCCCGAAGAAGCGCACCGCGCTCGGACGGTTCAAGCACGAGGGGGCCTGTGTCCATGCGGTCGACGGCCGGCCCGTGGTCGTCTACATGGGCGATGACGAGCGCTTCCAGTGCATCTACCGCTTCGTTTCGAAGGGCGTCTACCGGGCGGGCGATCGCGCCGCCAACATGGATCTCCTCGAGACCGGAGACCTCTTCGTCGCCCGCTTCGAGCCGGACGGCACGGGCCGCTGGCTGAAGCTCGCCTTCGATGGCGAGTGGGTCACCCCGGACGTGACCGGCTTCGCCGACGAGACCGAGGTGCTGATCGAGCCGCGCTTCGTCGCGGGTCTTCTCGGGGGCACGCCCATGGACCGGCCCGAGGACATCGAGATCGATCCGTTCACGGGGCGGGTCTATGTGGCGCTGACGGGCAATGACCGGCGGGCGGCGACGGAGGCCGATCCGGCCAATCCGCGCGCCGCGAACCTGTGGGGGCACATTCTCGAGATCGTGCCGCCCGGGGAGGCCGGCGCGCTCGATCACTGGGCGGACCTGTTTCTCTGGGAGCTGCCGCTCCTCGCGGGCGACCCGGCGGCCGCAAGTCCGATGGAGCGGGGACGCTATCGGGGAACGCCGACCCCGTCGGGCTGGTTCGCGAACCCGGACAATCTCGCCTTCGATCCCGCCGGCCGGCTCTGGATCGGGACGGACGGCATGCCCGATCTTGCGACCGGACCCGTCCATGACGGGCTCTGGGCGCTCGATCCCTCGGATCCGGCCGGCGCGCCTCGGCATTTCTTCGGCTGCCCGCGCGGGGCCGAATGCACGGGGCCGGCTTTCACGCCCGATGGCACGACGCTCTTCGTGTCGATCCAGCATCCGGGCGAGGAGGACGGCACCTCGCACGGCGCGCCCTCCACGCGCTGGCCCGATTTCGAGCCCTTCGTGCCGCCGCGCGCCTCCGTCATGGCGATCACGCGGAAGGATGGCGGGCCCGTCGGCGGGTGAGCCACCGGCGCAGGAGCTTCTCGGCCTCGAAGACGGCAAGGAGAAACGCTCCGCCCACGAGGATGGAAGCGCCGTCCCGCAGTCCGAGCGCCGCGGTCCCGAAGGCCGTCTGCATGAATGGCACATAGGTGATCGCGAGCTGGGCGAGGATCGAGAAGCCGAGCCCGATCAGCACGGCGGGCGTGCCGAGCACACCCCGCAGCGTCAGCGACGGTCCGTACACGAAGCGGATCGAGAAGAGATAGGCGATCTCCGCGACCACCAGCATGTTCACGGCGATGGTCCGCGCCTCGGCCACGCTGCGCCCGGCGTCGAGCGCCGCGAGGAAGAGGCCGAAGACGACGATGACGAACATCACCGAGACGAAACCCACCTGCCACCAGAGCTCCATGGTCAGGAGCGGCTCGGCGGGGTCGCGGGGCGGGCGGCGCATGGTGCCCGGCTCGGTCGGCTCGAAGGCGATGGTGGTGCCGAGCGCCACCGCCGTCACGAGGTTGATCCACAGGATCTGGACCGGGGTGATGGGCAGGATGAGCCCGAAGGCGAGCGCTGCGATGATGGCGAGGCACTCGCCCATGCTGGTCGGCAGGGTCCAGCCGATCAGCTTGCGGATGTTGTCATAGACCGTCCGCCCCTCGCGCACCGCCTCCATGATGGTCGCGAAGGTATCGTCGACCAGCACCATGCGGGCGGCTTCCTTCGCGGTCTCCGTGCCCGACCGGCCCATCGCGACGCCCACATCGGCCCGCCTCAGGGCGGGGGCGTCGTTGACCCCGTCGCCGGTCATCGCCACCACGCGGCCCTCGGCCTGGAGCGCCTCGACGAGGCGGAGCTTGTGCTCCGGTGTCGTCCGGGCAAAGACGTTGCCCTCGCGGGCCGCGGAGCGCAGTCCGGCGGCGTCGAGCGTCTCGAGCGCGTGGCCCGAGACGACACGGATCGCCGGGGCAAGTCCGATCTGCCCGGCGATCGCCGCCGCCGTCGCCTCGTGATCGCCGGTGATCATCTTCACCTCGATGCCCGCCTCCCGCGCGGCCGCGAGCGCTGCCGGGGTATCGTCCCTGGGCGGATCGATGAGCCCGACGAGTCCGATGAGCCGGGCCGGCGCCCCGAGCGTGCCGAGCGAGAGCTCGCGCCGCCCCGCCTCGAGGGAGCGTTCGGCGAGCGCGATCACGCGCAGCCCGTCCCGGCCCAGGGCGTCGATCGCCTCCGCCCAGCTCGCCGAGCCGGGAGGCGGCGGCGGCAGCCGTCCCCCGCCGCCCTGACAGAGGGCGATGACGCGCTCGGGCGCGCCCTTGATCACGGCGCGCGGCAGGGGCGTGCCCGCGCCACCGTGAAGGGTCGCCATGAATTTGTGGGTCGGCTCGAAGGGAATGTCGGCAAGGCGCGGCGCGGCGGCCTCCACATGCCCCCGATCGAGACCCGCCTTAGCGGCGAGGGCGAGAAGTGCTCCCTCCATCGGATCGCCGTCCACGGCGACCGCGCCGTCGCGCTCGATGAGGTCGGCATCGTTGCACAGGGCCCCCGCCTCGATGAGCTGGCGCAGCTCCTCCTCCGCCAGCGGATCGATGGGGCGGCCTTCGGCGGTGAAGCCGCCCTCACGGCCGTAGCCGGTGCCGAGCACCTCGACCCTGTGACGCGGGGTGAGGAGGCAGCGCACGCTCATCTCGTTGCGGGTCAGCGTGCCGGTCTTGTCCGTGCAGATCACCGACACGGCGCCGAGCGTCTCGACCGCCTGGAAACGCCGGATGATCGCGTTGCGGCGGGCCATGCGCTGGACCCCGATGGCGAGCGTGATGGTCATCACCGCCGGCAGCCCTTCGGGAATGGCCGAGACGGCAAGGCCCACCACCACCATGAAGGCCGCATCGGGCGCGTAGTCGCGCACGAGGACGGCGAAGGCGAAGACCGCCAGCGCGGCGATGCCGACGATCGCCGTCAGATGCCGCGCGAAGCGGTCCATCTGCCTCACGAGCGGCGTCTTGAGATCGGGCACCGCGCTCACGAGGGAGGAGATGTGACCGAGCTCGGTCGCGCCGCCGGTCGCGACGACGAGGCCCGCGCCCTGGCCGCCCACCACGAACGTGCCCGAATAGGCCATGCAGGTCCGGTCCCCGAGGAGGGCGCCGGCATCGACCGGCGGCAGCGCCTTCTCGGCGGGCACGGACTCTCCCGTCAGCGCCGCCTCCGACAGGCGCAGCCCGCTCGCGCGCGTGAGGCGCAGATCGGCGGGCACGCGGTCTCCCGCCTGCAGCAGCACGAGATCGCCCGGCACCAGAGCCTCGGCAGGAATGCGCAGCCGCTGTCCCCCGCGCCGCACCGTCGCCTGGGCGTCGATCATCCGGCGGATGGCGTCGAGCGCGCGCTCGGCCCGGCCTTCCTGCGCGAAGCCGATGAGGGCGTTGAGGATCACCACGGCGAGGATCACGCCGGCATCGACGACGTGCCCGAGACCGAGCGAGATGGCGGCCGCCGCGAAGAGCACATAGATCAGCAGATTGTGGAACTGGCGGGCGAGCCGCAGAAGGGCCGGCTCGCGGGGCGCCTCGGGAAGGCGGTTCGGCCCGAGCCGGCCAAGGCGGGCCTCGGCCTCCGGCTCGGCGAGACCATCCAGTCCGGAGCGCAGGCGCAGGGCGACGGCCTCGGGCGTGAAGCTGTGCCAGGCGACCGAGCGGCCGTCGTCCTCGGCGGCCTTCTCCCCTGCCAGGGTCGGCGCTGTCTCGCTCATGGTCTCCCCTCGCGAGCCCGCTGGAGATGTCCGTATCCGGACGAGCCGGAGATTAGGCGGCGCCGCCCCGGCCGTAAAGGCGGGGCCCCCTCAGAGCGGCCAGAAGCGCGGGATCAGAAACGCGGTCACGAGGCCGCACAGGATGTTGAGCGGCAGGCCGATCCGCAGGAAGTCGGTGAAGCGGTAGCCGCCCGGGCCGTAGACCAGCGTGTTCGTCTGATAGCCGATGGGGGTCGCAAAGCTCGCCGAGGCGCCGAACATGACCGCGATCACGAAGGGTCGCGGGTCGAGACCGAGGCTCGCGGCAAGGCCGATCGCCACCGGCGTGATGACGATGGCGACCGCGTTGTTGGTCAGCACCTCGGTGAGCGTCGAGGCCATCGCATAGACGATGAGGATGAGCGCCCAGGGCGGCAGGTCGGTGAGGAAAGGCACGATGGCGTCGACGAGGAGCTTCACGGCCCCGGTTTCCTGGAGCGTCTGGCCGACGGCCAGCATGGAGCCGATGAGGATGAGGATCCGCCAGTCGATTGCGGCGAAGGCCTCGTCCGGATCGAGGCAGCGCGTGAAGAGCAGGACCGCGACGCCGATCACCGCGAGCGCGGTGATGGAGGCAAGACCGAGAGCCGACAGGGCGACCACCGCGAGCAGGACGAGCGCGGCGATGGGGCTGCGCCCGCGGCGCAATCCGCGTTCGGACGGTTCGGCGAGATTGACGAGACCCATGTCCTCGGACATGCGCGCAATGTCCTCGGCCGTGCCCTCGAGCAGCATGGTGTCGCCGGCCTCGGGCCGGATGCGGCCGACCTGTTCCTCGAGGCTTTCGCCGTGGCGGCGCACGCCCAGCACATAGACGCCGAACCGGCGGCGCAGGCGCTGGGTCCGGAGCTCGTGGCCGATGAGCGCGCTGCGCGGCGGCACGAGCGCCTCGACCACGAGGGCCGCCCGCGCCTTCAGAGGCTCGAGATCATCGCCCGCGAAGCCGAAGGCGAGCTGCTTCTCCTCGCGCAGGGCGAGCACCTCGCTCACCGCGCTTTCGAAGACGATGCGGTCGCCGGCATCGAGCCGCAGCTCGGTCAGGCGGTGGCGCAGCGAGCGGTCGTCGCGGATCACGTCGATGATGGTGAGCCCGCGCGCGTTGAAGAGGTCGATCTCGCCGAGCCGGCGGCCGATGAGGTGGGACTCGGCCGGCACCACGGCATCGGTGAGGAAATGGGCGCTGTCGCGGATCGCGGTCAGCGAGGCGGGTGGCGTGCGCGCGGGAAGGAGACGCGGCCCCGCCAGGGTGAGATAGAGCGCTCCCGTGAGCGCGACGCAGGTGCCAAGAGCGGTGATCTCGAACATGGAGAAGGGGGCAAGGCCCTGCGCCTGCGCCACCCCGTCGACGAGGAGATTGGTCGAGGTGCCGATGAGCGTGAAGGTGCCGCCCAGGATCGCCGCATAGGAGAGGGGGATGAGGAGCCGCGAGGGCACGCTGCCGATCTTGCCCGCGAGCGCGATGACGGTCGGGATCAGCACCATGACGAGCGGCGTGTTGTTCACGAAGCCCGAGGCGATCATGGTCACGCCGAGCAGGATCGGCATGATCGCGCGCGGCGTCGTGTCCGCCGCGTTGGAGAGGACCCGCGTCGCCCAGGCGAGCACCCCCGTGCGCACCAGCGCCGCCGACACGACGAACATCGCCCCGATGGTCAGCGGCGCGGGATTGGCGACGGAGGCGAGCAGCGTCCCCGTGTCGGTCACGCCCGCCGCGAGCAGCAGCGCGACGCCCCCGAGCGCCACCACCTCCGGCGGGAAGCGCTCGGTTGCGAACAGCACGAGAAGGCCCACGAGAACCGCGAGCGTGAAGAGGGCGGGAAAGAGGTCCATGGCCGGCTGGGTCAGGTCAGGGGCAGGGGCGCGATCCGATTGTCTAGCCGACTCCGGCAGGGCGCGCCATGTCTTGCGCCGGCGGATCAGCCGCCGGGCAGGGGGATGAACTCGGTTTCGTCCCCCGGCACCTTCGGGAAGCGGCCGGCCTGCCAGTCGGCCTTCGCCTGCTCGATCAGGGCGGGGCTCGACGCGACGAAGTTCCACTCGATCTCGCGCGGACCCACGGGCCGTCCCCCGAGCAGCATGACGCAGGACGCCGCAGCGGCCCGCAGACGTGCCTCGGCCCCGTAGCGGAAGGCGACGAGCGTGCCGGCCTCGATGCGCGTCCCGTCCACCTCGATCGAGCCGTGGACGACATAGGCGGCGCGTTCGGGCGGCTCGCGCGGGAGCGTCAGCTCGGCGCCGGCATCGAGCTCGGCATGAAGGTAGAAGAGCTCGGACAACACCTCCACGGGCGAGGTCTCGCCGAACGCCGTGCCGGCGATCAGCCGCAGGCGCACGCCCTCGCGGACGATGCGGGGCAGGCTGTCCTGCGGATGATGGACGAAATCGGGCTGCGTGGTCTCGGTCTCCTCCGGCAGCGCCACCCAGGACTGGATGCCGTGGAGGCGCTGGCCCGCCTTGCGCTCGGCGGCGGGACTGCGCTCGGAGTGCACGATGCCCCGGCCCGCCGTCATCCAGTTCACATCGCCCGGGCGGATGATCTGGTCGATGCCCAGGCTGTCCCTGTGGTGGATGGCGCCCTCGAAGAGATAGGTGACGGTGGCAAGGCCGATATGGGGGTGGGGCCGCACGTCGAGGCCCTGACCGGGCGCGAAGACGGCCGGACCCATTTCGTCGAGGAAGATGAAGGGCCCCACCATGCGCCGTTCGGCGGAGGGGAGGATCCGCTTCACTGAAAATCCGCCGAGATCGCGCGGGCGCGGACGAAGGAGGAGGTCGATCGAGGGCGCGGGTGCCATGTGCGTCTCCACGATGGGCAGGGGGACGGCATCATAGACCGGATTTGCGTTGCTCCGTCGACCGCGCCGGATCGAGCCCGTAGACGCGCTCGCGCAGGAAGGCCGTCAGCGCCCGGCGATCGCCGGCCCCCTCGAGCGTCGCGGGGTCGAGAAGGGGCCCGATGACGATCTCGACACGGCTGCCGGCCCGGCGCCGCGTCTCGTGGAAGAGAAGGCCGAGCCGGAGCGTCATGCTGAGATGGCTCGCCAAATGGAAGAGGGCGCTGTTCTGGCCGGGGAAGAAGACCGGCAGGACGGGGGCGCGGGCGCCCCGGATCAGCCGGGCCGGAAAGAGCTTCCACTCCGCATCCACGGCGGTGCGGTGATGGAGGGCGGGCGTCGTCGAGACGGCGCCGGCGGGGAAGACGATGAGGCATCCGCCCCCCGCGAGATGCGCGCGCGAGGCCGTCCGGGCGGCGAGATTGCCCGTGAGGGCCTCGTCCGTCTCCCGGAAATCGATGGGGATGAGGTAGCTCGCGAGCTCGGGCGCGCGGGTGAGGACGGCATTCGTCAGCACGCGGATGTCGGGACGCCGGCGCCCGATGAGCGCCGACAGGACGATGCCGTCGAGCACGCCGAAGGGATGGTTCGCGACCACCACGAGCGGACCCCTCGCGGGCACGGCCGCAAGGCGGGTCTCGTCGAAGGCAAGATCGAGCTCGAGGAGCCGGATGGCGGCCTCGAAGAAGCTCTCGCCCGGTCGGGGGGCCCTGAGGTTCTGCTCGTAGAGGGCGCGCAGGTGGCGCTGGCCCGTCAGCTTCTCGATGGCGCGGATGATCGCGCGCTTCGCCCACGGATCATCGGGCTCGGAATAGGTCCAGGCCGCATCGGGGGAGGGTCCCGCGGGCGGCAGGGGAGGGGAGAGGGTCTCGACCTCGGCCATGGACGGGTTCACACCATGCGCGCGAGACGTTCGAGGAACCAGTAGGCGGAGAGAATGCCGATCGCATAGACGGGCGCCAGGCGCACGGCTTCGGGGAGCCGCGCCACGAGCTTCCGGCTGAGGGCGATCTGCGCGAGGATGAGGCCGACCACCGCGAGCTGGCCGATCTCGACGCCGAGATTGAAGAGGAGGAGCGCGAGCAGGGCCGCGCCCTCCGGCAGGCCCGCATCCTTCAGCGCCGAGGCGAAGCCGATGCCGTGCAGGAGCCCGAAGCCGAAGGCGATCGCCCAGGGGTAGCGGAAGGTGAGCGTGTCGCCGATCCGCCCGCGCGAGCGCACCAGTTCGACGGCGAGGAAGAGGATGGACAGGGCCACCACCGCGTCCACCGGCGTCTGGTCGATACGGATGATGCCGAAGGCGGAGAGCCCCAGCGTCAGCGAATGGGCCAGCGTGAAGGCGGTGATCGTCCTGACGAGCGCGCCCACCCCGCGCACCACGAACATCAGCCCGATGACGAAGAGGATGTGGTCGAGCCCGAGCAGGATGTGGCGGATGCCGAGCGTGAGATAGGCGGCAAGGCCCGAGCCGCGCGCCGGAATCTCCGCATAGGGCGCATTGGGTTTGAGGCTCTGCGTCACGGTGCGCCCGTCGGCGAAGATCACGCGCACGAGCACGTCGGTCAGCGTCCTGTCGAGCCCGGCCATGCCGATCCGGGCGCCCGACAGGCTCCGCCCGCCGCAGTCGAGCGGCCATTCCTCCACCACGGAGACCTCGGTGAGGCTCGCGACCATCACCTCCCCCGCCGTGCAGAAGCCGGGAAGATCGGGACGCATCTTGAGCCGCATGCCACCGAGCAGCGGCATCTTCCAGCGGACCAGATACTGGCCCGGCTCCGCCTCGGTCAGCTCGAGATAGGACGGGCGCACCTCATGGGCGGCCGCCGGTGCGGCGAGGCCGGCGCCCAGCGCGAGCATCAGGAGGATGAGAGCGCGGAGCGACCTCACGGGGCCGCCTCCGGCGCCGGGTCCGGCGCCGCGGCGTCGGGGCTCGCGATCTCGATCGTGTAGCGCGCCCGCATCTCCTCATACATGCGGCGATTGGCGTCCTCCCGGCGCGCCGCGAGGAGGCTTCCCTCGACCGCCTCGCGCACCGTCTCGAAGGGTGGCAGCTCGGCCGGAAGCCGGCCCGTGATCCTCACGAGATGCCATCCGAGGGCGGAGCGCACGGGGCCGGCCCAGCGGTCGCGGGGAAGCTCCGCCAGCGCCTCGGCGAACTGTCCGCCGAAGAGTTCGCCGATCTGGCGATCGGTGCGTTCGGCATAGCTGCGCGAGAGCATGAAGGCATCGCCGAACGCGCCGGGATCGGCGGAGGGGTCCCCCGTCAGCGCCGCGAGCGCCTCCGCGGCCCGCGCCTGCGCCTCCGGCCGCTCGGGGCTGAAATAGACATGGGTGAAGCTCGTGCGCGGCACGCGGGTCCATTTCTCCGGATGGGCGTCGTAATGGGCGCGCAGCTCGTCCTCGGTGGGCGGCTCGAGCGTGGCGAGATCCTCCGTGAGGAAGCTCAGCTTCTGCGCGAGGCGGCGGCGGATGATGGCGTCGTTCTCCTGAAGGCCGAGCCGCAGCGCCTCCCTGTAGAGCACCTCCTCGCGGATCTGGTCGGCGACCATCATCTCGTGCTCGTCCTGCGTCGGCGCACGGGCATACTGGCTCGACCAGGCCGCATCCATCCGGGCAAGGTCGGAGGCGGTGATGCGGATGACGCGGTCCTCCGGCGCGGCGCCCTCCCGCATGGACAGCCCGTCGATGAGGAAGACGCCCGCCCCGAGGATCAGGAACAGGATCAGCGGCTCACGCTCGAGCGCCTTCAGACAGGTCCGCAGAAGGCCACCCCTGGGCGGCGTTTGCATGGCTGTCATGCCGCCGCGCCTCTGCGCGGAGTTGCAAGAAGTCTCATCGGGGCCTCCTCAGGGAGAGTGGTCTCGTCCGGCCGGGGCCGGGGCGCGCGCGGGACTTGGGGAGCGCCGACCCGGCCGCCGGCCGCTCGCCTCTTGCCGGGGCGGGGCCGCTCTCGATCCGTCGGGCCCTGCGATAGCAGAACTGCGCGCCGGTGAACAGGGCAGGCGCCCGCCGGATGCCGCCCCGCTTGGCAGGGGCGCCCGGCTTTGCTACTCGGCGTGTCGGGAAAGATGGCAAACCAGATTGGAGACCGGTCATGCGCGCAGAGAGTGTCGTCTTCGAGGTGGACCGGAGCGATCTGAGGAAGACGCGCGTCGTGCCGCTCGAGGGTCCGGACGGGGAGGGGCTCGCGCCCGGGGAAGCCCGCCTGCGCGTGGATGCCTTCGCGCTCACCGCCAACAACATCTCCTATGCGGTGTTCGGCGACATGCTGAAATACTGGCGCTTCTTTCCGGCGGAGGGAAACTGGGGCCGCATCCCGGTCTGGGGTTTCGCCACCGTCCTGGCCTCGCGGGCCGAGGGCGTGGATGCGGGACGGCGCGTCTATGGCTATCTGCCGATGGCGAGCCATCTCGTGCTGCGCCCCGAGCGGGTCGGCGCGGCCGGGTTCCTCGATGGCGCCCCCGCGCGGGCCGAGCTTCACGCCGCCTACAACAGCTATCAGTGGACGGACGCCGATCCCCTCTACCGGGCCGGCGAGGAGCCGCAGATCATGCTCCTGCGTCCGCTCTTCTCCACGTCCTTCCTGATCGAGGATTTCCTCAGCGAGGAGAGCGATTTTGGGGCGGGCACGGTGATCGTGTCGAGCGCCTCGTCAAAGACCTCGCTCGCGCTCGCCGCCTGCCTCAAGCGGGCGCGCGAGACCGGCGGGCGCGCGCGCGCCGTCACGGGCCTCACCTCCGCGAGCCATGTCGGCTTCGTCGAGGGCACGGGGCTCTATGACACCGTGCTGTCCTACGACGCGCTGGAGACGCTGCCGGCCGAGCCCTCGGTCTTCGTCGACATGGCCGGCAACAAGACCGTCCGCCTGCGTCTGCACACGCATCTGGGCGATGCGCTCAAATATTCCTGCTCCGTGGGCGGCACGCACTGGGAGGAGACGGGCGGGGCCAAGGGTGTCCCCGGCCCCCGGCCCACCCTCTTCTGGGCGCCCGAGCGGGTGAAGAAGCGGCAGGCAGACTGGGGCGCGGGCGGGCTTCAGGACCGCATGTCCGAGGCCTGGCGGGCCTTCCTCGCCAGCGCGGGCGGAGCCATCGAGGTCGCCCATATCTCCGGACCCGAAGCGGTCTCCGGCGCCTATCTCGACCTTCTCGAGGGACGCACCCCGCCCCGGGCCGGACTGGTCATGCATCTCTGAGCCGCGGTTTCGCGAACCTGGCCATTCCGGTAGGGTCTGAGCCCGCGACAGGGGCGCGGGCGGCGCGCCAGGGCCGAAGCGGCGCGCGATGCGGGGATCCGACATGACAGTGCCGGCGGGATGGGCAGGGCAGCTCTTCGAGGCTGCCCGCCAATCGGAACGCAGCTACTTCGCCGCCGGAGCGCAGACCGTCTCCGGGCAGGGCTGGCATGCGAGCGTCATGGAGGGTCTCACCCGCCTTCCCGCGGCCTGCGTCGGCTATCTCGACCGACCGGAGCCGGATGGAGGCGCGCTGCAGCTTGCGGCGGCGGAGCGTGCCTTCACCGAGCTCGGCGCCAGCGTCATCCGCCTCTACACGAGCCTGCCCTCGGCCTTTGACGAGGGCCTTGCTGCCGCCGGCTACGAGGGCCGGGTCGAGCGCGTCTTCGCCTTCGATCTCCGCGACCGCCGCCACGAGGGAGCGCCCGAGGCGCGGCTTGTGGACGATGAAGGGGCCTGGCGGCTCAAGGCCCGCATACACGCGGGTCTTGTGCGCTCTTCCGATGGTCACGAGGCGGCGCCGGCGGACTGGCTCGACATGGAGCGCCGGAAGGTGGAGGCCGGTGGCCTGCTCATGTTCCTCTTTGGCGAGCCGGGCGGTCCGCCCGTCTCGACGGCCGGTCTCATCCCCTTGCCCGGTGGCGTGATGCGCGCCAAGAATCTTCTCGTGCGCGCCGATGCGAGGGGACGGGGGGCGGGCCGGGCGCTCCTGCGTGGCCTCCTCGCCGAGGCGGCCCGCCGGGGCGCGTCCGACCTCGTCGTGCTGGCGGTCGAAGGCAGCGTCGGCGAGCGGCTCTACCGGGGAGCGGGCGGCGTCGACATCGGGGGGCTGCGCGAGTGGGCGCGTCCGCTCGCCCTCCGGAGCGACTGGCCGATACGGCAGGCGGAAGGAGGGCGTCCATGACCGCGCAGCAGCACAGGGATCTCGTCTTTCCGGCCGAGGCGCTCGGCGGCGCGGCGGCGGAGGCGGCCTACCGGAGAGCCGGGGCCGTGGTGTTCGAGAACGTCCTGACCCCGGACGCGCTCGCCGCCCTGCAGCGGGAGACGGACCGCCTCCAGACCGAGGCGGGCGGACGGCCCGACGCGGCGATCCGGCTTGCCAGACGGCCGACGGTGGACGCGCAGACCATCTTTGAACGGATCGATCCGGTGTGCGACCTCTCGCCGCCCCTGGCGGCTCTGGCGGCCGATCCACGCCTGCTGGCCTTCGCCGGACGGCTCATCGGCGGCCAGCCATTCCTGTTCAAGGACAAGATCAACTACAAGCTTCCGCGCGACCGGGGCTATCTCCTGCACCAGGACCTGCCCCATCTCGACGGGTGCGAGGGGATGGGCGCAGAGATGACCGTGGCGGTTCTCTGCATCGATCCGCTGACGGATGAAAACGGCGGCCTGACCATGTATCTCGGCTATCACGATGATCAGCTTCCCGCGCCGCCCGGCAATCCCCGCGACGTCGATCCCTCGGCCGTCGACCCCGCGCGGGCCTGGCCGATCCGGACGGGGGCGGGCAGCCTCCTCTTCTTCCACATCCTGACGCCGCACGAGAGCGGCCCCAACCTTTCGGACAGGCCGCGCCGGCTGCTCTTTCTCGACTACACCCGCGTCGAGAACGCCTGGACGCGCGAGGTCTACTACCGTGCCCGGCGCCGGCGGATCGAGACCGAGGGCGTGGCCTACTGATGAGCGTCGCCGACACACTGCTCGGACGAAAGGGGCGCGGACGCTCTATCGGCGTCATCGCCGGGGACGACGATGCGAAGGGCCTGCAGGACTATTTCGCGTCCTTTGGCTGCAACGACGTCTTCCTGCTCCTGAGCCAGCGCTATCTCCCGGAACGCATCCGTCTGTCGGCGAACTATTTCCGCCAGCAGAGGCGCTACGCGCCGGGACGCTACGACGTTCTCGTCAATTCCATCTCCGATCCCGATCACAACGCCCGCACGCTCGAGGTGGCCGCGCGCCTTGCGCGAGAGTCGGGCCGTCCCGTCCTCAATGCCCCCGCCCGGATTCCGGGGATGACGCGCGAGCGCGTGGCGGCACGGCTCCGGGAGGTGGAGGGATTGCATGTTCCAGGCATCATCCGCGTTCCGCGAGGCGAGGCGGGGAAGCTGCGGGCGGCAGCGGAACGCGCGGACCTCCGCTGGCCGCTCATCGTGCGGCGCTGCGGGACCCATGGCGGCGAGATCGCCGGCGTGGTCGAGGATCCGCGCGGCCTCGACGGCCTGACCCTCGACCCGCGCGCGCCCCACTACCTCATCGAGTTCGCCGACTTCCGCAGCCCGGACGGGTTCTTCCGCAAGCGGCGCATCTTCTTCATCGGCGACCGGCTCTGCCCCCGTCATCTTCTCGTGAGCGAGCACTGGAACGTGCATGCCAGTGCACGGAAGTTCATCCTCGGGCATCCCGACTGGATGGCCGCGGAGGCGGCATTCGTCGAAGGGGGCGAGGCGGAGATCGCCGAGCCGTTCCGATCGACGCTGAAGCGCGTGCGGGCGGCGATCGGGCTCGACTATTTCGGGATCGACTGCAGCTTTCTCGAGGACGGGCGAATCCTTCTCTTCGAGTGCAATCCGGCGATGAACCTCTTTCCCTTCTCCGACGAGCCGGCGCTCGCCTATCTCAAGGCGATGCTGCCCCCTGCGCTCGATGCGATGGATGCTCTGATCGAAGCCCGGATCGCCGAGGCCGGCGGGCCGGCTCTGCCCTAGCCGGCGGCGCCAGGCAAGGGCATGGCACCTCCCGTCCCCACATGATATGTTTCCGTCAACATTACCGATCGGCAAGGGTGCCAGGTCGGCGTCACGCGCCGGAAAAGGCGCGGGCGGTCCGGGGGACTGACAGGGGCAGGAGGCCCGCAGGCGCATGGCAGAAAAAGGCGTGGCTGGCCGCATTCTGGGCGGCCTGTTCGAACTGGTGAGCTGGATTCCCTTCCTACTCGTCCTCTCGGCTCTCGGGGCCGCGAGCCTCACCGAGGAGATGGTGGATTATCCCGACTGGATCCTCGGCTCGGTCAATTTCTATCGCGACACCATCTATCCGCTCACGGACCGGTTCCTCGACGAGCCGGAGCCCTGGATCGTGGATGCGGGCTTCGTCGGCCTCGGGCTCTTCTCGCTGGCGGCGCGGGCGCTGTTCCCCTTCCTCGTGTCGGTGGTGGCGTTCCTCGCCTTCGCGGCGCTGTTCGGCTTCGGGGCGAACTCCTTCTTCTGAGCCCTCTCAGGAGAGGAGGTCCGCAAGGGTCCGCTCGACGGCGTCCGGGTCGACCTCGAAGGCTTCCTGCGCGCCGGCCGGCCCAGCCACGACATAGGCATAGGGCTGGCCCAGCGAGCGCGAGAGCAGGAAATAGGTGTTGCGCAGCTTGTTCTGCGGAAAGATCTCGAGAAGCTTCATGGCCGGCGGGGCGAAGAGGATGTTCGTCAGCCCCGCGCCGTGCGTTCCGGCCACGAACTCGGCGCCGGCGAAGGCGCGCACCTGATCGGGAAAGCTCAGTTGCCCCGCCAGCACGGGCTCGAACCCGTGCCGCGCGAGACGGGCGCGCAGCTCCGCCTCGTTCCGTGTACGGCGTTTGCGTGTGTCCTCGCGGCTGACATAGAGCCGGCGCCCGGGCACGAGCGCGGGCGATATGCCGTAACCTTCGAGAAAGAGGCCGCGCGTGAAGGCGAGCGCCGCCCCGTCGGCGAGCGTCGATTTGGTGTTCTGCCAGTTCTCCACCACGACGAGATCGCGAATGTGCCAGCGCTCCGTGCCCGGCAGGCGGGCGAGCTCCACATTCGGATAGCGGGCCAGCACGAAGCGGTAGAGATCTTCCTGATAGGCCGGCATGTCGGCATGCACGACGAGCCGGACCGGCCGGTCCGCATAGCCGAAGCGCTCGAGCAGGTAGTAGAGGCGGGGAAAGCGGTCGAGGAGGAAATGGAAGAGGTGGCGGTGCCCCCGCCAGCTCCCCATCATGTTGACATAGGTCGCATCCGCCTTCTCGACCCGCTTCAGGGGGAAGGGACGGAAGCTGTGATAATTGGCGAAATCGCGCATGCCCCGCATGTAGACGAGGCGCTCGGTCCGCTCGTTCACCAGCGAGCCGGTGTCGCCCAGAAGGGTGTGATCGGCGAAGTGAATGAGCCGCACCTCGCGGCGCAGCACGTCCGGCACCTCCTGCCAGGCGACCGACCGGGGCAGGTGGTCGATCAGCCAGCGCTCGCTCTCCGAGAAGGTGAGGGCGTGCTCCTCGACCAGCGTGTCGAGGACGGTGCCGGCATCGGCCGCCGCGACCGTCTCCTCATAGAGGATGACGGAGGCGCGCAAGGGCGGCAGGGCCCGCACGAGGCGGCGGCTCGCCTCCCAGCGCAGATTGCGCATGCTCCATTTGCGGATGGCCATGAGGCGCGGGCGTCCCGACAGGAAAAGGGGCGGGGAAACTCCCCGCCCGTTCCTTAGCAAATTCGCCGTGTGGCTGCACCGCCCGCGCCGGTCAGGCGCCGATGAGCCCGGCCTCGTGCGGGTCGCCGACGATCTCGACGAGGGCGGCCTTGAGCTTGGTCAGCGCCTGATGCTCGATCTGGCGGACGCGCTCCTTGGAGATGCCGAGCCGCTGGCCGAGGGTTTCGAGGGTCACGCCCTCGTCCTGGAGGCGCCGCTCGCGGATGATCATGAGCTCGCGCTCGTTGAGCCGCTCCAGCGCCTTGCGGATCCAGGAGCGCCGCACCTGCGCGTCCTTGCGGTCCAAGAGCTCCTCGTCCGGCAGCGGGCGCGAATCGGCGAGCAGATCCTGCCATTCGCTGTCGCCCTCCTCGCCGATGCGCGCATTGAGCGAGCGGTCGGCCGCCGACAGGCGCGACTCCATCAGCGCGACCTCCTCGGCGTTCACGCCGAGCTTGGTGGCGATGGTCTGACGCGCTTCGGGCGACATGACCGGCTCGGCGCCGTCGCGGATGAGCGCGCGCAGGCGGCGCAGGCTGAAGAAGAGCGACTTCTGCGACGCGGTGGTGCCGGTGCGGACGATCGACCAGTTCCGCAGGATGTGGTCCTGGATCGCCGAGCGGATCCACCATGTCGCATAGGTCGAAAAGCGCACCTCGCGCTCGGGCTCGAAGCGTGCCGCGGCCTGCATGAGGCCGACATTGCCCTCCTGCACGAGGTCGCCCATCGGGATGCCGTAATTGCGG
Source organism: Alphaproteobacteria bacterium (assembly GCA_013389075.1). Lineage (GTDB taxonomy): Bacteria > Pseudomonadota > Alphaproteobacteria > JACAEB01 > JACAEB01 > JACAEB01. The sequence continues at coordinate 16,767 of JACAEB010000071.1, forward strand.
AAGCGCGCGGCGACGGACACGACGAGCCGCATATAGGCCTCGGTCAGCTCGTGCAGCGCCGCCTGATCCCCGCGTTCGCGCCAGGCGCGCGCGAGCTCGGCCTCATGCTCCCGGCTGAGCAGCGGGGCGGCCATGGCCGACTTGATGAAGCGGCGATTGGCTCTGACGGTCTGTTGCGTATCGATGCTCGACATGGCCTGTCCCTTCGCGGAACCGGGATCCGATCGTCCCGTATCCCTCTACGTGACGGACCCAACATTGGATCAATTCTAAAAGGGCCAGTTCGTTCAAAAAATTCCGCTCCGGGGCGTGAGGCTCCGGAGGGGATGGGCATTCGGTCGCAGCAATGGGCAGGGCGAGGCCGCGTCGCCGCGAGGGAGAGGCGGCCAGGCGCCGGGCAAGCCGTCAGGCGGCTTCCTTCTGGAGCACCGCCTCGAGGCGCTTGAGGGCGGCGTTCTCGTCGATGCGCTCGACGGCGGCGAGCTCGCGCGCCATGCGGTCGATCGCCGCCTCGTAGAGCTGGCGCTCGGAATAGGACTGCTCGGGCTGTCCGCCGGCGCGGTGAAGGTCGCGCACGACCTCGGCGATCGAGACGAGATCGCCGGAATTGATCTTCGCCTCGTATTCCTGCGCCCGGCGGCTCCACATGGTGCGCTTGATCCGGGCCCGGCCCTTCAGCGTGTTGAGCGCGCTCTGCATGACGTCGGGGCTCGACAGTTTGCGCATGCCGACGGCCTTCGCCTTCGCGGTCGGGACGCGCAGCGTCATCTTGTCTTTCTCGAAGGTGATGACGAAGAGTTCCATCTTCATCCCGGCGATTTCGCGTTCCTCGACTTCGGTGATGGCGCCCACACCATGCGCCGGGTACACCACGTGATCGCCAGCCTGAAACTCAGCGCCGTTCGCCAGTTCGGATTTCTTCTTCTTCGTCGCCATTTCTCGCTCTTTCATCCAGTCAGCCGGATATAGGGAACGCTCCGCGCCGGCCCCGGCTGTCCTCGGTCGGCTTGCGGTTACGCTTGTCGATGAAGGCCGGCGCAATCGCGTCCGCCGCCCGCTCCCCCAAAGCGGACCCGCCCGCGATCTTCGACCCGTACGACCTCACCATTTCAGCGGGATGGGAAGCAGCGCCTGATCTTCCAGCCAGACAGACGGAGGATCATGAGTGGCTCGCGCTCCATTGGCGGTGGATTCGACGGCCCCGGCCTCCGGAGCGGAGGCGCGAAGCGCGCCTTACCAGCCGTTCATCTCACACAGTGAGTGTTGTCTGGATAGCACATGTGCGAGAAAAAGGGAAGCGAAACCCCCACAAGCCCTTGCTCCGCCATGCCCTCTCGGGGCAGGCGGGTCGCCCGAGGCCGCTGGCGCGAGCGCTCAGCTGCCCTCGCCCGGCTCGGGGCTGAAATATTTCTCGAGCTTGCCGGTCTCGGTCTCGAACGCCTTGGCATCGGCCGGCGGGGTGCCCTTGACCGTGATGTTGGGCCAGCTTTCGGAATATTTCCGGTTCAGCTCGATCCAGCTCTCAAGGCCGCCTTCCGTGTCCGGCTTGATCGCATCCACCGGGCATTCGGGTTCGCAGACGCCGCAATCGATGCATTAATCGGGGTGGATGACGAGCATGTTCTCGCCCTCGTAGAAGCAGTCCACCGGGCAGACTTCCACGCAGTCCATGAATTTGCAGCGGATGCAGGCATCCGTCACGACATAGGTCATCGGCCAACTCCAGAGCGCGGCGAGAGGTTTGCCGCCCAGGTCCCGGTCTCCCCTGCCGCCGGGCCGCGAGCACGCGGGCCAAACGAATAGAAAGCCGCGGGCCCGGATGCAAGCGGAGCCACGCGCGGCGGCGGGAACCCATTTCACATAAGCTCTTGCGGTTGCGGGGTAAACCACAAGTTTAGTGTGTTTATTCGCGCCCCCGCAGGCGGGCGAGCGCGCGCCGGTCCGACTTCCGCCGGGGCGGCCCGCCGGGCGAGGGC
>JACAEB010000072.1 GCA_013389075.1 Alphaproteobacteria bacterium
CACCGTGCCGCGCAGGAGCGCGCCCGACAGCCGGCCCGTCGCCCCCTTCAGCCGCAGCCCCGACAGGCTGGCCGCGAGGGCGGCAAAGCCGATGCCGGCCTCGACCACGGCGAGCCCGCCCTCGGGATCGAGCGATTTGAGGGCGTCGAGCCGGGCGGTCGACAGGGCGATGAGGCCGCTCTGGCCCCGGCCGGGACGCTGGGCCCGCAGCCCGGGGGCGCCGGAGGCCGTGCCGAAAAGGGACAGGCCGATATTGGCCTCATAGGCGAGCGCGAGGATTTCGGCGACCTCGACCGGGCTGCCCGGATGCACCACGAGATCGGGGAGCGGGGGCGGCGCGCCCAGCCAGCGGCCGAGATCGGGCAGACGCCCCTCCGCCACGGCGAGGCGGGCCTCGGGCGCATCCGAGACATGATCATCGCCCACGATGCGGCGCAGCCGCGCCGTCAGCTTCTCGTCGAGCGCGGAGGGCGGCGCCTTGAGGCTGCGCGCCGGCGTCGAGGTGAGCTGCGGCAGGCCGAGCCGGCCCATGAGCCAGGATCCGATGTCCACGCGGTCCTGCCCGCGCGCTTTGGTACGCTCCAACACGCTTCGTCCCCGTCTGCTCTTGTGTTTCCCCCGTCAGTCCAACATGCAAGCGTAACATGAAAGGGCCGCTTCGGGGTCCCGGCCCCACCGGCCCCGTCCATTCATGGCCTGTGCCAGCACCACCAGCCGAGGAGATCCGCCCATGCCCCGCCTATCCGCCAATGGTCAGGAGCTCGAGGTCGAACGGCGGGGCGATCCCTCGGGGCCCCCGCTCGTCCTCGTCAATGGCATCGGCACCCAGCTCGTCACCTGGCCCGATCCCTTCGTGGAGGGCCTCGTCGCGGCGGGCCTGCATCTCGTCCTCTTCGACAATCGCGATGCGGGGCTGTCCTCGAAGATCGAGGGCATCCGCGTGCCGGCCCCCCGCGAGGTGGCGGCGATGATGCGGCAGGGCCTCAAGCCGCCCGTGCCCTACACGCTGCACGACATGGCCGCCGACACCGCCGCGCTGATCACGGCGCTCGGCCTGCGCAGGGCCCATGTGCTCGGGCTCTCGATGGGCGGCATGATCGCCCAGCTCCTCGCCGCCGATCACCCGCAGACGGTCGCGAGCCTCACCTCCATCATGTCGACCACGGGCGAGCGCTCGGTGGGCCAGCCCTCGCCCCGGGGCCTCGCCGCGCTGACGACGCCCCCGCCCGCGCTCGACCGCGAGAGCCTCATCGCCCATTCGATCTGGGCGCAGCGCCAGATCGCGAGCCCCGCCTGGCCACGGCCCGAGGCGGAGGTGCGCGCCATGGCGGCGCGCGCCTATGACCGCGCCTACGAGCCGGCGGGCTTCCTGCGCCAGTATGCGGCGATCCTCGCCACGGGCAGCTTCCGCGACCGGCTCGCCCGCGTCCGCGCGCCGACCCTCATCCTCCACGGCACCGACGATCCGCTGGTCGACATTTCGGGCGGGCGCGACAGCGCGGCGGCGATCCCCGGCGCCCGGCTCATCGAGATCCCCGGCATGGGCCACGACCTGCCCGCGAGCCTCTGCCCGCGCCTCGTGGAGCTCGTGGTGGCGCATGTGCGCGCGGTGTGAGGGCGCGCGGTTTTCGTCCGGACGTCAAGGATAAATAAGCAAAATCAATGGGTTGCGCGGAACAATTTCCCGCGCCGCCCTCAGCCGTTCTTGATGACGTGGGCGATCAGCGCCTTGGCGTCGTCCGAGGCCCAGTCGGCCTTGCCGAGCACGCGGCCCACCTCGCGCCCGTCGCGGTCGATGAGCACGCTCACCGGCATGCCGGGCGCGTCGAAGGCAAGGCCCGTCTTCATCGTCCGGTCGAAATAGGGGGTGAGGGCCTTGACCTCGAGCCGCTCGAGAAAGGGCAGCGCCTCGGCGGGGCCGGCCTGGTCGAGGCTGATGGCGACGACCTCGAAATCGGGTCCGCCAAGCTCCGCCTGCAGCCGGTCGAGCGCGGGCATCTCCTCGATGCAGGGGGCGCACCAGGTGGCCCAGAGATTGACGAGCACGACACGCCCCCGGAAATCGGCGAGGGTGCGCTCGCTCCCCGCGGCATCGAGAAAGCGCACCTCCGGCGCCGGGGGCCGGTCGGGCGTCGGCTGGAACTTCACCATGTCGCCGCGCGCGAGCGCGCGCAGATCGCCGGTCCCCGAGGGGTCCGGCCCGCCGAGCGCGCTCAGGAGCACATAGCCGATGCCGAGCCCGCCCAGGGCGAGCAGGAGGATCAGTGGATTTCGCACGCTCATCAGCCTATCGTCCGCCCCTGTTCACGACCCCGCATCCGAGCGCGCAGGACCGTCGCCATGGGCCAGCAAAGACCACCGCCACCCGGGAAGGCACGCCCCTCTCCGCAGGCCCCGGAGACCAATATGATGTGGGGGGGCCGCTTTGCCACCGGCCCCGATGCCGTGATGCGCGAGATAAACGCCTCCATCGGCGTCGACAAGCGCCTCTGGCGCGAGGACATAGCGGGCTCGAAGGCGCATGCGCGCATGCTGGGCGCCGTGGGCGTGCTGTCCGCGGCGGATGTGGAGGCGATCCTCGGCGGGCTCGAAACCATCGCCGGCGAGATCGAGGCGGGCGGCTTCGCCTTCTCCGAGGCGCTCGAAGACATCCACATGAACATCGAGGCGCGGCTCAGGGAGCTGATCGGCGAGGCCGCCGGCCGCCTCCACACGGCCCGCTCGCGCAACGACCAGGTGGCGACCGATTTCCGTCTCTGGCTGCGCGGCGCGCTCGGCGAGATCGAGGCATCGCTCACGGAGCTGATGGAAACGCTTGCGCGCAAGGCGCTCGCCCATGCAGACACGGTGATGCCCGGCTTCACCCATTTGCAGACCGCCCAGCCCGTCACCTTCGGCCATCATTGCCTCGCCTATGTGGAGATGCTGGCGCGCGACCGCGCCCGCCTCGCCGACGCCCGCGCGCGCGCCAATGAATGCCCGCTCGGCGCCGCCGCGCTCGCCGGCACCTCCTTTCCCATCGACCGCCGGGCGACGGCGCGCGACCTCGGCTTCGACCGGCCCATGGCCAATTCGCTCGATGCCGTCTCGGCGCGCGATTTCGCGCTCGAGGCGCTCGCCGCCGCCGCCATCGCGCAGGGCCATCTCTCGCGCCTGTCCGAGGAGCTCGTCGTCTGGTCGTCCGCGCCCTTCGCCTTCGTGCGCCTGCCCGACGCCTTCTCGACCGGCTCGTCCATCATGCCGCAGAAGCGCAATCCGGACGCGGCCGAACTCGTCCGTGCCAAGACGGGCCGCACGGCGGGCAGTTTCGTGGCTCTCCTCACCGTGCTGAAGGGCCTGCCGCTCGCCTATTCGAAGGACATGCAGGAGGACAAGGCCCTCACCTTCGAGGCGCTCGACGCGCTGGCGCTCTCCATCGCCGCCATGACGGGCATGGTGGCGAGCCTATCGGTGAACGACGAGGCGATGCGCTCGGCCGCCGGGGCGGGCTATTCGACCGCCACCGATCTCGCCGACTGGCTCGTCCGCGTGGCGGGCCTTCCCTTCCGCGCCGCCCATCACGTCACCGGCCGGCTCGTCGCGCTCGCCGAGACGCGGGGCGTCGCACTCGACGCGCTGCCGCTCGCCGACATGCAGGCGGTCGAGCCCGCCATCACGGGGGAGGTGTTCGGCGTCCTGAGCGTCGATGCCTCGGTGCGCAGCCGGACGAGCGAGGGCGGCACCGCCCCCGCCAATGTCGAGGCGGCGGCCCGGGGGTGGCTCGCGCGGCTCGACGCCGAAACCGCTGCCGACAGGACCTGAAGGAGAGACGGCCATGATGCTTTCATCCGCCCACGGACGCGCCGCCGGCGCCGGCCTCGTCCTCGCGCTCGTGCTCGCCCTTGCCGCCTGCGGCAAGAAGGGCTCGCTCGACCGTCCGCCCCCGCCCGATCAGGAGCGGCCCGAGGCGGCGCTCGGTCCTGCCGGCCCCGTCCGCGCGTGAGCGGTCCCGGGCCCTTCCTGCCCGCGCCCCCTTACGTGGCGGTCCTGTTCCGCGCGCGGGCGGGCGCCGACCGCACGGGCTATGAGGCGATGGACGCCGCCCTCGAGGAGGCCGTGCGCCAGGCGAGCGGCTATCTCGGCCATTTCAGCGCGGTCGAGCCGGACGGCACCACGCTCACGGTCTCCTACTGGCGCGACCGCGCCTCGGTCGCCGCCTGGAAGGCCCATGCGGGCCATGCCCGCGCGCAAGGCGAGGGGCGCGCGCGCTGGTACGACTGGTACGCCATCGAGATCGCCGAGGTGCGGGAGGCGCGGCAGGTCAGCCGCGTGGCGCCGCCGGCGGACGAAAGGAGCTGACATGGGAACGTCGATCGGACTGGACGAGGCCCTGCAGGCCTATCTTGCGCGCATGAACCGCGAGGAGCACCCCGTCCTCGCCCGCTGCCGCACCGAGACCAGGGCGGAGATGGGCGGGCGGGCGATCATGCAGATCAGCCCCGAACAGGGCGCCGTGCTCGCCTTTCTCGTGCGGCTCATCGGCGCGCGGACCGGCGTCGAGGTCGGCGTCTTCACGGGCTATTCGGCGCTCGCCGTGGCGCTGGCGCTCAAGGATATGCACGGCACCGCCGCGCGCCTGCATGCCTGCGATCTCGATGCGGACTATCTCGCGCGGGCGGGCGGCTACTGGCGCTCCGCGGGCGTGAGCGAGATCATGGAGCCCCATGCGGGACCCGCGGCCGAGAGCCTCGAGGCGCTGATCGCCGAGGGCGCGGCCGGCACGCTCGACTATGCCTTCGTGGATGCCGACAAGGCGGGCTATCCGCTCTATTACGAGCGCTGCCTCACCCTCCTGCGGCCCGGCGGGCTTCTCATCTTCGACAATGTGCTCTGGTCGGGCACGGTGGCCGACCCCTCGCGCGAGGACGAGACCATCCGTGTGCTGCGGACCCTGACCGCCACCGCCCGCGCCGACGACCGTCTCGACATGGCGCTCGCCGCCATCGGGGACGGCCTCCTCCTCTGCCGCAAGCGCTGATCCCGCGCGGCCCACCCCCAGCCAAGGCCCCGAGCCATGCATCATTTCGACTACCGCAATGGCGAGCTTCATGCCGAGGACGTGCCCCTCGCCGCCATCGCCGAGGCCGTGGGCACCCCCGTCTATGTCTATTCCGACGCGACGCTGACGCGGCACGCGCGCGTCTTCCGCGAGGCCTTCGCCGGCCGCGACGTGCTGATGGCCTATGCGGTCAAGGCCAATTCGAACCTTGCGGTGCTCTCGACGCTCGCGCGCCTCGGCGCCGGGGCCGACGTCGTCTCGCGCGGGGAGCTGCGCCGCGCGCTCGCCGCCGGCATCCCGCCCGCCCGCATCGTCTTCTCGGGGGTCGGCAAGACCGCCGACGAGATGCGCGAAGCCCTCGCCGCCGGCATTCATCAGTTCAACGTCGAATCCGCGCCCGAGCTTGACCGGCTCGATGCCGTGGCCCGTGCCGCGGGCGTGCGGGCGCCCGTGGCCCTCCGCGTCAACCCGGACGTCGATGCCGGGACCCATGCCAAGATCTCGACCGGCAAGGCCGAGAACAAGTTCGGCGTCGCCCTCGCCGAGGCGCGCGCGCTCTATGCGCGGGCCGGGACCCTCGCCGGGATCGAGGTGGTCGGCGTCGACATGCACATCGGCAGCCAGATCACGCGCCTTGCCCCCATGCGCGCGGCCTTCGGGAAGGCCATAGATCTCGTCCGTGAGCTGAGGGCCGCGGGCCACGCCATCACCCGGCTCGATCTCGGCGGCGGGCTCGGCGTGCCCTATATGGACGGCGGCGAGGCCCCGCCCCTGCCCGAGGCCTATGGCTCCATGGTGGCGGAGCTGACGCAGGGGCTCGATCTCGAGCTGATCTTCGAGCCCGGACGGCTGATCGTGGGCAATGCGGGCATCCTCCTTGCCCGCGTCCTCTATGTGAAGGAGGGAGCGGCGCGGCGCTTCGTCATCGTCGACGCGGCCATGAACGATCTCATCCGCCCCGCCCTTTATGACGCCCACCACGCCATCATTCCCGTGCGCGCGCCGGCCTCGACGGAGGCGCCGCTTCCCTGCGACGTGGTGGGCCCGGTCTGCGAGACCGGCGACACCTTCGCGCGCGAGCGTCCCCTGCCGCCCGTGGGGGAGGGCGACCTCCTCGCCTTCCTCACCGCCGGGGCCTATGGCGCCGTCCAGGCGAGCGAGTACAACACGCGTCCCCTCGTGCCCGAGGTGCTGGTGAAGGGCGAGCGGTTTGCCCTCGTGCGTGCCCGCCCCACTTATGACGAAATACTGGCGCGGGATAGGATCCCCGACTGGCTCCAGAGCTGAGGATGGGTGCTTGAGAACCAAGGACGGCGCGTCGGCCGACGGCCCCGCCGGCCCCCCGACGGGGCCGGGCGGCCTCCTTTCGCGCGTCCGGCGGGCCGGGCTCGTGGGGTTGAGCTGGACGGCGCTGGCGCTCGAGACCCTCCTTGCCCGCTTCTGGCCCGCCCTCGCCCTGTCCTGCCTCGTCCTCGCCCTTGCGCTGACCGGCTGGCTCGAGGGTCTGGGCTTTGCCGCCCATGCGGGGCTGCTCGTCCTCGCGCTCGCCGCGCTCGCGGGGGTTCTCGCGCGCGGGGCGGCCGGGCTGCGTCTGCCCGGGCGGGAGG
>JACAEB010000046.1 GCA_013389075.1 Alphaproteobacteria bacterium
CGATACCGCGAATTGCCGGTGTTGCGGTACTCAGCCGGTTATTCGTCACGACCGAAAAACTGGGAGAAAGGGCTTGGAGATCCCGAATGTCCCGAACCCCGGTCAACTCCAGCCGTTCGCCGCTGTAAGCGGACACGGAGACAGGAATATCCTGAATGCTCTCCGCGCGCTTTGTTGCCGTGACGATGACTTCATCCACTTGCGCACTGGCCGGTATCGCGGCCGTCAAGGCCGAGAGGGCCGTACCGGCACAGATAGCCAACTGCGCCAAATTGGCACCGATTTTCATGTTTTCCTCCCCTGTCTACGCCCCGCTGCTTGGCTTTCGTCTCAGAGCCGGCTCTTCGCTGGGACTCGGGCATCATCTGTCCCATTCAGAAAACTGTCAACAGAATGCAGTTATGGACCAGGATCGGTCTTGTCGGTCTGAAGGCTCTGGAGTGGCCGGGTTGCCCGGTTCGCGCGGGGAATTCCCCGCTTTTCCCGGCGGGCGCCAGATCAAGGGCTGCGGCTGGCGGAGGCCTGCTCGGCTCCAAGCGAATGACGCAGGCCTAGGTGAGGTCAGCTCATCAACTAGCGAGCAATCGCCCTCATTCATCAGTTCCCGGATCTGCCGCTTGACCTTTAGATGCTGGGCTCGATTATCTCTTCCAAAGTTGAAAGGCTTTCAGGACCTGAATCTCTGAAGCTGGATACTTCGTTTCGGTCGCGATCCGGGACGGGTCAGCCAGTCGGTCCCACCTCGCCGCAGGCATGCCGCCATTCGCACACAGCCCCTCCTTTGCAACATATTGCAGGCTGTTGACAGTATGCGAAACGAGGCCAATGATGACGTGTGCTTGCGGAGTGCGAGGAAAAGTCCGCTTGCGGGACGCTGAGGTGCGTGCCGCGACCGGCTTTCTCATCTGGCGGCGCTGTGGCGGGAAATGCGCTCGGTGGTGCCATGATTTTGGGGCACGCAGCATCCCGTGGACATGACGACGAGACAGGGGCCCAGGCCCTCACGAAGCAGTCTAGCACTGGAGAGAGGTTCCGCCCACATGCAGATCACGCCGCTCACCCCACACACCGGCGCCGACATCCTTGGCGTCGATATCGCCAGCCTGTCGGACGCCGAGTTCCAGGCCATCTACAGGGCCTGGCTGGACCGGGGCGTCATCCGTTTCCGCGACCAGAAGCTTACGGTCCCTCAGCTCGAGGCGTTTTCCGCGCGCTTCGGTCCTCTGGAAGAGTTTCCCGGCTATTCGCAGATTCCGGACGAGTTCCGCAAGCGCTTCGAAAGCCGCTACGTCACCGTGATCTCGAACATCAAGGAGGACGGACGCCCGATCGGCGGGCTCGGGAATGCGGAGGCGGCCTGGCACTCCGATATGACCTACAACGCAATTCCGCCGACGGCGAGCGTGCTCTACTCCGTGGAGATACCACCCGAAGGTGGTGACACCTTCTTCGTGAACCAGCACGCGGCCTGGGAGGCGTTGCCCGATGAGCTGAAGGCTCGCATCGAGGGTCTCTCCATCAAGCATGACGCGTCCCATACGAGCGTTGGCGATCTGCGCCTGGGCTACTCTGAGCCTGCCTCCCCGGTCGAGGCGCCCGGAGCCGTCCATCCCGCAGTTATCACGCACCCGGAAACCGGCAGAAAAACTCTGTTCCTGGGCCGACGCGACTGGGCCTATGTGATGGGGCTGCCTTTGGCCGAGAGCGAGCGCCTGCTTGACGAGCTTTGGAGCTATGCCGCTCCGGAAGCCCTGGTGTGGCGTCAGGTCTGGCAGGTCGGCGATGTCGTGGTGTGGGACAACCGGTCGGTGTTGCACCGTCGCGACGAGTTTGACGACCGTCACCGCCGGCTGTTGCGCCGGTGCCAGGTTCTGGCGCGGGAGGCCGCATGACCGTTGCGGCGACGCCGGACGTCGTCGGGAGCGAATCCTCCGCATTCCGGTACAAGCGCAGGACAGCGCTGCTCCTTCTGTTCCTTGCATTCACGCTATCGATTCTCGACCGGCAGATCCTCTCGATCCTCGCCGAGCCGATCCGTCCGGGATCGTCCTTCGCTCAGGGGGTGCGGTATACGGAGGATCGGGCCGCCCTCTGGGGCCTGACGGACGCGGAGCCGCAACAATGAACGGGGGAATTTTGTGATCAAGGTCTACGGGGTACACGGATCGCCATTTGTGCGGAAGGTCTACATCATGCTGGGGCTGAAGGGGATCAGCTTCGAGATGGTCCAGCAAAGACCATTCGCCAATGATCCAGAATACAAGATGATCAATCCGCTTGGGAAGGTCCCGACGCTGGTCGATGGCGAGCTGACGCTCTGCGATTCCAAGGTTATCTGCCGGTATATCGAGAACGCCTATCCCGAGCCAAGGCTGTACCCGGAGGACCCGGCGGAACGCGCCAAGGCGGACTGGCTCGAGGAGTTCAGCGGAACGTCGGTCACCGAGCTTGCGACTGGCATCTTTTTTCAGCGCTTCATGCGGCCGAGGGTCTTCAAGCAGGAACCGGACGAAAAGTTCATTTCGGAGATCATCACCAACCGCCTGCCGCCATTGCTGGCCTATCTGGAAGGGCATATTCCGCAGGAAGGCTTTGTGTTCGGTGATTTCACCATGACCGATCTTGCGATCGTCAGCCCGTTCATCAACGCGTCCTACGCAGGGTACGAGGTCGATCCCGAAAGCTGGCCCAGGCTCGCCGGCCTGATCAATCGCGTGAAGGCGAACCCCGAGGTTGCAGCAGTGCTTGCCGAGGAAGCCAGGATGTTCGGGGCCAGGTGATCCACTGCTCCAATGTCGAGCGTGAACGTTTTGCACGACCGAAGGCCAGAATATCGACGTGACATCCGTATAGACAAACCAGCCAAGAAATTGGCGGGTGAAGTGGTGGGAGGGGTTCGTGGAAGGCCCGAGTGTCGAACAAGCAACAGGCGCCGTCGCCAACAGGATCGTAATTGCCAAGCCTGACACAGCCAGCATTGCCCCGCCAGCGCTGTCAAAATGGACCAAAGCGGTGTTCGGATTTGGGGCAGTCGCGAATGGCGTGAAGGCTACGGCCTTCGACGCATTCCTGCTCATATTTTACAGCCAGGTGGTTGGCCTTGATCCTCATCTGGTCGGCCTCGCAATCCTGGTCGCTCTGATATTCGATGCGGTGAGCGATCCCATCGTCGGGTACTGGTCCGACAATCTGCGATCACGATGGGGTCGGCGGCATCCATTCATGTACGGGGCAGCTCTTCCGGTTGCTTTCAGCTTCTTCTTGTTATGGAACCCGCCGGTGGGCGCAAGCCAGGCGGCGCTGTTCTGGTACGTGCTCAGTCTTTCCGTATGCATCCGCACCGCGATCACGTTCTTCGAGACGCCCAACAGCGCCCTCGTGCCCGATCTCACGCAGAACTATGATGAAAGAACGTCCTTGTACAGCGTACGTAACCTGTTCGGCTGGACTGGCGGCACCGTCATGGCCGTGTTGATGTTCGGGGTTTTGATTCCGGCATTCGCGACGGACGAGATACCTGATGGCCGGTTCAACCGGGAGGCCTACGCGGTCTTTGGACTGATCGGCTCGGCGGTGATGTTCGTCGCGATCGTTGTTTCGTCCCTGGGGACGCATTCCCGCATCTTGCACCTGAAGCCCGCGCCGCCGCCGCGCCGGATGACACTCTTGCGCATCTTCAGGGAGATCTTCGAAACGCTCTCCGAACGGTCCTTCATCGCCTTGTTCATCGCCGCCATCCTGGGCGCCATCGCCAGCGGGCTCGCCAATGCGCTGTCTCTGTACTTCATGACGTATTTCTGGGGGTTAACGGACGTTCAGACCAGTTTCGTCCTGCTTGGAACCTTCGTCGCGGCAATCATCGCCTTTACACTCGCGCCGATTGCGACTCGGACCATCGGCAAGAAGAAGGGCGCCATGATCGTTGGAATGATCGCCTTTTGCGGCGCGCCTGTGCCAATCATACTCCGCCTTCTTGACCTTCTGCCTCCGAACGGGACGCCATTCATCTTCTGGTTCGTGGTGATCACGAATATCATCGACCTCAGCCTCATCATCTGCTTCCATATCCTGTTCAACTCGATGGTTGCAGATCTGGTCGAGCAAAGTGAGCTGAAGACGGGCCGACGCTCAGAGGGCGTCTTCACGTCGGCAGTCACTTTCGTTCGCAAGTCTATTGGAGGTCTGGGAATCCTTGCAGCATCCATCGTGCTGCTGCTGGCGCAGTTCCCGACAGGCGGTGACACGAGCGAGGTGTCCGATGCGGCGGTTTGGAGGCTGGGCGCATTCTACGCGCCAACGGTCTTGATCGTCTGGCTTTCGATGATGGCCGTCATTTCCACTTACCGCATCGATCGCGAGACCCACGAGAACAATCTGAGGGAGCTTCGCCTCCGACACCGGCCGGGGGGCTGAGTGGCTTGGGGACCTCGCCCTTTTGCGGCTCGGCGCGGGCCGCGCAAGGTCGGTCCTCAGGTGATACCGCCGCCAGGGAAGAGGACACGGAGCGCGCGAGCGAGATCGCGCAGCGCTGACGGTCAGCGGTCAGACGGTTCTGAGGCGGCCCTTCGCAGGCGGTGGGAGTGCGGGCCGCGGGCGCCGTGGGCGGGTCCACCCGCGCCCCGCTGCCCGGGCCGGTCCGTGCACAGACGCACGCCAAATTGCGATGGTGGTCCCGATGAGCGCTACCCGAGCGCGACCCAGCTCGTGATCCAGGCAAGGATGACCGCGCTCTCCAGCACGATGAGCAGGATCGGCGCGGTTCCCACCTTGAACAGGTCACCAAATGAGGTCTTCGCGCCAACGGCACCGATCGCGCAGACCAGCAACGCCCGAGACGCGTCTTCACCAAAATGGACGAATGGGGCAGGCAACCACCCCATTGTCCCGATCGCGGCGAGCGCGACGAATCCGACGAGAAACCACGGCAGGATCGGGGCCCTGCCGAGCAGCTTCTGATCGGAGGAGCGTACACGGAACATCAATGTAAGGACGACGATCGTCGGCACCAGCAGCGCAACGCGCAGCAATTTCACGATGGTCGCAGTATCGCCAACCTCATCTGAGATGCCATAGCCGGCGCCGACAACCTGCGCCACGTCGTGAATGGTGCCCCCGAGCAGGACACCGGCCTGCAACTCGCTGAAGCCCAGCAGTGCCGAAAGCAGCGGATAGATCACCATCGCAAGGGTCGACAGTGCCGTCACACCGACGACCGTGAGCAGCGTATCCCGCTCCCGACTCGGAGAGGGCGGGAGTGCGGCGGAGATGGCAAGCGCGGCAGATGCGCCGCAAATTGCGACCGCCCCCCCGGTCAGCAGTCCGAAATCCGATTGTAACCGCAGGGCCTTCGCAATCATCCGGCCGGCCAGCATTGTCACGACGACGCCGGACGACACCAGCAGCACCACCCCCGGGCCGAGCACCAGCACCTGGTCGAGCGTGATGCGCAATCCCAGCAGTGCCACCCCGGCGCGCAATATGTCCCGCGTCGCGAAGTCGAGCCCGCGTCGAAACAGCGGATCATGGCGAACGAAATTCATCGCCATGCCCAACAGCAGCGCGAACAGCATGATCGGTGCGGTGTAGTGATCAGAGAGCCATGCCGCCGCCAGGGCGACAAGCGCGGCAACGGAAACGCCGGGAAAAACGCGCCTGAGGTGGCCGCGCAGGCCCCCGGCCTGGTCGCCGTCAGGGTCTGGAGCGCCTTCAAGCGAATCGAGAGACCACTTGATCGGGTCGTTTCCGCTCATCGCTTCAAATGGCCGATAGGATCAGCAGCGGACCATCCGCGCCGCGCGGCGCCGTTCATGGAGCGCTCTCCCCTCATCGTTCGCGCCGTGACTGCATTCAGCAGCCGCTCCGCCGCCGGGCCCAAGCAGGCCGGGCACGTTCTTTTCATCTATGAGAGGGGTGACACGGCAGCCAATTTGTGTCAACAGTTTGCAAGCCACCCTCCGCTGCGCGGGCGGTCAGCACAAGAGCACATTGGTGACAGCCGCGGTCGCGTTTGATAACAGTTGACAGGCATGGCCGACGCCGCAATCTTCCCACCGGTGGAACTCCGCCGGGTCAACGCGCGAGCCACGGTCGCAGCCTGAAATCGTTATACGATTTGGCACCAACTTAGGGAGCAGGACGATTCCGAACGACAAAGTCTCCGTGGGCTCTGGCCGCTTCGAAGGGGGCTTCGGGTCCGATGCGCCCGATCCTGTCCGCGACTATTCGCTGGCAGAGCAGGTCGCTCAACGGCTGTCGCAGCAGATCTTGCGCGGGGAGTATCCCCCTGGCACCCGGCTTCCCGAGCCCGAGCTTGCAATCCGATTTGGCGTCAGCCGAGGCCCCATCCGTGAAGCCCTCTTCCTGCTCGAACGCGAGGGCATGATCGAGAACCGGCCCCGGCGGGGAGCGATCGTCCCTCAGGCCGATCCATCGGAAATCGCCAATCTCTATAATCTCCGGGCGGTCTTGTGCGGCTATGCCTGTCGGCTCGCTGCGCCGGCCATGAACAGCGACCGCATGGCCAAGTGCCGCCAAGGGCTCGAGCAGCTGCGCGCGATGGCCGACGATCCGTCGAAGACGTCGCTCGATTTTCTCGAAGTCCGGACCGCGATCGCTGGCGTTATCATGCATGCCAGCGGAAACCCCGTTCTCGTGAACGAACTGGAGCGTCTGAACAGACGTGCCCTGATGCATTTTGCCATGTTCAACCGCCTCAAGCGGCGTCGCGAGTCGATCGAAGACTGGGAACGCTTGCTCGACGCGCTCGGCCGTCAGGACGGAGAAGAAGCGGAAAAGATCGCCATAAGCCAGGTCCACGCCGCGCGCGACGAGATGCTCCGACAAGTGAAGGAAGCGCAGTCGCAGGGCTGAACAAAGACCTTCATTGTCCGGAAGAAATAAACAGAGTGAGCGCCATGGTGAGATTGTCGGATCTGTCGACGTTCGATCGCGATCATGTGCTGATGAAGCAATTGCCGCCGCTGGAGCCATTCCCATGGGTTTCGCGCTCTAGGCCGGTCAGCGAGATGACATTCGCCATCATAACGACGGCCGGGCTCCATTTTCGCGGCGAGCAGAATTTCGAAATGTCAGACGCGTCCTACCGGGCCATACCGGGCGAGGAGGACACGGCCAGACTGGTCATGTCGCATGTTTCGACCAATTTCGACCGGTCCGGCTTTCAGAATGACGTCAATGTCGTCTTTCCGCTCGACCGGTTTCGGGAACTGGCCGCGGAAGGCGTCATTGGAGGCCTTGCGAGTGTCCACTACAGCTTCATGGGTGGCGGGCTGATGCCCGATGCCTACGAGACCTCCGTGCGCTCGCTGGCGGGTCTCTTGAAGCGGGACGGGGTCGATGCCGCGTTCATTACTCCGGTCTGCCCCAATTGCACACGCGCGACATGTGCGATCGCTCATTATCTTGAGTCGGAAGGGGTGATGACGACAGGAATTGCCCTGATCCGGGAAAATGCGGAAGCGCTGAAACCGCCGCGCCTGCTTTGGGTAAGCTTTCCTTTTGGCTATCCCCTTGGCAAGCCGGGTGACGCGCCGTTCCAGCGGCGGGTGATCGAGGCATCTCTCGATCTGCTGAACCGGCCCGCGGGCCCGGTTCTCGAAGATTTTCCCGAAGACGTGCCTGATCTCGACCTCGAACGCTCGGAGACCTGTCCGGTCAATTTCGCTCAGCCCTCGAAGGAAGCGACGACCTGGCGGGCGCGCCTTGCGAATGAACGGCTCTTGCTTCAGCCCTGGTACGAAATGAGCGTCCGCCGTCGTGGACGGACCACCGTGGGGCTGTCCGATCTGTCGATCGACCAGATCCTGGACATGGTGGCCGGCTGGCTGGACGACCGGTCCCAGAAACTCCCGGACACGAAGGCGTTCAAGTTCGGGATCGAGGACGCCAAGGCCTGGTACGGCGAGGCCATCAGCGCCCAGCCGGGCGACTACGCGCCGGGCCAGGTTGAGCGGGTCCTCTATTACGAGACGGCTTTCGGAGCCGCGCTGAAGGAATATTTCCAGCATTTTTTTGCCGGCGACGAAAAGACCATCATCTTCGCTCGCCTCATCGCGCCCCGCTGGGCGATGAAGGCCTCCACCGGGACGGCTGCCGTCGACAGGCACGGAAACCTGGTGGAGCAACCAGCCGCAAAGGCAATGCGCGAAGCGCAGCAACACGCCGCGAAAGCACATGATTGAGCGGCTGGCCGGCGAGCACGTCGATAGGCAACCAGAGAGGACTTCGACGCGGTGGGGACATCGAGCCCCATCGCCTTCGGGTTTACGCCGCCATGGTCCACTCGATCGACCGCAGCGTCGGCCGCGTCATGAAGAAACGTGAATCCGACCGAGAAGACCAACGTGATCGACAGTCGTCCGGAAATGCGCGCAGAGCTGGAAAGACTGCTTGACCGGCACCGGGCCAATGCCCGGGCGCCGGGCTCGGTCCACGGCCCGAAGCGAGAAGCGCTTGTCACGGCCCTCTGAAGCCGATATTAATGATGTCTCATTAACGAGGAGCCAAGCTGGGAGGGACAAGGATCGCTCACCCGGCGGGCGGAGGTGTTTCCAAGGGCTGGGATTGCCCGCTCCGACACGATCCGGACGCGGCTTGCACGGAACCGGATCGTCCCGATGGGGGCAAAAAAGGCGCCCAATGGGATGATCGATGGCGGTGGCCGCGGTGACGCTGTGCGGGCATTCCGTACCGGTGTCGCAGTGTGTCCTCACTCAGCCCGAACGGATCGAGGGACTTCCAGATGACCACGACCATGCTCGACAAAGCGGCTATCAAGAAGAAGTACGCCGACGAGCGCGAAAAACGTCTGCGCCCGGATGGCAATGCCCAGTACCAGCGCCTGGAGAGAGCGTTCCGTGATCTTGCGACCGATCCTCACACGCCATGGGTCGAGCGCGATCCTGTCACGGATCATGTGACCTTTGCCTTTGTCGGCGGCGGCTTTGCGGGCCTCGTGGTGGGCGCCCGCCTGCGAGAGGCCGGCGTCAGGGATGTGCGCATCATAGAAAAGGGCGGCGATGTTGGCGGCACCTGGTACTGGAACCGGTATCCCGGCGCGCAATGCGACACCATGTCCATGATCTATCTGCCGCTCCTCGAGGAAACGGGGCACATTCCCTCGGAGAGATATGCCCATGCGACGGAGATCCGCCGACACTGCGTGCGAATCGCCAAGCAGTTCGGCCTCTACGAGCACGCCCTCTTCCACACCGAAGTGATCGAGCTGGAATGGCTCGAACCCAAGAAATGCTGGCGTGTACAGACGAACCGCGGAGATGATTTCACGGCGAAATATGTCGGCATGGGCACCGGCCCCTTGCATGTGGCCAAGCTGCCCGGGATCGAGGGGGTCGAGCGATTCCGGGGCAAATCCTTTCACACGAGCCGTTGGGATTATGCCTATACCGGTGGCGACGGGGACGGTGCCCCCATGGACAGGCTGGGCGACAAGCGCGTGGCGATCATCGGAACGGGCGCCACGGCGGTGCAGTGTGTGCCTCACCTCGCCAAGGCGGCCAAGCGCCTCTTCGTCTTTCAGCGCACGCCATCGTCTGTGGACGTCCGCGACAACCGCCCGATCGACCCGGCATGGTTCCGGTCGATTGCCACGCCCGGCTGGCAACAGCGCTGGTACGACAATTTCGTCGAGAACCAGTCTCAGGGCACGCCGACCGAAGACTATATCATGGATGGCTGGACCGAGATCTCGCGCCGCATCCGTGAGGCAATCCTCCGTCTGCCGCCATCGGAATGGACGCCCGAAAATATGTTGGCGGCCTTCGAAGATGCGGATCTCAGAAAGATGGAAGAGATTCGTGACCGGGTGGACGCGATCGTCGATGACAAGGAAACAGCGCAGAAACTGAAGGCCTGGTACCAGCAGCTCTGCAAGCGCCCCTGTTTCCACGATTCCTATCTTCAAGCCTTCAATGAGCCGACCACGGAGCTTGTGGACACCGACGGCAAGGGCGTCGAGCGCATATCGGAGACGGGGGTGTGGGCGAATGGCCGGCACTACGAGGTCGATTGCATCGTCTATGCCTCCGGCTTCGAGGTGGGCACCGACTATACGCTGCGCGCCGGCTTCGATCTGAAGGGGCGGGGCGGCAGGCGGCTGTCCGAGCATTGGCAGGAGGGAATGCGCACACTCCACGGGCTGCACATTCACGGCTTTCCGAATGCGTTCATGGTCCAACCCAACCAGGCCGGTAATCTCGTTTCGAATGTTCCACACAACATCGTCGACCACGCAAAGACGATTGCTGCGGTTGTTTCTCACGCCGAAGCCGAGGGGTTTGCCGAGGTCGAGCCGACACAGGACGCCGAGGCGGCCTGGGTCAGCCTCATCCTCGGCGGCAACGGCTCGTTGCTGGGGTCGCCGGACTGCACCCCCGGCTATTACAACAATGAAGGCCAGGGCTATACCGGCAGATACCGGCAAGCACAGGGCTTTCCGGGGGGCGCGAAGGCTTTCTTCGAGCATATGGAGCGTTGGCGGGCATCGGGCACGTTCGAGGGTCTGCGGTTCGGCAATGACGGCACGGAGGACCACCCACGCTCGGCGGAGATGCCGTGATGCATTTGCCCCTGATCGTCAGCAGACGGAGACAAGGCCATTGCGGATCGGCCTTTCGATCGATTCTGCCAATTCTGGTGCTGGCTTCGGGGGTCTTTGCGCCGGCTCAAGGACAGGAAGCGACGCCGCCCAACATCGTCATCATTCTTGCGGATGATCTGGCGCTGATGGATTTCGGCGTCTATGGCGGTGAAGCGCGCACGCCCAACATCGATGCGCTCGCCGCGCGCGGTGCCCTCTTCACGCAATATCGGACATCTCCCCTCTGCTCGCCCTCGCGCGCGATGCTGCTGACGGGTATGGACAGCCATCGCACCGGTGTTGCGACGATTCCGGAGGTTTTGCCCCCGGAGCAGAAGGGCCGGCCCGGCTATACAATGGCGCTCGAGCCCGGTGTGCTCACCCTTGCCGACCGGCTCGCGCCGGCTGGCTACCGGCGGCTGATGACCGGCAAGTGGCATCTGGGCGAGACCGCGGACGAGATGCCGCACCGTCACGGGTTCGATCGCTCCTTCGCGCTTGCCGCCTCGGGGGCGGACAATTGGGACGACAAGTCCTATATGCCCTACTATCAGGATGCTCCGTGGTGGGAGGATGGCAAGGAGGCCAGCCTGCCGGAGGATTTCTATTCCTCCCGTTTCATCGTCGACAAGATGATCCAATATCTGGGCGAAACGGATCCTGCCGCGCCGTTCCTTGCCTATCTGTCGTTTCAGGCCATCCACATCCCCGTGCAGGCGCCCGAGCGGCTCATCGCCCGGTATGATGGCGTTTATGACGGCGGCTGGCAGGCGCTGCGGGAGGCGCGCCATGCGCGCGCCCAGGAGCTCGGCCTCGTGCCCGGGGGGGCGCCACTCGCGCCGATGCCCGATGGCGCGCGGGCGTGGGAATCGCTCAGCGACGAGGAGCGCGCCTTCTACGCCGCGGCGATGGAAGTCAATGCGGCCATGATCGAGGCGATGGATCACGAGGTCGGACGATTTGTCGATCACTTGAAAAGTCAGCACCAGTATGAAAACACGATCTTCGTCGTCACCTCCGACAACGGACCCGAATTCGCCCGGGGTGACAATGACTGGCGCCTTGCTCTCTGGATGAGCCTCAACGGATACCGCGTGTCGGTCGACGGCATCGGCGGCAGGGGAAGCTGGGGCTTCATCGGCCCCGAATGGGCTGCCGCCGCCGCATCGCCGAGCGCCCTGTTCAAGTTCTACGCGGCCGAGGGCGGCGTCCGTGTACCGCTTATCATCGCCGGGCCGGGCGTTCCGCCAGGCCGGATCGACTCCCCTGCCATGGTTTCCGACATTTTCCCGACCCTTCTTGACTGGGTAGGGGCGCCGGAGGCCTCCGCATCGGCTCTACCGGTCACGGGGCGCTCCCTGTTACCGGTTCTGCGGGGCGACGTCGAAAGCGCCTATGGCCCCAACGACATACGCGCAATCGAGGTATCGGGAAATTCTGCCCTCTACAGGGGTGAGTACAAGATCACACGCGCCATGCCGCCGATCGGGGACGGGCAATGGCGCCTGTACCATCTTGCGAGTGATCCTGGCGAGACGACCGACCTTGCGGGGGTACACCCCCAACTCTTCGCCGACATGCTTGCCGCCTTTGATGGGTATGCAGAGGAAAACGGCGTTCTGCCGATGCCGGAGGGCTATGACACGGATAAGGCTGTCAAGCGCTCATCGACAGAGCGCTTGGTCAATAACAACGGGCCCATCCTGCTGGGACTCGGGCTCGTGCTCCTTTTTGGCCTCTATGGTCTGTGGCGCGCGATCCGCGCGATGGCCCGGCGCAAACCCGCTTGAAGCTGAAATCTAGGATAT
This sequence comes from Alphaproteobacteria bacterium, assembly GCA_013389075.1. Lineage (GTDB taxonomy): Bacteria > Pseudomonadota > Alphaproteobacteria > JACAEB01 > JACAEB01 > JACAEB01. The sequence goes on from JACAEB010000046.1 coordinate 12,427, forward strand.
CTTCGTGCCAGATCAGAGCAGCAGATCTTCTGAGAGGATGATGCCGTGAAAATAATCTTCATTTCTCTTGCGGTTATCGCAGCAGCGCTAATCATTTTTGTTTTCTTGATTATGCGTGATGGAAAAACGGTGACGCCCGAGGGAGCGGGAACGGTCGCGCTCGACGCGGGCGTGTTCGAGGCCTTTCCGTTGCCGGATCATGCCGCGAGATATGTCACGGATGACTACAAGAGCTATTTCATCGAGGTCGAGCCCGGCATCAAGGTGCATGTCCTCGAAGTCGGCGCCGGTTACCCCGTCTTTCTGCAGCACGGCAATCCGACTTCCGGATTCCTCTACAGGAAGGTGGCGGAGAAGCTGCCGAAGGATCAGCTTCGCCTGATCATGCCGACCCTGGTGGGACTCGGGTTTTCAAGCAAGGTACCGGCGAGCCGGCACACGCTCGAGAATCATATTCGCTGGATGACCTCCGCTCTCGCTCAATTGCAGCTGACGGACCTGGTCTTTGTGGGACAGGACTGGGGCGGTCCCGTGGGGATGGGGGCTCTCTCCCAGTCACCGGGCCTCATGAAGGGCGCCGTCATCCTGAACACCGCGCTCAACGCGCCGACAGAGACGGCCAGCCTCTCGCGGGTTCACGACATCGCGAAGACGCCGGTGGTAGGCGAGTTTGTCTTCGAGGTTCTTGTTTCCACCTTCGACCGGTTGCATCAGGCCCAGGGCGACCCCGCATCGATTCCGCCTGATGTGGCGGCGCTCTATGGCCGCCCGGTTCGTGAAAGCGGCAACCGCAAAGCGCCGCTCGCGATGATGCGCATGGTGCCCTATAGCCCCGATCAGCCGAGTTCGGCGCAATTGCGGCTCATCGAGCGCTACATGCAGGACCTGGACATCCCGACAGAAATCGTCTGGGGGCTGAACGATCCGATATTGGGAGCGCTGCTCCCGGTGATGAAGCGGAACTTTCCCGGCGCGGCGGTGACGGAAACCCGGGCCGGGCATTTTCTGCAAGAGGAGGTTCCAGAGGAGATTGCGGCCGCCGTGATGCGCGTCGTCGAACGGGCGCAAGGATCGTCGCCGGTCGATTGAGATGAAGGAGGATGCGACGATGGCGCGCGGAACGGCACGGGAGGTTGCTTTGATCGTGGGCGGAGGGCCCGGGATCAGCGCGAGCTGTGCAAGGCTGTTCGCCCGCGAAGGAATGGCTGTCGCCGTGGCTGCCCGCAATCCCGAAAAGAAGGTCCTGATCAATCTTGAGTCGGAATGCGGGGCCCGGCGGTATGGATGCGACGCGGCGGACCCGCCCTCCGTGGCTACGCTGTTCGAGCGCGTCTCGGACGATCTGGGGCCGCCGACCCTTGTCGTCCACAACATCGATGGCCGTGTGGCGGAGATCTTCCGCAAGGAGATCACAGAGGCGGAGCCGGAGCTGGTTCGTCAGACGCTGACGAATTCAGCCCTGAGCGCCTTCAACGTGGGACAGGCGGCAGCGAAATCCATGCTCGCAAGAGAGCCGGACGCGCAAGGTCTGCGCGGAACGATCATCTTCACCAATGCAAGCGCGGCCATGAAGGGCTACCCGAAGAGCGCCGCGTTCGCCATGGCGTGCCACGCCAAGTCGGGCCTGGCGGAGAGCATGGCGCGCGAGCTGATGCCGCAGGGCATCCACGTGGCTCAGGTGCCGGTCGATGCCGCCATCGGCTGGACGCAGCCGGACGGCACGCGGGCGCACCGGCTCGCCGGTCAGACCGTCGACGACAACATGGCCGACCCGGATCATATTGCGCTAACCTATCTCCACCTGCACCGCCAGCACCGTTCCACCTGGGCGTTCGAAATCGTTCTGAGGCCATGGGTTGAGCGCTGGTAGGCGTCAGGATCCACGGATGTGACCCGCCCCGGGAGTGCCGCGGGAGCGGCTGCTTCAGTGCAGGAACGAGAGGAGAGGTTGCATGTCTCGCGCACGCCTGGCCGTCTGGGGACTGCCGGCCATCCTTTATGCGGCCTTCTGGCTGTGGTACACGCCGATCCTCGGCCCGCTCACGTCCGAGGAGATCGACGAGATTGTTGAAAGCGCCCTGGCGGGCGGCGACGACGGGGCCGCGGCGCGCATCCTTCGCTTCTTCGAGGAGGATGACGGCCGCTCCTTCGTCATGGTGAACCTGCTCGATATGGCCGATTCGCCGCCGGCACTGCCGGCCACCGGCCCGGGCGCCGACGCCAGCGCGCTCCTTGATCACTATATGGAATATATGTACCCGGCCTTGTTTGCGCGGGCGAGCCATCCCGTCTTCGTCGGCCGGGCCATCTTCGAAAGCGTCGACGTGGTGGGGATCGACGGTGCCGAGCGCTGGGACACGGGCGCGCTGATGCGCTACCGCAGCCGCCGGGATCTGTGGAAGATTGCGAGCCACCCGAGCTTCACGGATCGCCACGACTACAAGATCGCGGCGCTCGACAAGACCATCGCGTTTCCCGTCGCTCCGCAGCTCTTACCCGGCGATCCGCGTCTCATCCTCGCGCTGGCCCTGCTGGCGCTCGCGGGTGTCCTCGATGCGCTTTTCGCGCGCCGGCGAAGCTGAGCCGAACACTCATGGTGACGCGCGGCCGGGCCGGACGGGCTGCTGATGCGGCCGCGGCCTTTCCCCGGGGTGGAAGGCCATCGTGTTGAGCTCGTAGGGTAGCGCCAGCTCTTCCAGCAGGCGGACGATCCGACCTGCGCGTGAATTCGGCGAGACAGGGAGTATCGGCACGCCGATCTCCCTGTCTTCGGCAACCAGCGCCTGCCCGTCAGTTCGGCCAGATGATGTATTCATCCCCCGACACAGGCGGGTCGGCATTCGTCTTGTCGATCCGGATCGGGCTCTCGGTCGTGTGCGGATAGAGCGGGGGCCGTGCGCCGGCCCAGTGCGCCTCGATGAGGCGCTGAAGCTCAGCCAGCTTGTCGGGGCGCGCCTCGGCGAGGTTGGTCTGCTCGGTGGGATCGGTCGCAAGATCGAAGAGCCAGCTCTTCTCCTGGCGCTCGTTGACCTGCAGCTTCCAGTCGCCCGCGCGGACCACCTTGTAGAACCCGCTCGACCAGAAGATCGCCTGGTCGGGCCGGGTGATCCTGCCCTCGCCCATGGCGGCGGGAAGCATGTTCTGCCCGTCGATCTCGACGCCCGCCGGCAGGGAGGCCCCTGCCGCCGCCACCAGGGTGGGCAGGACGTCGATATGGGCGACAGGCTCCTCGACAATCGTGCCGGGCGCGATCCTGCCCGGCCAGCTGACGAACATCGGTACACGGATGCCGCCCTCGAACAGCGTGATCTTCCAGCCGCGGTAAGGCGCGTTGACCTCGGGCAGCCCGATATAGCCCGCCCCGCCATTGTCCGACGAGAAGACGACGATCGTGTTGTCCGAAAGCCCTTCCGCCTCCAGCTTGTCGAGAACGCGCCCCACGCTCCGGTCGAGCGCGCGGACCATCGCGGCATAGACCCGCTCGCGGTGGGGCTCGATGTCCCCGACCGCCTCATAGTCCTCCCGCGTCGCCTGCAGAGGTGTGTGCACGCCCCAATGGGCGAGATAGAGGAAGAAGGGCCGGTTCCTGTTCGCCTCGATCACCTTGAGGGCTTCATCCGTATAATAGTCCGTTATGTAGGAGGGAGGGGCGAAGGGCTCGTCCGTCGGCTCCTCACCGGCCCGGTCGAAATCGGCCGCGAACTGCATCTGTGCCCAGAGGAATTTGTCGATGGGATCGAAATCCAGCTTCGCATTGACAGTGTCGGGATGAGTCTCGGGCAGAGAAAGGCCGCTCGCCATCAGGAGACTTTCGTCGAACCCCTGGGAGACGGCCCTGAAGGGTGTCGAGTGGCCAAGGTGCCATTTGCCGATATGAACGGTATGATAGCCGCTCGCTTTCAGAATCTCAGCGATCGTGACCTCTTCCGGGGGAAGCCCCATATCCGCATACCGAGCACCGCTCTCGGCCGCCTCCTTGTTCCATATCATTGGCGGAAGGTCTCCCTCGCCAAGCTGTTCCTCAGCGAACATGGAGACGATGCGACCCATCCCGTTCGGTGTCGGCGTGAATTCGAACCCGGTCCGCGTGGGATACCGCCCGGTCATGAGCATGGCGCGGGAGGGGGCGCAGGTGGCCGTGCCGGAATAGGCGTTGGGAAAGAGTGCGCCTTGTGCGGCGAGCCGGTCGATATTGGGAGTCTTCACCGATCCGCCAGCGACCCCGCCGCCGAAGGTGGAGATGTCATTGATGCCGAGATCGTCGGCGAGGATGAAGACGATGTTCGGCGGCCCGTCGGCGCGGGACGACGCAGGCTGGAGGGGCCCTTTCATCCAGTCGACCGGACGGGTCTGGGCGACCTCCATCTTTCCTCGGCTCGTCACAAGGGTGAGGATGATGGCCTTGCGGTTGAGCCAGGCGAGCCCTGCGCCAATGGTGATCAGGGCAAGGACAGCGATCAGCGCACGCTTCCACATCTTGGTCTCCCCTCGAGGCTCGGGCGAGCGCGGCGCCGGCCGATCCCGCCATGCCTGCCCGACACTCCACATGCCCGGGCCGGTCTCAGCCGATCTGGCCATTGCGGACGGCCGCGCGAGGCCGTATGTTTGATGAGTATCATTAGGAGCCGGTCGGATGCAACACGCAACGCGCCAGAAGACGAAGGCCGCGCTGATCCGCGCGGCCGAGCGCCTGTTTGCGGAGAGGGGGCTTGGCAGCGTGTCGGTGCGCGACGTCACGCGGGCGGCCGGGGCCCGCAACGAAAGCGCCGTCCACTATCATTTCGGCGGCATGGAGGCCCTGATCCGGGAGGTCTTCGCGGACCGGTACCGCGAGATCGAACGAACCCGTCTTGCCCGCATTGCCGACATGGACGCGGCGGCGCAGGACCGCGACATCGAATTGCTCATGGAAGCGGCCGTGGGGCCCCTGTTCGAGGCCTGCCTCGAAGGCGATGGCCGACTCTATGCCCGCTTCTGCGTACAGATCTGTACCGACCCGCGCTTCGATGTCGCGGAACTCGTCAGGGACACCGGGATGGAGAGTGCCACCCTCATCAGAGACAGGGTGAGCGCCAGTCTCGAAGACGTTCCCCCCGACATGCTCATCGCCCGACTGCGCCAGCTCTTCACGATCTCGATCGTTCTGGTCGCGGACTATGCGCGCCTTGTCGAAGCCGGAACGGCACCGCCGGCCGGAGAGGCGGCGCGCGAGGCCGCGGTCAGCCTCGCCGGCTTCCTCCGCGCAAAGCCCGCTGCTCCTGACGCGGTTGCCCGTCCAGTCTCATAGGGTGAAGGGACAAGGCGATGTGTGCCGATGGTCGGCCCGCGGATCTCACGGGCCGGGTGGCTCACGCGATCTATGGCCGACGGCCGCTCCTTGTCGGGGATGTCCGCCGGGAGGGCGCGGCAAAAGCCGCTCGGCCCGAAGAGCGCGTCAGGCGCACCTCAGCCTGCGGACGGGGCGGTGTGGCGGAGCGCCACCTCGCGCGACCAGTCGAGCCCAAGGCCGGGGGCCTCGGAGAGGACGAGATGGCCTGCCTCGATGCGCTCGGCTCCCCCCAC
>JACAEB010000035.1 GCA_013389075.1 Alphaproteobacteria bacterium
GCCCGCGCGCGGTGGACGGCCGGCTCTGCACCGACTGGGAGGCCAGCCTCGCGGATGGCGAAGGCAGCCGCCTCATCGACGTCTTCGAGACGAGCCGCCGGCAGAACATCTATGTGACCGTCTGCCTCGGCGCGTCCGATTATCCGGTCGAGGTCGAGGCGGAATACATGACCCGGCCCTTCGACAACGCGCTCTACGGGGATCTGCGCGGCGAGCCGGCCTGCTTCTCGGCCTCGATGTGGCGGCTGCGGCTCAGCGTCACGAACCGGACGCAGCGGGCCAACCGTCTCACCGGGACCTGGTGCACGGCCGATCCGCTCGACTAGACGGGGGCCGGCGCGCGCCGGACGCAGGGCGGACCTCTCGCGGGACCTCTCCGCGCGCGGCGGCGCGTGCCGTAGACTGCGCGCGCCGCCGCCCCGTTTGCAGAAGGTGCCGCCCATGACAGCGTCCAGCGCGACCACGCCGCTCCTCGATCCCGCCGGCTTCGGCCCGCCCTACGAGACCTTCGACTTCACCGAGACGGACGGCATCGCGACGCTGACGCTGAACCGGCCCGACCGGCTCAACGCCCTCTCGGCCCGCATGGCCCTCGAGCTGCAGAACCTCTTCCGCGCCCTCGCCGTCTGCCCGAGGACGCGCGTCGTCCTCCTGCGGGGCGCGGGGCGGGCCTTCTGCGCGGGGCTCGACCTCAAGGAGATCGAGGCGGCCCCGCCCGAGCCGGACACCATCCTCAAGGTGCAAAGGCGCGTCTCGGAGATCATCCTCCTCATGCGCCGCTGTCCGCAGCCGATCATCGCGCTCGTCCATGGCGCTGCCGCCGGCGGGGGCTTTGCGCTCGCGCTCGCCTCGGATGTGCGGATCGGCACGCCGGAGGCGCGCTTCAACGTCGCCATGGCGAGGATCGGCCTGTCGGGCTGCGATGTCGGCATCAGCTATTTCCTGCCCCGCGCGGTCGGGAGCTCCATGGCCGCGCGCCTCATCTACACGGGCGCCTTCCTCGATGCCGAGCGGGCCTTCGGGCTCGGGCTCCTGAGCGAGCTCGTGCCGCGGGACCTCCTCGACGAGACGGGCCTTGCGATCGCGCGGGAGATGCTCCAGCAGAGCCCGCTCGCCCTGCGCCTCTCCAAGGACGGGCTCAACCAGGCGATCGATGCGCCGAGCCTCGAGGCCGTCATCGCGATGGAGGACCGCCAGCAATCGCTCTGTGTCCTGACCGGCGATTTCAATCGGATGACGCAGGCGCGCCGCCCGGGCGCTCCGGGCTGAGGGCGTTCCGCTCACGGATCATCCCGTGCGCGTCGTCGAGCGGCGCGGGCTGAGCCGGCCGGGCGATGCCGAGGACCGGGGCCCGCAGGGCGCGCGCGGGCCTTGCCGGAACGCCGGCATAGAGATCCTTCTCGGCCTCGACCACATGCACGCCCGAGAAATGGGGCCAGAGCCTGAGGCCCGCCCGCTCCAGCGCACCCGAGGAGGCGATGACCGCCCTCAGCGCGACGGGCGGCATGAGAAGGCCGTGCTCGAAGGCGGTCGGCCGGAACAGGCCCTCGCCGAGGAGCCGGCCGATCTGCCCCCGCGTAAAGGGATGGCCGTGGCCGAAGGGCGTGCGCTCGGCCTGCGCCCAGAGCGAGAGCCGGTTGGGCACGACGAGGAGGAGGCGCCCGTCATCGCTCAGTACACGCCAGGCCTCGCGCAGGAGCGGGCGCACCGTCTCGCTCGTCTCGAGGACGTGCACCATCAGCAGCCGGTCGATGGAGGCGTCGGGGAGCGGCAGATGGGCCTCCTCGACGAGCGCCGAGGACGAGCGCCCCCGGCCCGGCCAGCGCTGGCAGCCCTGGGCCGCCGGCATCAGCGCAAGACAGCTCGCCGCCTCGGCGCGGAAGGGCAGGAGATAGGGTCCGGCGAAGCCGAGCCCCGCCACGCGGAGCCCGCGGACATCGGGCCAGAGCGCCCGCAAGGGCCGGCGCATCGCCCGCGCCGCGGCCTGGCCGAGCGGCGCGGCATAGAAGGCGGCGATGTCCCGGACGTCGAGATGCATGCTCGCTTTCCCTGACTTCCCTGCCTGCCTCTCCTCCGCCTACGGAGGAAGGAGGCCCGAACCGCCGGCTTGGACCTCGGCGGACGCGGATGCTAGATTGGGGTCCGCACCCCGATCCGAGCGCTCCCCCCTGGCCCCGCCGAAGGCTGACGCGATGTCTGAGACCGATCTCGAGATATATATGTTTCCCTGCCTGAGGGACAATTACGGCTTCCTGATCCATGACCGGCGGGCCCGCGTCACCGCCGCCATCGACACGCCCGATGCGGGGGCCATCGAGAAGGCGCTCAAGGCGAAGGGCTGGAAGCTCACCCATATCCTCAACACGCACCACCATGCCGACCACACCGGGGGCAATGCCGAGCTGAAGGCGCGGACGAAATGCACGGTCGTGGGTCCGCGCAGAGAGGTGAACAAGATCCCCGGCCTCGACATCCCGCTCGCCGACGGCGACATCTTCCGCTTCGGTTCCCACATGGCCCAGGTGATCGACGTGCCGGGCCACACCAACGGCCACATCGCCTACTGGTTCGCCGAGGATCGCGTGGCCTTCGTGGGCGACACGCTCTTCGCCATGGGCTGCGGGCGGCTGTTCGAGGGCACGCCCCAGACCATGTGGCGGAGCCTGCAGAAGCTGATGGCGCTGCCCGAGGACACCGTCCTCTACTGCGCGCACGAATACACGGAGGCCAACGGCGCCTTCGCGCTGTCGGTCGAGCCCGAGAACCGCGATCTCAGGGACCGCATGGACGAAGTCCGGCGGCTGCGCGCGGGCGGGCGGCCCACCGTGCCGACGACGCTCGGGCTCGAGCTCAGGACCAATCCGTTCCTGCGCCCGATGAGCCGCTGGATCCGCGGCCGGCTCGGCCTGCCCGACGCCGATCCGGTGGAGGTCTTCGCCGAGCTCCGTCAGCGCAAGGACAGCTTCGTGCCCCCCGCCGCCTGAGGGAGCTCCCCGCGCATGAGCCGAGCGCTCTCCACCCTCACCGCCGCCGAGATCGTGGCCCTGCTCGAGCTCGCCCCCCACCCAGAGGGCGGGCATTACCGCGAGACCTTCCGTGATCCGCGCGGGCCGGCGGGACGGGGGCATGCGAGCGCCATCTATTTCCTGCTCGCCGCCGGCGAGCGCTCCCATTGGCACCGGGTGGACGCCGTCGAGATCTGGCATTCACCCATGCACTCGATCTCATCCGCAAGGCGCGCGATGCGCGCCGCGCTGCTGCTGACGCTGCTTCCGATTCTGCCCGGCTGCGCGACGACGACGGCTTCCGTCGGGACTGACGCCGTCGCGTGCTCGGCCTTCGAGCCGATCCGGTGGTCCAGGAAGGATACCGACGAGACCATCGGACAGGTTAAGGAGCATAACGCAGCGTGGAAGGCCATTTGTGCGCACGAATGATTGCCTTCCACAGGCCGCGGTCACAGAATATGTCGCGCTCCGCGACGCAGTGCGGGCGTGCAGGCGTGGGAAACAGGGTAGCGTCCTGCTATTTGCCCGAAAGAGGGCGTTGCGCTCGGCAACGCCCTCCGTCTCACTTACGGCCGGAGCCGTTGCGGGTCGGATCAACGAGGACGTAGCCCATCCCCGGCTTGGGCGTGGGCGGCAGAGGCTCGCCGCGAACGACGGTCCTCTCCTCGCCGGTGCGCCCGCCACGGGAGCCTACCTGCTCGTACTGACCCGATCGGGGAGCTGCTGTCCCCGGTTTCAAGGGACCGCGCATGGCGGCCTCCATTCTTGGTCCGACGCAGTTTGACTTGCCTTCCTTTGGCGGTTTGCCCTAATGGGCTGCGCACATTGATCCGCTACGGGATAGGCCATCCGCAAGGGTGCGTCTTCACCTTGCCGGATTACGTTAGGGCGGGGCCTGGGCCTCGCCCTTTTATTTGGTGCCGGGAACGTATCGCCCCGCTGAGAAGCTCTCCGCAAATTGCGATTCGAGCGGAACATAGCCGAAAGATACGTCGCCGGGAATAAGATCGCGCAAAAAATCCGTTGCTTTTGCAAAATGCCTGTGGCTTAATGCGGTTGGTCAGCATGGGGCGAATCATGGCCGTTTCACGCGGGCGCACCGCTGGCGCTCTCGATCGCGCCGCCCGGCGAGGCGCCGCGGACCCAGGTGCTCGGTGCGGATCTTGCGCAGGGGCAGGCCCCGCAGGGCGTCGTTCCGGCGGGGGCCTGGCAGTCGGCGGTCTCGACGGGAGCGTGGACGCTGGTGGGCTGCACCGTGGCGCCGGGCTTCACCTTCGCGGGCTTCGAGCTCGCCCCGCCCGGCTTCGCGCCCTGAGGC
>JACAEB010000122.1 GCA_013389075.1 Alphaproteobacteria bacterium
ATGGTCACGCAGTCGCCATGCGGGTCACGCTCCGTCCACTGACCGGAGGTCTGCGGGTTGTTGCCCACATTGCCGTTGATCTTGCTCTCGAACGCCTTGGTCTGGCTGTTGGTCTTGCGAAAAAGGACCGTCTCACCCTGCGCATAGGTGGTCGTCGCTGACCAGGTGCCGAGCAGGACGGAGTTCAGGAAGGCCATTGGCCCAAAATAATTGTAATCGATGAGCTGCGGCGTGCCCGTGTTCTCGCACCCGCCAGCCTTGATCGCATCGGTTGCCTGTCCAGTGAACACGCACCGGGTCACGTGCCTGAGGTCGCCGACCTGGATGTTGGCTCCGGACCCGGCGAAGTTCTGTTTGATCCAGGCGGTGCCGCCGCCGAGAATGAAATCGCCGACGAAGCTGCACCAAGAAATCTCATCGACACGGGCGCCGACTTCGACTGTGACCACGAAGCTGTAATCCTGCGCGGCCGCACCACCGAAGAGGCATTCCGTGATGGCGCCTACATGGGCGCCAGATTGGACGATGACCAGGAGCCCGCGCAGGTCCCAGTCCGCGAAATCCGTGCCGGCACTGTATCCGCTGGTGAAGTTGAGCACCGTGCCGTTGAGCACGACGCCGGTCGGGAGCGTGTCCGTTCCCGGCACCTTGAGCGTGTTGGTCGATTGCCGGCCCCGCGTCGTCGGGTCATCGCGGAGGGCGAGGATCTGGTCGTACAGGGGGAGGGCGCCGGACGCCGTGGTGAAGCTGGCCGAGCTGGCCACATTCGACTTGTTGGAGCTCGCGTCCCGGTGGCAGTAGTGGAACTTGTACGCGGTGTTCGCCTTCATCAATGTTCCGGACACGGATTGTGTGCCCGTCGCCGTCACCGTTTTCGACCCCTTGCGGCCGAGCCCGGCATCGGTACCGGCGGCGAGCTGGCCGGCAATGATTTGATCCGCGGTCGGCGCACTCTCGGCGGCGGGGGCGATGACCCAAAAGAGCGTCCCATTGGCCTCGTCCGTGCTCACCGTGCCGTCCGCCGTGGATGTGCCCGTCTGCGTGCCCGTGGGCGAGGACAGAACGGGCGCGGTCACATCCGCCGTATCGGTCGTGATGCCGGACGAGACGACGACGCCGCTCTCGTCGCCGAGGAGCCCCGCTTCGAAGGTGTGGACGTAATAGGTCTGGCCCACCGTGGCGCCGGTTACGGCCTGCGAGTAAGATGTGGTGTTGGAGCGCGCGATCTGGCCGAAGGCAAGAGCGCCCGTGCCCGCCCGGATCTCTGCCTTGGTCAGCGGCGTGGCGCTCGTCGTCACGGCCCAGAGCGTGTACCCATAGGACTGGCTGGCCGTGCCCGAGAAGGTGAAGCCGGTCGGGCTGATCAGGCTGCCCGTAGGCGCCGCCGGGTCGGTGATGGACGTGTCGTTGGCAACGATGGCATTCAGCTCGATGACCTTCGCCCGGATCTCGGCGTCCGTCAGCACGCGGTCATAGACCTGCGCGCGCGCCACATCCATGCGTGTCGTCTCGTCGCCGAAGAAGAGCCCGATGAGGAGCTGGCCGGTGCCGGTCGCGAGCGCCTGCGCCAGTGTCAGCGTGCCGACCTTGGTCGAGCCGATCCACAGCGTGATGGTGTTGGCGCCGTCATAGGTTGCGATGGAGATGACCCACTGGCCGACGCAGGAGATGGCGCCGACACGGGCCGCGTAGACCCCGAGCGACACTTCGGGCGCGGAATTCGTGAAGCACCCCATGTGGAGCCACGCCGCGAAGGCGGACGGATCGCCCCAGGCGAGGCCGCCATACTGCGCGTCCGGGTTCGTCGCGTACGGCCGCACGGCAATGATGGACGTACGCGGCGCCGCACCCACGGGCAGGCCGGTCGTGACCGCGCTCTTCAGCCCCTCGCCGCTGAGGATCTGGATCGCGTCCACGCTGGCCGGGGTCTGAATGATGGTCGGCGTCCCCAGTGCGGTGAGCACGATGCCCGCCACCTGGTCGGTCACGGTCGTGACATCCGAGCCCGAGAGGACAACGTCATTCTCCGGGTCGATGTCGAAGACGAGTCCCGGGATGGATGTCTGCGAGGCCACGCCGTTGAGCTGGATCGACCGCGTGCCCTGCGCGCTCTCGGCAAGCCCGTCCCAGAGCGTGAACGTGAACGAGCCATTGGCGCCGCTCTGACCGTCCAGCGGATGGCCGAGGACGTCGCCCTCATCGTCATACGTGACCTGCCCGGCCTCGGTAATCACCACCTTCCCCGAGCTGAGCTGCACCTCGTGGGGGCCGCCGCTCCAGTCGATAACAGAACCATTGACCTTCCGCACGCTGATCGGGTCGCCCTCGGCATCGAACGCGCCTGTCACCAGCGACAGGCCGGCTTTCTCCGAGACCGGTCCCGCGCTCGCCCCGCTCGGCGGGGGCACGTCGAACTGAAGGGTAGCCGACGACACCACGCTCGGCGCCGTGTTCACACCAAGGATGGTGATGCGCCCCTTCACAGTGCGGCTGCCATTATCGTCCGTCACCGTCGCGTCGAAGGTGATCTCTGTATCGTTCCTCACATCCACCTCCACGGGGCCGGCCTCAAGGGTCCGGCCATCAGCGTTCATCTGCACGGCGCCGGTCGGCACCACGTTGGACAGTACCACGTCTCCAGGGTTGAAGCCGGTGACGACGAAAGTGAGAATGTCCGTTCCCTGAGCGGATCGCTCCGGCATATCCCCGTCCGTGGGCGAGATAGCGAGCCCCTGCGACAGCCCGCGCGCCGTCGCCTCTGCGAGAATTTCTGGGGTCGAGTATTCAGGGAGGTCCTTCATCAGCTGATTGGAACCAGCCCTCACTCCACCGCCACCGCCGACAATGATACCACTCACGGGCCTAGCCTCGCTTCCTCGTGCTCGTCTTGGCTTCGACTTCGACATTGGTCGCAGCGTCGAAGGCCGCCACGAAATGGATGATTTCCTGATCGGCGATCGCCCAACGCATCTCGCGGACGCGCTTCTGCGCATACACGTACGCCGCATCCTCAAGCAGGATCGGCTTGTCCTTGCCGGCCGCGTCCACCGCCTTCCGCACCGCGAGCGCATGCGTCATGTCATCGACGGTGAAACCATCCCGCGTCGGCGCGTTGACGCACTGTCGAAGCAGGTCGGCATAACTGCCGGGTACGGCTTCGCCATTGATGTTGAGGTTGAAGCTCTTGTTGCGGATGGATTTCATGTCTGTCTGTTCTCTAGACTGTGACGGTTGTGTTGTCCCGCCTCAGATAGCGGAGCGTGTCCGTCCCGAGGCGGTGGTGCCTGATTTCGATGCCTTTTGCAGTGCCAAAATCGAAAAGGGCCGCGTCTTCCTGTGTGTCGGTCATCGTCGCGTAATCGACTTCCGCCGTGTTCGTAAAGTCGGTGAACAGATCGGCCACCGTGAAGAACCGGCTGCCATTGCCGAGCTTGATCGCCTTGCGGCCGGTGAAAGCCCCATAGGCATCGATCGCAAGGTGCCCGAAGCTGTGCGAGTAGCAGGTCGCGTCGTCGGCCGCCTCGACGCCGATGGCATTGTTCGCCAGCAGGGAGTAACGGCAGTAGCCGGGATAATGGTTGTTGTCGCAGTGCGCGCCGAGATAGAGGCCGTTCGCGGTCACGCCGTCGATATGACAGGAATGCAGCGTGTTCAGAACGTTGGCGCGCGTGAAGCTGCCATCCGCAGCCGACCCTTCGAGGCGAACCCCTTCGGCGGCCGAGCCGTCGAACCCGATCCACCAATAATTGTTCATCACCGAATTGCGGTTTGACTTCAGCCCCGAGCCGGCGGTGCTGTCGGCGATGGAGCGGAACACCGTCCCCGTTATTGTCCCGGTGATTTCGAGGTCGAAGTCACAATGCTGGTGCGAGTGCAGATAGACCGCATGCTGAGCACCGTCCGCATCGATCTTGCCATCCGACCGGCAGCGCAGCTCGGCCCGCAGAAGCACATCATCGGACGGGCTCGTGATGACCGTGCCGCCTGATGCGGTCCAGTCAAGTGTGGCCCCGTCCAGGATCACCGCCACATTCGTCCGCAGCGTGATCGACGTGCCAACCTGATAGGCCGCCGTCCGTCCGGAAATGAGGAGGGTGCCTCCTCCCTTGGCGTTGAGAAATGTGATGGCCGCGTTGATCGCCGTAGAGCTGGCGGCGCCGGGAAAGCCCCCAAACATCTCCGCCTTCAGTGGCATGTTCTGCCAGCCGACGCGCTCCCAGCAGCCCGAGGACCCGTCTGTATCACTGTCAGGTGGGACGTAGACGCCGCCCTGCGGGTCGCCCGTCACATTCGCGGATTGGTCTCCGGACAGCCAGCGGAAGAGGCCGCCGCCGCCATCGTCCTCGGTTGCGCGGCCACCAACTTGGACCAGGCCGCCAAGAGCCGTCTGCGCCTTCAGCGCCGCATAGGTGGCGCAATCATCGAGCGTGTTGGCGCTGGCAGAGGCTGGCAGCTTGCGCGGCATCAGAGATACACCACATGAATGCGCTCGCCGCCCGTGGGAGCGACGACGAAGGTGAGCGTTGTTCCACTTGCGGTGTAATCGACCGTCTCCTCCTGGATCACGCCATCCACGAAGACGAGGATGTCGGCCCCGTCCGTGACAGACTGGGCGAGCGTGTACGCAGTCTGCGCGTTGACGCCCGTGATCAGGCTGTTGCGCAGACCGAAGCGGCGCACCCGGTTCGCGATGGTCAGGCTCGTGCAGGCGATGCCGAGATGGTTCGCGCCAACGCGGTAGAGACCTGCATCTGTATCGCTGAGAAATGTTAGTATTGGCGCCCCGAAAGTGCCGTCAGCCATTTGAAATTGCCCTGTCGGGGTAAATTGAGAAAGCTTTGTTGCGCCAGATCCAGCGGTAAGCGCAACGTGAAACTCGATGTTTCCCGTTGCGGCCGACGAGCCGTTATTCAGGATGCGAAGGTTATTCCCGTTCATGGCAACTTGGCCTTCGGCGCGGTCAGTAATATCCGTTTGTGTAAAAAAAATGACTGGGTAGGAAGAACGCTCCATACTGATTACGGCCGTAGTCAGCGTGTTCGAGCCTAGGTTGACACTGCCGGCCGTGATCGGGCCAGTGAGTGTGATTCCAGCAGACGCTACGATCCCAAGCGAATTAGCGCCGCTGCGATAGAGGCCGACATCAGTGTCGGTGCCAAATGCAAGCCCCGGCGCACCCGACGTGCCGTCCGGGAGGAGCACCGGACCGGTGAAAGTCGCCCCCGCCGTGGTGACAAGCCCCAGATCGCCGATCAAATTCGTCAGCGTGCAGCGCTTGACGTTGCCGCTGTCGTCCACATCGGAGAAGACGATGCTGTCGCCACCGGCGATGGCCGTCGCGGTCAGGCCGGCAAGGTTCGAGGTCAGGGCGCCAAGCGTGGCCCGCGCCGTCGCCGCGTCCGCGTCATCGAGCAACGTGCGCGCGAAGACGGAGAGGTCAGTGATATCCGCCGTGCCCGACCCGGTGAAGTAGGGCAGCTTGTTCGCCGCGCTGGTCAGGCCGGCCAGCGCCGTCAACTCCGCATCGAGCCCCTGCTTGGCGTCGAGCGCGCTCTGCAAGCCCGTCACCTCGGAAATCACATGCGTATGCGACAGGGCCGCATAGGTGCTGTCGTGATTGTGCGATGCCGCTGCCGCACCCAAGGTCGTGCGCGCTGTCGCCGCATCAGTGTCGTTGAGAAGGGACCGGGCGAACGAGGTCAGGTCGGCGAGCGCCGCCGTGCCCGAGCCCGTGAAGTATGGGAGCTTGTCCGCCGCGCTGGTCAGGCCGGCAAGGGCCGAAAGCTCGGCATCGACCGCCTGCTTGCCGTCGAGTGCACTTTGCAAACCCGTGACGTCGCCGATGATGTGCGTGTGCGACGACGCAGCCTTGCCGTCGAGTGCGCTCTGCAAGCCCGTGACGTCGCCGATGATGTGCGTGTGCGAGATCGCCGCATAAGTGGCGTCGTGATGGTGCGAGGCAAGGCCCGATTCCGTGTCCTGAAGGGCCTTAGCCCATTCGCCGAGCGTGCGCGTCCCGCCTGATCCAGCAGATCCGCCGGCAGCGAGGCTCACGCTTTCGAGTGCGGTCGACACATCGCCGACGAACTCGTCTGCCGCCGTCGCATACCAGTAGCCGCGATAGCCCTGGGCGAGCGTCTTCGTGACCAGCGTCACGCCCGAAGCAGCCTTGGCCCGCACGGTGACGGTGCCAGCGCCTCGATTGTGGACGGCGAAGTGCATGTTCACACCTAGCGAGGCGGGCACGTCGATGGCCACTGGGCTCGCGCTGTCGACGATGATCAGGTCGCCCTTGTCGCCGCTGGCGATTTCGTAATCGGCCGTCTTGACCGATGTGCTGTACGTGTCCCCGCCACCGGCGCCCGCATCGGTCCAGCCGACGGCGTAGTCCGTGCCCGACGTCTTGGCCAGCACTTGGCCGGTTGAGCCGCCTGCGGGAAGTGCCGCCGCGATGGGCGCGTACGTGGCGTCGTGGTTATGGCCGAGTGCCGCGTAGGTGGCATCGTGATTATGTCCGAGTGCCGCGTAGGTGGCATCGTGGTTATGGCCAGCCAGGGCAAAGGCCGCAGCCTCGTTCCCGTCGAGGAGATCCGCGTCAAGGCCGGTACCAGCACCGTCGACGGTGAGCAGCTTGCCAAGGACATCGGCCGCCGTGTATGATGCCGAAGCGAGCTTCGCATCGAGGGCCGCCTGAAGCCCCGTCACATCGGAGATCGCGTGCGTGTGCACGAGCGCCGCGTAGACGCCCGCATGGTCGTGACCCGCCGCCGCCTTGCCGTCAAGCGCCGTTTGAAGGCTGCTCACCATGGCAACGGTGATGCCCAGATTGGCGACCTTGACCTTGCGGTTCGCACCGATGCTGGCGTCATATGCGACGAGGAAGTCTGCGGCCGGATCGTGTACGCCCGTCGTCTGCTCGGTCAGGGCATTGATGTCGAGGCTTGTTGCGCCCGGGTCCTGCCACTCGTAGCCGAGCGCGGTGCGGACGATGATCTGCCCGGCCGTTCCGCCTGCCGGCAGGCCGGAGCCGCCGCCGCCACGTCCGCCCAGAACATGCAGAGGGAATGTGATGGACATCACGCAGACTCCAGGGCAACAAGGCGCGTCACGATTTCATCCAGCGCGGCCTTGACATTCGCCGCAGAAAGACCAGACACGGAATTATCATAGGCGAGATCGGACGAGGCCATTTGCGCGACGACATGCTCAAGAATCTTCGTCTTGAGCGTCGCGCCCGTGATCTTCTTCGACACGCCGCCGGACTCGACATAGTAGATATCCGCGTCCGCGATGGCCGATGCGGCGGAAAGGTCAGCGAGAAGCTGTGTCGTCGCCATCAGGCCCTCACGCCCTCACGCAATTGCCCAGAGATACAGGCGCCACTTCGCCTCATTCGGCCTTGTCGAGGCGGCCCCGTCCTTGTTGGCGATGTAGCCAAGGTTCGTGCCGAAATGCGAGCACCCGAGGAACGTCGCGTTCGCCCACACCGACTGCCCGGTGATGGCATTGCTCGGGTGCGCGCCCAGCTCGACACGATCACCAACCTCGTAGCCGATATCCGTGCTGATGCATTCGAGGTAGCCGCCGAAATGGCGGGGCGACGCGCCGAGCCCGTGCGCCCACGTCACCTGCCCGCCGACGGAAATCGTCAGTTCCGGGCTGTAGACGATGGGCGTCTGGTAAGGAAGGTCTGCGCCGTTCGCCTTGTAACTGACCGCGTTGACGCCGCCGGCGCCGGGATCTCCTCCAGTCGGGCTTCCGACGACGAGGCCATTGATGATCTTCAACCTGTCGGCGAGCGTGCCGGCCACGAGAGTGCGCACGATCACTTGCGTCGACTCTGCCCCGTCCGCCGCATTGAGGATCTGGCTGACCAGGACCGCCGCCTCGACTGCCTCGGCAGCGTCATTGCGCATCAGCCACCGGTACTTTCCAAGAAAGTCCGCCACCGCCGGGCTCGCACTGTCACGGAACAGCGTCCACACGGGCAGGGCCGTGGCGCCACCATCCGTGGACCGAACGGTCTGGTCGCCATCCCACGTGTTCGACTGGTTGAGCACGGGCACAGCATCGCCGCTCAGGCCCGTGTTCTTGTCCGCGGCCGTGCCAAGTGTCAGCAGCGCCTTGAGTGCAGCCGCATCCGCAAGGGTGAAGATGCTGTCGTTGACAAACGCCGTGACCGGGGAGAGGTCGCCGCTCGTTCCCGCCGCCGCGATGGGGTCGCCATTGGCATCGAAGCCGAGAAACCTGAGCGCCCGCGTCGACTGGTCCGGAAGCTCGCCAATGCCCGCCGTCTCTTTCCGGGGCTGACGGAGCGACCGCTTCACCAGCCACATGAGCGCATTGAGGACCAGGTGCTGGCGATCGAAGGCAAAGTCGATCTCGCCAAGATTGAAATCGCGCCCGTCATCGTAATCGTCCGACCGCGACGGATCGGGATCGAGGTAGATCATGACGGTCGTGGACGAGATGGCCGTGTCGAGCGTCACCGTGCCGCCCGTGAAACCGCCCTCCTCCGCAGCCGTGCCAGACACGGAATAGCCGGACGACAGCGTGATGCCGCCGACAGCGATCTTCACGTCTGTCGTGTTCGCAAAGGGGAAGCCGACGACGAACGGCCCCACCGTCGCCGATGTGACCGTGTACTGGCTGACCGGGTCTGCATTGGTCGGTTGGAGCTTGGCCATGTCACAATGAGGCCAATACCGGCGCGGGCATCAATGCCCATAGCGGGACGTCCGCTCATTATTGCAGGCTCAGCGCCTCGCCCAGCCAGTTCAGCTCGTAGCCATAGTCGCGGAGGCGACGGTTGTACCGCTCGACATAGCCGGGATCGAGCATTTCCTGGATGTTCTGGACCACGAGATAGTCCATCGCCGCCTTGGTCATGAACCAGTTCTGGTAGGGCAGCATGTTCTTAATGTCGCGGACGTTCTGCGGGCTGATCTGGCCCGTCGTGGCGACGCCTTGGGCGAGCTTGATGAGGTTCTCGACGTCGCCATAGGCGGGGCCGGCAAGCGCGCCGAGGATCGTGCGATTGTATTCGTTGAGATCGTTGAGGAGCACATCGCCATAGATCGACAGCGCGCCGCCCTGAAGGGCGGCCTTGACCCAGACGGCAGCCGCATCCTCGCCGAATGGATTGCGCGGGTCCCGCCCGGCAAGGATCGATTTGGCCGCCATCGACAGAAGCCCCATGACGGTCGTTCCCGCGATCAGGCGGGCGATGCCGAGCGAGGCGGACACAACGTCCTCGTGACCGAACCGTTCCCGCGCCAGGACCTTCGTCGACATGGTGAGGGGGAACGATTTGAACTGCATGAACAGGCGCAGGGCAATGCCCGCCGCCGATCCCCGGTCGAGGCGCTGCATGAGAATCGCCCGCTCATGCGCGCCCGGGTGGGGGACGCCGATATTGATCCGGTCATTGATCATCGTCCGGTAGGCATTCTCCAGCGCGTCCGCAGCCTTCCGGCGCACGGCATTGATACGTCGCTCTTCCTCGGCGGAGAGCGTCCGCAGTCGCTCCTGCGCCTGGTCGGAAACGAGCGGGTCCTTTGATTGCGCATTTGCCTGCGCCTTGTTCCGTGCGTCGGCAATCTCGGCACGGATGGCGGCGATGCGCTCGCCGGTCAGGGGCGCCATGGCCGTGTCGTCAAGGGCGCGGATGCTGTCCGGGGTGATGTATTCGCGCCCGTCATCGAGGCGGGTGCGGGCGCTGGCGAGGACGGACCATTCGCGCTCGCCGATGCCATACATGTCGAGGACGCGCCGGTACTCGTCGCTCAGGGCCGAAAACGCCTTGGCCGTCTCCTGCCCCATCCTGCGGGCCATCATGACCGCCATGGACCGCTGTATCGCGTCCGTCCACGGCTGGAACAGGTTGATCTTAAAAAATACGCGCTGCGCCGCCGCCACCCTGCCCGTTATGCTCTCGCCGCTACCGAAGCGTCCACCAAGGTGCGCGGTGAAGTCGCTCACGCCCGGCACGAGCAGGTCGGCCAGTTCCTGCACCTGCTCCGTGGACGTGAGGCGGAAGAACGGCGCGCCGAGCGAGTTCCACAAGGCCATGTGCAGGGGCTCGCCCTGATAGGACAGCTCCGAAGCCATCATGCTCAGATCCGAAAACGCGGTGACCACCGACTCGCCCAGCTTGGACATGTTCTCGACGGCGACGATGGCCGCCGAGATGTCAGCGGCACGCGGATACTGTGTCATCCACGCGGTGCCGTCGAGCTGGTCCATGGTCTTGTCGAAGCCGTCATCGAGCGCGTATTTCCGCTTCAGCTTCTCATACATGGCCCGCGGGTTCGGCCCGAGCTTTTCCATGAGCGCAGTTGCGCGCGACAGGCGCTCGATGTCGGCCACCATCGTCTCGAAGAGGCTCCGGCGCCCGTACCTCTCGTTGTAGGCGAACCAGTCATCGGCGGACTTGAACACGAACTGCCGGTGCCGGCTCAGCTTCTTGGCCAGGTTCGCCGGGCCGGAAAAGGCGATGTCGTGCAGGTCCCGGCCGACCGCTTCATTGGTGTCCGCGTCGGCTCTCGACGCCACGGCCATGTGCTCGTTGCGCGTGATCTCGTCGAACGCCGCGCGCAGGAACCCCTCCTGGTCCTTGCCACGAAAGGACTCGGCCGCGTCGAGGCGGGGCAGGATCTCCTCCCGCCATTCGGCGAAGGCTTCGTCCACGGTCTTGCCGACGGGAAGCAGCCGGCCCGGATCGTGCGACTGCGAGGCGATACGATCCGTCCGCGTGCCGATCCACGCGCCGGCCCGGTTGGCGCGGAGCCTTGCCTCTTCGGTGACGGACCGCCAGATTTCGGCTACGCGCCTTGCCTGTGCGCTTTTCGTCACCTGTGACCGGGCCTCGGAGAGCGCCCGCAGCTCGCGCGCCACATCGAGCTGGAACTCCCGTGTCGGCTTCTGCACAATATCGAGCAGGCCCTCGCGCTTGAGTTCGGCGATGGCCCTGCCGAGATACTGGCTCACGAGCGCGCCCGCGCGGCTGTCCACGCTGTCGCGCGCGCCCGTGAACGGTCTGACCGCTCCGGAGAGCAGCGCCTTGACCCCGCGCTTGGCATCGGGCGCCGCGCGGATCACCTCATCGGCCCGCTTCTCGACAATGATGTTCAGGGCGCGATTGCGGCGCTCGATATGCGTTGCCATGGCGACTTCGGACGTCAGCTCCTCCGCCACTTGCGACAGAAGCTCCTCGTCCGACAGGGCGGCATTCTGCGCCCGCCGCGCCTGCCGGCGCCGGTCGAGTTCCATCATCAGCTCTTCGATCTGCTGATCGGAAAGCGCATTGTCCGACGCGGCGCGGATCGTCGCGATACAATCATTGAGTGCCGTCATACCGCCCTCACAACCAGGCAGCGCACGCCCGCCGAGATGGCTTTCAGATATTGGGGCGTGCGGTCGCGCTCATCGGCCGCGCGCAGGGCCGTGACGTCCGCCTCATCGAGCAGGCCCTCGGCCACGGCTGCGGAGATGAACGCGTCCGCCTCCTGCCGGGCCTGTTCCGCCGCGACGACGCCGTCCGTCTCGCGTCCGTGCCTGTCCACATAGGCGCGCCCGCTCCGGATCAGGATTTCCTCGGCGCCGGTCACGGGCGCAGCCGCGCCCCTCTGGCTGTCATAAACCCCGCGCACGGCCCTGTTGGCCGCCGCTTCGGCATGGGCCACGCGGCCCGCATAGCCGGACAGAAGCGCGGCAGGGATCTCGAAAGCGGCGCCGTCGCCGACACGCTGGACATCCCCCAGACGGCCGGAGACGCCCGACAGGTCGCGGGCGCCGAAGGTAGCGGTATCGCCCACGGCAGCCGCCGCCGCTATGCCAGCGTTGAACGCCGCCCGCTCCTGTTCGGCGACCTTGATCCGCTCGGCGAGACGACTGCGCAGGGTGTCGCGCTCGGCCTCCAATGCCTCAAGCCGCTGGCGCTGGGGCGCCGCGAATACCTCCTCGCCGCCGGCTATGGACGCTACGACCGCCTCTCTTTCTCGCTGGAGATCCGCGCGCCTGTCCGCTGGCAGGTCTGGTGCCCGCAGCTCGCCGTCGATGGTCTCAAGCCGCCCCACAGCCTCGGCATAGGCCCCAGGGGCCGCACCTGCCTGCCCAGCCTCACGCACACGCTGGTCAGCCTCGGCGATCTGCCGGCGCAGGCTCTCAACGATGTCTCCGGCCTCAATCGCCGCGCGCATTGAGTAGTAGCCGCCCTCATGAGCTGCGGGGTCGGCACGCAGGACGGCGCTGACATTCACCGGCTCGTCGAGCGCATACTTCGCGATGGCCGTGCGCAGGGCCGCGTCCCGCGTCTGCGGGTGATACGGGGCGACAAGGTTCCAGATGGCCTTGCTCCCGGCGCCAAAAGCGCCCCCGATGATGCCGCCGAAAGCGACGTTGGCGAGGCTGTCGGCCAGCGTGTAATCGTCCTGGAGTGCGCGCGCGCCCGCATAGACAAGGGGCTCGATGGCAGCGGCGCCGACAATGCCTTCAACCCCGCCGCGCACGGCAGCGCCAGCCACACCGGACCGCCCTGCCCAGGCGGCGAACCGGGCCGTCCCCACGGACGGGATCAGCGATACAACGACATTGATCGGGTCGAGCGCCTGAGCGGCAAGGCCGGCCCCGAAATACGCCACCTGCGAGCCAAGATCCTTGGGTGCACGGGCGAGGACGTGCTCGCGCGCGATCTCCCGGCGGCGGCGGCGGGCGTAGACTTCCGCTTCTTCCTCGGTGACGGGTCGGTTGAAGCTCAGGCCGAGGTCACCGTACTTTTCGTTCGCCTGCTCGGGCGATAGCCGGACTGGCTCCTCGGCTTCAGGTTCCAGCCCGGGGATGCCGCCGGGAAGGAAGACACTATCGGAGCCATGCCCGCGCGCGCGCGCCACCGCCATGAGGTCGCGCAGCAGGTTGACAGGCCCCGTCTGGCCGCTGATGCCGAAGGCCGCGCTCACGCCCTGCCCGGTCGTGGCCGGCTGGTAATCGAGACCGTAATCCCAATACCAGTCCGGGGCAGTCTGAAACGGGCTCTGCGAGACGGGCATGATCAGAGAGCCGGAACAGGCACGTACGGATACGGACGTAGCTCGGTCCGGCGGGCTTCGTCGAACCGAAAGATGACGGGAGTTCCGTCCTTGCGCTGGACGACATAGCCGAGCGGGTCGCGAAGCACGAGACCCACCTCGCGGCCATCGTCGTCAACATAGTTTGACCACATGCCCAGCGTGGCAATGCCGTCGAGATAGGTAGCCGCCCGCGCCTCCGGCGTCAGACCGGGCACAGCCGAGCCGGGCACGCGGATATCCTCCGCCGTCAGGCCCATGCGCACCCGCCCCGCCGTCTCGCGGACGGCGGCGACATCGTAGCCGCGCGGCACCCGGTAGGTGCCGACAAAGACCCACTCGTTCGTCATGAGGTCGCGCTGTGCGCGCGTGCGCGCCTGGGACGCGGACGTGCCCCGCGCCATGAGGGCGCCCACATAGGCCCTGTACCGGGCGGCAAACTCGGCACCGTCCGAACCCGTCGGCAGGGTCAGGCGCATGTCCTGCGTGTCGGCGAGAACCATCTCGTCATCAATCCCCTTGAGCGCGGCGTCGAGGTCCTTCTTGCCCATTGTGTGCGCATCGACGAAGACGCCGGCAATGACCGGGCTCTCCGCCACGTAGTCGATGGCCCCGCCCAGGGCCGGGCTCGCCGCCTTGCCAAGCTGCTCGCGCACACGCGGCCAGTGGCGCCCGTACAGGACACTGAGGCGGCCGATCTCCGTCATCATGGCCACGCGGCTATTCGGGTCCTGCGGGTCCGGATCGAGGCGGCTCAGAATGGTTGCCTCCTGATCGGCCGAGAGAACGCTCGGCTTGCGCGTCGGATCGAACCGCGCCTGCGCGGACAGGGACACGGCGATGGCCGCGTCCACGGCCGCCTGGTACCCCTCCAGGTCGGATGACGGGTCAATGGCGTCCACCGCAGCCCATGCGGCCTTCACATCGGGAAACGCCGCACGCACATACGCCGCCGGGTCGCGGGCGAACGCCGTCTGAGCGCGCCCGACGCCCTCGGAGATGGTCGCCACCCGCTCCGTCTCGCGGGCGAGGCGGGCAACGTCGCCATCGGCCCGCGCCGCGTCTGCCCGCGCCTGCGCGTCGGCGACGATGGCCCCGCGCGTGTTCGCGTCCGCCGTCGCGGCGGCGCCTATCGCCTCATAGGCCGAATACTGAGCGTCGAGGGACGCGATCATGCGCGGCCCGTCCTCGGGATAGGCGGCGAGAACGGCGTCGTAGTCCACGATGTCACGCGGGTCGAGGCCGAGACGCGCACCCGTCTCCGCCTCGCGCACCTGCTTGCCCACCGTGGTCACGAACTCGGCCCGCGCCTCCGCGCGCTCACGCTCCAGCTCATCGAGGCGCCGAAGCGCCCGGTTCTCGATGGTGATGCGATCCCGCTCCGTGAGGTCGAGCGCCGGGTCGGCGGCGAAGTCTCTCACCTGCGCGCGCGCGGCCTCCAGCCCCCGCGCCCGGTACGTGTCCTCGGCAGCGGGGACAAGCGCTGCGCCGGCCAAGCGCGCCTCAAGGTTACGGGTCTGTAATTGTGCCGCCTCTTCGGTGATGCCGAGCGTGGCGACACGGATCTCCTGATTGGCCCGCCACTCGGCGAGATATTCCGCCGCCTCCTGCCCCTGCCCCTGCCCCGAGGCGAAGAGCGCATAGAGCTTGCCCTCGATGTGATCGGCCCGCGCCGTCACGTCCTGCCTCGCCCGCTCAAGCGCGAGCGACGCCGCCGTGTCGACCACGGATCTCTGACTGCGGGCGGCAATGGTGGCGATGCGCGCCTCGGCGGCGGCGGCGAACTCGCCGGGCAGGGTGTCCATGATGCCGGACCGCCACGCATCGATCTGCGCCTCGAACGCCTCCGGCGCCTCCCCACCTTGAATCTCGCCCGACCGCACCTTGGCGATCACGCCCTGTTCGAGGTTCCCGACCGCCGTCTCCCACTGCGTGGACGCCCGGGCGAGATAGGCGGCGCGCGCCGCCACGTTGAACGCCGCATCCTGCTCAGTCAGTTCCGTGCGCAGATTGACGGTGAGATTGCCCTGCTCGTCCTCGCTCACGGCCTTGCCGCCCGCCGCCTCGGCGCGCGCATTCAGGGCTGGCTGGAGACGCTTGCGCACGGCCCCCGCCGCGTCGGCCAGGGCCTCCCACGCGCCCGCCGAGCCCGTGTCGAGATTGGCCGCCGGCGTCTGCTGGGTACGCACCTCCCTGTCCCGGATCGGCAAGCCTGTTCCCGCCATGACCGTCCCCTATTTGGGTTGCCGCGCAGCCGTCGCGGCCGCGTCGAAAAGCGAAGAAGCGGACGAGAACAGCGCCGACCGGCGGACATTGCGCGCCGCCATCCCGGCCGCCGCCCCGGACCGGCGCGCCGCGTCGGCCTGGGACAGGTAGTTTGCCCGCTCGATCAGGAGCGCACGCTCACCGCTGGCGATGATGTCGCTCTCGATTGCCTGCCCGGTCGGGCTGTCGGGCGCGACGCCGCGCGCCGCCCTCAGCGAGCGGATGATGCCAAGATCGGCGACGAGGCGGTCGCGGTTGACGGCCTCGGACTGGCTTGCCGCCGTGCGCGCCTGCTGCGCCTGTCTCTCGAACTCGCGCTGCCGGCCCCTGTATTCGGCAGCCTGCGCCTGCCCGGACTGGTAGATCGACACGGCTCTGAACACGGACGATCCGACGGCAAACAGGGTTGTCGGTTCCATCAGCTTACCACCACTTCCATCCCGACGCCCGTCAGTTCGAACGGGCTCGGGCCAGCGCTTTCGACGCGCACATACTGATTATCACCCCATTTCGGCAGGCGAAACTTTCGCGTCTCGGACCGCAGTGGCGGCGGGCTGCCAAGCTCGCTGCCCTCCCTGTAGCCGGCCACGTCCTGTCCGTTGACACAGTACCGGGTCGAGTTCACGATGTGCACATACGCGCGCGTGATCCGGAACGGGCGCCCCCTCGGGATGTCGTAGTCCGACATGTCGGGCGGCCACAGCCAGACCTGCCAGTCGAACTCATACCCGGCCTGGAACGCGCCCGTCAGACCACGGATGCCAGGGATCTTGCCATTGGCATCGACCGTGTACTCACCCCAATAGACCGATCCGTCCACGATCGAGACCGTCTCACCGATGAGGTCGGCGATGCCCGTCTCCGTCGTCAGAAGCCATGCCCCATCCGGGCCGGTGAGAATGGCGCCCGTCGTCGTCGCGAGGGGGAGAAGGCCCGTGCTCGTGTCGAAGGCGACGCCGCCGTCGACGTTCAGGCCCTCCTCGAAGCGTTCGAGGAAATAGCTCCCCGACCGAGAAACGATGACATCAACCTTGCCGTCGATTTCTGCCATGGACAGGTAGCTTCCGCTCGTCGTCCACAGATACCAGCCGAGAATGGCGTCAGAGCCGAAGCCCTGGAAATACAGCAGGCAGATGGTCCCGTCATCGTTCACCGCCATCAGGTACCGCTCTGGCACCTCCTCGTTTCCCGACGTGAGGACGAGGCTCTGCGGGTTGCGGATGAAATGGGGCGCGCCATCCGAGATGGGGACGACCTGCCACGAGCGCACGGTGTCGCCCGTCGGCAGGGCGGCGAGCATTTTGTTGCCGCCCGCCTCGACGAAGACGACGCCCTCGTCGGTCACGAGCGGGCGCGCAAGGGAGCCGCCAGAGGTCCCGACCTTGCGGAAGGTGGCAAAGGTCGGACGGAACACATTGTCCGGTCCCTCGGGCACGTACCGCACGGCCCTGTCCGTGACGAGGAGAAGCTGCTCGGCGCTCAAGCAGTGAAGGACCCGCTCGGGCGGCGCCGCCTTGATGATCTCGAAGACGGCATCCCCGTCCTCGCCCGTGCCGACGTTGAAATCGTTCAGGGCCGTGAGCGATGAGGCGAGGACGGCAGATCCGAGATCCCGCAGGTTCCAGAAGAGCAGTCGTCCCCGGTGCTCTCCGACGCCGCCGGGATATCCTCGCACGGCGGAGATGGCCTGCTCGTCCCAATCTTCCAGTGACGCCGGGGAGACCTCTGTCTGTGCTGTGATCTTCGCCGCCCCGTCCGGACCCACGAGCTTTTCCTGTCCCGACACATCGAACTTCGTCTGCCCTTCCCTGATGGCAACGGTGATTGTCGTTCCCGAAACGGCGGTGATGATGCCGGCCACGTTTGTGTCCGCGCCGCGCACGGCCTGCCCGACGGCGAAGCCTGACCCGTCGGTGACAGTGAGCTGCACCGCGGGCGGCAGCGTGTTCACAACGGTGCCCGTCGCGGTCGTGCCATCGGTGACAGCCGTGACTATGATCTCGCGGCCGAGATAGCGCACGCGCGTGCCCACATGGCCGGCGACGAAGAACGACGCGCTCGTCGTCAGCGTGACCGTGCCCGTGCGCGCGCTTGGCTGGAGCTTCGTCGTTGCGGCGGCGAACTTGTAATAGGGCTGGGACAGGGCACCGGCTATGCCGGCGGCAAAGGCGAAGTCGGACAGCGACCACGTGCCCCCGGCCGCGCGCGTGATCACCTGCGGCCAGAAGTTGTGCCCGGCCACGATGACGTAATCCTCGCCCACGCTCGGGTACAGGAGCGGCAGGTC
Source organism: Alphaproteobacteria bacterium (assembly GCA_013389075.1). GTDB lineage: Bacteria > Pseudomonadota > Alphaproteobacteria > JACAEB01 > JACAEB01 > JACAEB01. Next base: position 17,617 of record JACAEB010000122.1, read on the forward strand.
GGACGCTCCCCACGGGCACGATCCAATCGTCTGCACGAGGGCGCCATCGCTGTCGAGGATGGACACGGAGCCCGCCGAGAACAGGAGGCGAAAGCGCAGGCTCGCAGAGAAGTTGGCCGAGACGACAATCTCCGGCCCGGCCCGCTCGGCCAGCCGGGTCGAGCCGGGCCGGACCTTGAGTGCGCCCGACACGAGCGGACGGACGTTCCGTGCCCGCTGGACCGAGACGCGCCGTTGCGCCAGGTGGAACGCCGTGCGGTAGTCCTCGCTCAGCTCGCCGCCGAGGAAGGATGTCTGCTCAGAGGGCAGTCGTCTTGCCATGGCGCCTGCGCTCCACCAGAGGGGACCTGACCGGCTGCTGGGGCGAGCGCTGCCGCCCGTACCGGGCGCGGGCCACGCGCTCGGCCACGAGCAGCTTGTCCTCGAGCGAGCGGGCGGCGGCCTCGTCCTCCTTGATGGCGCGCGTGAACACGACCATCAGGTCGAGGCGCACGATCCGCTCGAACTCCGGCGGCCACTCATCCTCGGCAACCTCTCGCTGATAGAACAGGACGAGCCCCGTGGCCGCCTTCGTCATCAGGTAGCCGCCGTGCAGGATCCAGTCATCGTACGGACGCTCGTCGATCTCGACCTTCAGCACGGAGAGGATGTCGTCGGGCAAGGCCCAGACATAATCGTACCCGCTCTGCCCGCTGACGCCGGCCACGGTCGCGGACAGGGAGAGGGTCGAGCGGGCGAACCGCCACGTCGCGTTGGACAGGCGCTCTCTCACGATCTGGGGATAGATGGCGGCGGCAATCTGGCGTGCGTCTTCGCTGCCGCTGACGAGCGACGTAAGCGGCGCCTCACCGATCTCGGCGAGGGCGGAGTTGATGAGATCGAGCTTGCGCGCTGTCGCCATGCCGCATCTCAAACGCCCAGGAAATAATCGATCGCCGCCGAGGCATCGGTCACATTCAGCCGGTGAAGAACCTGACTTCCGGCCTCGAAGATGTTCGACTGAAGCTCGTCCGCCGACGACGCTTCCGTGAGCGTCGCTACATCGACCCACGTGGCCCCGGCATCGAAACTGCGCTGGTGCACGACCGTGCCCGCGCCGGCGAACTTCAGAGACAGCGTGGCAAAGCCGTAGACCGCGACCGGCCCGAGGGCGCCCGTGCTACTTGTTTGGCCCGTGACCCTGCTTGGGATTTCCGCCATTGGGGGGCTCCTTCGGCTCGGGCGGGCTCATCGAAAAGAGGCTGGGGCTGATCTTGATGCGCTCGCGCGCGTCAATCGACGGGACGTATTCCGCCGTGCCGGAATGAAGGTTGTAGACCTTCACCCAGCCGGCCGGGATCGCCCCGTCGGTGTCTCCGATCTCGTTAGCCATTCTTCGCCATGAATGCTGTGTAGTTGATGCCGGTGGCGATGGTGCCCGCCACAACGGTGTAGACGCGAATGTACGGGTAGATCGTCCCGTCCTGGAGATTCGTGAACGGAAGGTGGAAGCGGCCGGTGACGCTGTCAGCGGCCCCGCCGGGGCGCACCTCGGTGGCCCCGAAGTCGAGGGCGGCAAGGTTCTGGACGCCCGAAGAGAAGTCGGAAGCAGCGCAGCCCTGGACCACGACCGTGTACAGCTCGTTGTTCGAGGCGATCTCGATGTCGGTCACGTCGATGACGAGCGTGGACCGCATCACTGCCGTGCCGACATTGATCACTTTCGCAGTGCCGCCGACGGTTGCCGCCGCCGACGCCGCGACAAGGCCGGCGTCCTTGAGCAGGGACTCAAGGTCGAAGGTGAAGTCCAGCCGGCCCTCAAGATTGGCGACCATGGTTTCCTACTCCTCTTCAGGCCCTATCAGGCCGCGATGTCAGCGAGCGTGAACGAGCTCAGGCGGCAGATTGCATACGGATCTTCCACGACGAGGGCGATCAGCCATTCGATCTGGAGCGCCCGGTTCACGCCTTCTTGCACGAGGCCCATGTCGTAGACTTCCATGCCGCCGTTCTGAATGCCGTGCACGCCGCTCTCGCGAACGGACAGGATGTATGCGCTCGAACATTGAGCGGTGCCGCCACCGGCCGGCGTCTCCGTGAACGGAAGCGCCGCCGTCTGCTTGCCCGGCATGTCGGCGAACACGATGGGGATGTCGTTGTACGTCATCACCGGCCGGCCGAAATTCTCCCGGTCGAGATTGACGTTGCCGGCAATTGTCGAGCTGCGCTGGACCTTCGCCCATTTGGGCCTCATGGCGCGGGGCATGATGATGTGCGTGGGGTCCATGACCGTGTTGATCGCGTCATCGAGCTTCGACAGGCTAAGAGCCGCGCCTCCGGACGAAGACGAGTTGGCGACGTGCTGGCTGCCCGTGGAGGTCACGGGCACACGCACCTGTAGGCCGTCGAACTCGCGCGGGTTCGAGGTGGTGTCGCCCTTGATCATCTTGCGCCCGATTTCGCGGGCGAGGGCACGGGTCTTCATGTCGACCTGTCGAGCCCAGACGCCTTCGCCGAGCATCTTCATTTGTGCGCGGTCGAGCTGGATCATGCCGCCGGCAATGCGCAGGGCTTCCGTCTGCGGATTGATCACGCCCGTCGAGGTCGTGTAACTCTCGTTCACGCCACGGAAGGCAATGGCCGGGGCATCCGCTTCCAGATTGTAGGAATAGGAATTGCCCGGAATATCGACAAAGCCCATGATGTCGAGGAGTTCCGATTTGCGGAACAGCTCGATGATCGTGGCCTTCATCACGTTGCCTTCATCGACAGCGTTCTTCTGACCTTCCGCAAGCGTATACATCAGGCGTACTCCTAGCTGGCCTTGCGCTGACGTTCAAAGATCCGGGTCAGGCGCGTGACCGGACTCTCCTTCATGATCTGATCGAGAGCCGCGCCCTTCCGGGCCGGATCGGCCGTCTCTGCGGGGACACGCGAAGCCGACGACAGCAGCTTTTCGAGCGCCTCGACGCCATCCTTTGAAACCGTGAGGGCCATGAGGCTTTCTGCCTGCCCGGCCGTGAGTCGCGCCTTGAGCGCGGTCTCGATGGAGCGCAGGCGCTCCGGACCCTTCTCGCCCAGCGCCTTGATTTCGGCGTCGATCCGCGCACGGTCGGCTTCGAGCTGCTTGATTTCCGCAGCGGCGACGGCGCCAACCATGGCCTCGAACGCAGACTGGGGGAGCCTCGCCTTGTGCGCGGCAGCGCGGGCCGCCTCGATCAGGCCCTCGCGGCCCTCGACCGAAAACTGGTAGCCCTCCGGCATCTCGAAATCGGCCGGCAGCTTGACGTCGTACTTGTCCGCAGCCTCGGGGATCGTGCCCGCAAGGCTTTCGATCTCGGTACGGAATCGCTCAAGGCCCTGCACGTGCTCACCATACTCCGGCTTCAGCGTGCCCGCTTTCGCATCCCAGTACTGTTCGGGCACGAAAGCGGGCCGCTGCGACTGAGAGGACGCATCAGTCGTTTCCGGGGGGAGCTGCGTAGATTCTTGTCCTGAGGTCTCGGCCGTCAATGTCTGCTCCTCGGCAGATGGCATTCTCGACATAGCGCAAGAATTGCAATGCTCCCTGCACTTGTGACAAGGCCCGTAGGGGGACGGTTGCGTCTTTTTCCCCGTCCGTTGCGCGGGCGAGGTCGACTTCGAGGCGTTCGCGCATGTGCCGGAGCACGCCGAGGCCGTGCGGCGTCAGGAATGTGAGGGCAAAGTCCCTGTACATGGCTTCGGCCTCGGCGGTGATGGCTGGCTTAGGCGGCGCCGCGTGCAGGGGCGGGCGGGGCTTGCGCGATGGGGTCACTGAGGCGTCCGGCACTGGCAACTCCTTGGGCGAGGGAGGCGAGGAGCTGGGCCGCCTCTTCCTCCGTCCGCAGGGCGATGATCTCGTCACGCAGGGCCGCCTGGAGATTGTGCGCCGTCTTTGTGGCGTCGATCAGCATGGCGACGGTCTCGGGCGGAAACGAACCGTTGAGAATTTCGAGGAAGCGGGCGCCGGTGACGGCATCCTCCTGCCGGGCCGCGCGCAGGAGCGGCGACACGAGGCGCAGGCGCACCTGCTCGTCCTTGTACAGGACGGGCGCAATCGTCCCCCGCTGGATCAGGAGATGGCGGAAGCGCATGAAGATCGGGAACAACCATTCGACGGCCAGCCGCCCGAGGGGCGCGCCCTGCCGGCGCTGGTTCTCCAATGCTTCGTCCAGCCACTGCGTCGCCGTCGGCGGCGTCCGCCCCCGCTGCTCGGGCTTGTCCTGGTAGAGCGCGTGCTTGATCAGGCGGCGCAGGTCATCCTGCGTGAAGTACCCGATATCGAGGTTCGACGGGTTCTCGATGGTGCGGATCTCGCCATCCGGCCCGACGGGAATCCACGTCCCGGGCACGATGTCCGTGTCGAGATTGATGACGCCATCGTCGGTATACGACCGCACCGGATCGACCTGCCAGTTGGCGTTTTTCAGGATGAGGTAGGCAAGCTCGTCAGCCGTACGCGCCCATGGCAGGGCCTTGTATGCGGGGCCGATGCCCCAGGCCGTGTGGGTGTCCGTCAGCCACCGGGCGCCGACGAGCGGCCACGCGCCCTCGCCGGCCATCGTCTGCTCAAGCATGACGTCCTTGCCGCCGGACTCGAAGACGGCGTACTGCCATGTCGGCGTCCCCCGCTCCTTCCAGTCCCGGTAGCCGCCGTCAATGATGGTAATTTCGTCCGTCCCCTTCTTCTGCGACAGCTTCGGCCCCAGATCAATCCCCGGCCACAGGACCTGTGCGTGGTCGATCGTGACCTTCTGCTCACGGTAAACGCCGTCGATGCGCCCGTACGGGCCGGCGCACACATACGTGTTCACGAGAGGCAGTGCCTGGCAATGGATCGGGTATGAGAGCCCCGCCACCTCGTCGATGTGCATGACCGCCGTGCCCAAGGCCAGGTCTGCATTGGCCTCAACGACCGCCTCGTAGAAATTCGACGCGCGGATCTCCTCGAAGATCGCCGCATCCTGATCGGCGACGGCGCGGGCGATACGCTTCCTGTCGGCCTCGGACACGCCCGGCGGCAATATGACCTGCTGCTCGATCCACCGCTGGTCCGTGGGCGTATACGTGGCCAGGAGATCCGAGGCGAAGTCGCTCACCGCCTCCATGAGGGTGCCGTCATACACGTCGACGTGATCGTGCGTCTGCTGGGCCTGCATGCCGAACCGCGTCCGCCACGGCATGGCAAGGCGGTATATCTCCTGCAACCACGGCTCATGCGTGGCCCGGTCGGCCTTCGCCTTCGTCAGGCGGTCCTGATGCGCCTTCATCATCGGCCAAAGATGCTCAGGGGACGCGCGCCGCTCAGGCCGAGCGATCCCGACACGCGGCGCAGGCGCGTCAGCGTCTCATCCTGCAGCTGCTCCTGGATCGAGCGCAGGCGCTCGTTCTCCGCCAGGCGGGCATCGCGCTCACGCGCCCGTTTGACCGCCGGGTCTTCCTTCGGAGGCTTTGGGCTCATCATCGAGGACCCTCTGTGCACCGTTGCGCAAAAGCTGACGAAACAATCCGTAAGGGGTCAATGCCCGTAGCGGGACGTTCAGGACTCTGCAAACGAACGACACGCAATAAAGCGGCGGCCACGAGGCGGGGGAAGCCTCCCCCTTGGCAACGCGCAGGACCGGGCCTGAGGCGGCAGCCGCAGCCAGCCGGCCGGCAACGGCGGGGCCGGGTACGGCTTCAATGACGACGCCGTGGCGCGTGCACGACGCCCACACCCACGCATCACTTTCCGGCACATGGCCGAACACGCTCACATGACGGAAATCGTTCCCCCACACCAGCCAGTCGAACCAGTACAGGCGTGGCCGCCGGTGGAAGGCCACGTACCAGTACGGCGGATCAAATACCCGAACGGACGACAGGTCGTCTACCATTGCGCTTCCCCAGCGGATCGAGGCGAGCCCGGCCCACGTCGAAAGCCTTCGCCGTCTGGACCGGCTTCACCGACTTGCCCGCTCCCACAACCGTCCGCCCCTCCCCCGCCCCAAGGACAAGGTACTGAAGCGCATCGGCAATGTGGCTGAACCGGTTCTTGTCCGGCTCGTCCGAATATTTGGCGCCGCCACTCATGCGCAGGCGCCGGTACGCATACCCGCCGGCCAACGCCGCCTTCAGCGTCGTGCACGAGGGCGACACCATCAGGGCAGGCTTCCCATCAACAAGGCGCACGAGCAAACTCTCGACCGTCTCAAGCCGCAGGGGTAACCGGTTCCCACCCGGCGCCGGCCTCACATGCAGCCCATTCGCCCTGAAAATCTGGTACGGCGTCCGGTCATCGTTCGGCCCCATAAAGTCCCCAGACGGGTCCCCAAAAATGTGAAACACCGCATCCGGCCCGTAACACTGTACCAGCCACTTCTTCACCTGCGGAGCAAAGATCGACGAGCCCTCATTCTGCGCCGTCAACTCATGCTGGATCAGCCACTGCCCGCGCAGACACTGCGCCGCCACCGCCGCAGGCTGCCGGCCAAAGTCGATCCCCACATACACATCCACGCCCGGATACGCCTTCAGCGGCTTGCTCGCCAAATGCACACCCTGACTGTACTGCGGCCACACAGGTCGACCGTCCTTGTGCGTGCCCAGACGATTGAGAATGTTCACGTCAATCCACGTTTTCGGCTTCCCCGCCGTCAGGTTGTCGTAATACCCCTTGGGCAGGTACCTCACGTTCTCCGCGCGCACATTCGGCTCATACCCCGTAAGGTTCCCATGCTCGTCAAACACCTCCACCAGCCCCGCCGGCTGAATATAGAACGACCAGTTCTTCGGCTTCTCCAGCGCCTTAATCTGCTCGTCCGTCATCCAGTCCGGCGGCGGAACATCCCCCCTCATCACCGGTATCCAATGCTCCTCATCAGGCGCGTTCGTGTCCATGATCAGGCCATGCCACGTCGGCCCCCCATCAATCATCTTCGGAAACCGACCCGTCCGACCCAAAAGATCATCAATAATCGCCTTCGGAACCTCCCGGCCCTCATTCACCCACGCCCCCGTCACCTCCGTCGACAACAACTTCTTCCGATCATCCTCATTGTCCAGCGCCAGAAAAATCACCTCAGCCTCAACATCCCCATTCCTCAAAAAATGTGTGTACGGCCTCTGCCTCCGAAACTGCCCCCACCCACCCTCAGACGGATCCCCCTCCGGAAACCACTCAAGCCACGTCTTCACCGTCGACTGATCCAGCTCCGGGTACGTGTTCCTCACCACAAACCACCGCGTCCGCCTCACCCCCCCCGGACCAGGCGCCTGCAAACTCGCCCCCATCCAAACCTTCTGACAACACGCCACACTCTTCCCACTCCCCCACGGACCCTGAATGATCGTCACCAGCGACCAGTCCATGAGAAACCGCGACAACACCTCCCCGTCAGGCGCGTACTCCCTCAATCGCTCCGCACGCTCCCAAAGATCACCAGCCATCACAAAACCCCCAGAAACACAAAAAAAATTTGGAGAAAGGGTAGGGGGGCAATCGTGCGGGGAGGATAGGCATAGATACCAGGTCGCGCCCGGTTTTGCCCCCCCGCCCCCCTCCCCGCCCGTCGCCGAAATCGGGGCCGTATGGAGGCCGAACGGCGCCGGCACGGGCAGCGCACATAATACGGCATCTCATCCGATAATCTTTATTATGTAAAATGCTTTCCTCAATCATTTCAATGGGTTAGCCCGAAACAGGCTCTTCTTCGGCCTCGCCAGCCGGTACCGACACAACATCTGGTGTGCGCACCTGGCCCGCGAGAGCCGGATGCAGTGTGATATCCCGCGGCTGCGCCACCTGCTGCAAGATCACCGTGCGCTCGACCCTGTGTGTCACGGTCTGCCTGTGCTCGCTCTTCGCCGTCGGGACGTACCCTGCGAGCGCGGCGAGGAACTTGCTCGCATCGAGGCGGACTGCCTCGCTCGTGGCGCTTGTGGCGAGCGCGTAGATCTCGCCGAGCGCCTTGTCGCCCCATCTATTCACACGCGCGGCCTGTAGATCCCTCTCAAGCGCCACCACGTGCGGCCTCTTCAGCGCTTGTCTCAGCGCCTCGTCTGTCATCCCGGCCTTTTCTGCGGCTTCCCTCCGCGTCAGAGCTTCGAACACCATGAGATGCAGGGCTTTTGTAAGAGCCTTGCGCATCTTGGGCGCGGCTGCGCCTTTCCTCGCGGCGTCGAGGGTGATTTTGTGTCGGGGCTTGGGTTGCCTGGTCACTGGTGCCGGCTCGTCTGTGAGTAGGGTGTGGGTTTCTCGCGACCCTCCTGTTGGGTGCCGGTTTTTTCTGCGCGCGGCAATGCCCGTGGTGGGACCTTTTCGTAGGCTGTTGATTTCATTGGCGATTTTTGTGCGGTTGCCGGGCACATACGCACTATGCTATCTATCGCTGCCGGCGCACGACGGGAGATTGATGCGGACGGGCACGCCTGACGACACCTGGTCGAGGTCGACCAGGACGATGCCTACGTGGAGGGCGGCCAGGATGTCTGTGAGGCTCTCTGCGCACAGGTGCCTGTCGAGGGCCTCGAGGCGCCGGATCCTGGGGCCGGGGTGGTAGATCGCCTGCTGCAGGTCCTCCTGGCTCAGGTTGCGCTCGAGGCGGCGGTTCGCCAGGAGCGCGTACAGCTCCTCGCGTGTCGTTGCGACCCCGTTACGCGGGGGGCGGGGTAGGCGGCTCGGGTACGACAGACGTCTGCGCACGCACACCTCTCCCTGGAAGGACAAAAATCCTATTATAGGACCGATGACGAGAGGCGCACAGAAGCCCGCTGACGCCCCATCTCCGTTCCGCGCTAGCTGCGTAGCGGACCCCCCCGACTCGGCCGCCCTGAGCGAACTGTGAGCGTCTGGCAGGCATCTCACGCCTCCACCTCTGCGGCGCAGCGTTGCAGATCTGCCTCGAGCCGGGCGCGTATCGGCGCCAACGCATTTTCCGGCACCCGGCAGCCCGGCTCGCCTGGCGGGGGTCCCCACGCAGGAGTCCACCGTTTTTCCGCGGGGGCGTCTGCGCGGAGCCATAGCCGCAGGGCGGGCTGCCAGTCCTCCTCGCCGTAGCGGTTGACGAGGGCGGGCGAGGCGAACTCGACGCCGGCACACGCATCCGCCCACGTCTCGTGCGGCCACGGCGGCGCGACGGGTCCGAGCCATCGTCGCTTTCGCGACGGCATCCCTTCCGGCATCCCCTCTGGCATCCCTTGCCCCGGAGGGGTAAGGGGAGGAGTGAAGAATGAAGAATGCATCATTTTGCCATCACCATCGCCATCAGTGTTGCCATGGCTTTGCGATGCCAAACTAGATTTTCTCCTTGTTACTGAACGACTTGTGCCCCACCGCCTCCTGGCACCTTCGGCCCCGATCTCTGACCGTTTTTTTGCGAGCGCGTCGGTTCGCACCATGCGCCGGCAGTATGGAGTGCCGTGCCTGTCACGGGAGTAGACGCCAGCAGCCTCGAGCTCCTGCATCAGCTCGACGGTCTCCTCCTCGGTGCATCCCGCGCAGCGGGCGAGGTCTCGTGGAGACAGAGCGCGGTCCCCTAGGCGCAGGTAGCCCCGCGGCTGGCTCCGGGCCATGAGGCAGAGCATCCGCATCCAAAGGCCCTGGGCAGCGAGTGAGCAGAGGCGGAGCGCCTCGTCGTGCTCGTAGTCCGACCAAAAGAAGACATCGGCCGGGTTCTTGTCTACCTGTCTCATATCATCACGCCCTCGTCAAGAATACGGCCTGTCGGCAGATCGTGCCTCAGGGTGACGACCCCCGTAGCGCCCATGCGCTCCTTAGCGATGATCAATTCAAACCTACCTTCCGCCTCGCGCATCGCGTCCCGCCACGTGATCTGCGCGTCCGGATCCGCCGGCTCCTCGCGCGCCAGATAGTAGTCTGGCCGGTAGCACAGCGTGACCGTGTCGGCGTCCTGCTCCAGGCTGCCGCTGTCCCGGAGGTCAGCGAGCTGCGGGCGCCTGTCGCTCCGCCCCTCTACCGCCCGGTTGAGCTGGTGGAGCAACAAAATGGGCACGCCGAAGCGCAGAGCCGTCTGTTTCAGCGACGCTGTGATCTCGCCGATCTCGTCGACCTTCCGCCCCCGATACCGCTCCGGCGGCCACACCTGCGTGAGCTGGTCGATGACGACGAGGCCGAGCTGCCTGCCCTCCTTCTCTGCGCGGCGGCGCCGAAAGGCGATGATGCCCTCGATCGTGCCGAGGTACGGACGCGGCTGGATGATGGCCAGCGGCAGCGTGTGCGCCACATCCTGGGCGCGACCGATGGCCTCGATCTGCTCGGGCGTCAGGCGCTCGCCCCCAGTGAGGAGCCCGTACGGCACGCGCAGGCCCGCATCGGCGGCCAGCATCGAGGCCAGGCGCAGGCTCACCTCGTCGACGCTCATCTC